>CACWLY010000019.1 GCA_902761825.1 uncultured Eubacteriales bacterium
CTCGCTCTCGAGCTCTTCGCCAGGGGACTTCTGCATCCGGGGCCTTCCGGCCCGTTTCTCGCTGTTCGCTTGCGCTGGCCGAAGGCCAGGATTATCATCCCAAGGGAAGATTTTCCGGGAGCTCTAAACCCCTGGACCCATCCCGGCGATGAAGCGCGGAGCGTAAACCAGACTTGCTTCCGCCTGTTTGGCCTATGGGCCCAAGTGAGTTCCCGGGCAAGGGGAAATCAAAGGGCCAGCCTGAAAATGAATTCATTCATTTTCAGGTATGTCCGTTTGATTTCCGCGGCGCTTCGCTCCGCATGACCGGCGAAGCCGGTCGCCCGGGAACGGTTGGTTGCCTCATTCAATCAACTCGCGGAAGTTACTGAGATCGCTGCCCGAAGCGACTTCGCGGGCTGCTTCTTTGCAGCTTTCTGCCAAGCGCCTGCCGCAGGCAGGCTAAGGGCGGGCAATCCGCAGATTGCCGCCCGCAACCGGGCAATCCGCAGATTGCCGCCCGCAACCCGCGCTTCCCGCAGGGAGTAGCGCGGGGCGAGCCAGAAGAAAGCGCGTTTTCCCTGCCTGTTTCGCGGAAAAACGGCGCTTTTTGTCTTAATTCCCCATTTGCATCATGGCTCATAGAACGCGAGCGGTATTATTCCGGATGATCTCCAGGTGCCTGTTCAGGATTTCCTTTGAGATTCC
This sequence comes from uncultured Eubacteriales bacterium, assembly GCA_902761825.1. Lineage (GTDB taxonomy): Bacteria > Bacillota > Clostridia > Christensenellales > Aristaeellaceae > SFMI01. The sequence goes on from CACWLY010000019.1 coordinate 688, forward strand.
CTTTTTTCCCTGGAACTCAAACATGGACATGGTATACCAGCCCTTGAAATCCGGGGCCCAGTAGCGGATGCCGGCCACATGATGCGTTTTTCCCCAGGCGATCACGTCGGCGTACAGCGCGGCCTGGCCCTGCTGATTCTGCGCATAATTGCCCGCTTTTTGATTCCAGCCCGCGAAGGGGCCTTCCATGGGCCCTGAGGGATAGGCATATTCGGCGATGAACACGGGAAGGCCGCACTGCTCGTAGATGGCCGTGACGGTCTTTTTCAGCAGCTTGTCCTTGTCCCGGCACATCGCAGGCGCGCTGGGATAGTAGCTGATGCCCGCCGTGTCCAGGGCATATCCGTTTTCTTTCAGGCAGTTGAAGTACGACGCGCAGATCCGGGGCGTGGCGACCACGGTGGCGATATGCGTTGAAAACCGCACGCCGGAGGCGTCCATGCTCTTTTTTTCATACGCTGCCAGAATGCCTTCGCGCAGGGCGGCGAGCGCCTTGGCGTCGTAGCGCCACACGTTCCGCTTGAACCACCCGATCGCGAAGGACGGCAGCACATAGCGCAGGAACGGCGGCATTTTTGCCAGCTTCGGATTGACCGCGGTTTTCAGGCCATAACTGATCCCCGCGAAGCCGTAATTCGCTTCGTTTCCCAGGTTCCAGTTGCGGACCGTGCAGCCCGTTTTCAGGATGCTTTCCGCGACGAACTGGCCGTAGGCTTTCAGCACCGCGCAGATTTCGCCGAGGTTCAGCTCCTCCCAGGGCTTGCCGCGCTGCAGCGCGTAAATTTCGGGATATTCCTCAAAGTTCGGCGCTTGCTGGATTCCCATGTCCATGTATGTGTACGCGCACATGATTTCGGGATTGATGGGAATGCCCAGCTCCGCTGCGATCCTGCACAGCGCAAGCCCCTGCTCGAGGATGGCGTTATTGTCCTCTTTTCCGTCGGCGTTGCCGTCCGGGGACGCGAAACGCTTGGTGGCGATGCGCGTGAACATCTCGGTCGCGCCGCGGGCGCAGTAGATTTTTTGCAGTTCCTGCGGGGTGGAAGCCGTTTGCTCTTCCACCTGAAATGTATACCCCTGCTCAAACTGCGGCAGAGAAAAGGGGCTCAGGGACAGCGCGACGCGGAAGGGCTCGCCTGGCTTTTCTGACATGATTATTCCTCCCTGCATGCCGTATATTTATTACACGGACAGTCCTTCCGTTTTCCAGACGGCCTGCATGGTTTCTCCGCGCGCGCTGATTTCCAGCCTGTCGCTTTCGGGCAGCACCGCCGCCAGCGCGCGTCCGCGGTAGGTGGTATAGACGCCGGACAGATAGGCTTCCTCGGTCTTGGGACTGGCGCTGCCGAAGGCCAGCAGCCTGCCGCCCGTGACCTGCACCGTCAGCGTTTCGTCGGCGTGGCTCTCGATCTCGCCGTTCTCGCCGCGCAGCGATATATCCACGTACAGCAGCCTGCCGATTTCGGGCGCGGTTTCGGGCGCGATGACGATGCGGGTGTTTTCATCCGCGGAGACGAGAACGCTTTCTGTCCGCGTTCCGTCGGCGTGGTAAGCCACCGCCCTGATTTCGCCGGGCCGGTAAACGACCGGGAAAACGGCCTTTGCGTCGGTCACGGGCTTTCTGCCCTGGGAAACGCCGTTGATGAACAGCTCGGCTTCCGGGGCCTGCGTGTATACCTCGGCTTCGGTTTCCCTGCCCTCGCAGCCCTTCCAGCTCCAGGACGGGATGGCGTTGCTGCCACGCCACATGGCGATCAGCCAGCCCTCGCCTTCCGGCAGAATGGGCCGCACGGCGATATACGGCGCTTTCCGCGCGCCCCAGACGACGGACGCCATGCCCGCTTCGGCGGTTTCGTGGCCCAGGATATCCAGCGCGCCGGTATCGCCCAGCTTCCAGGGATAGGGCTTGGCGAAGCTTTTGCTTTCCCGGTCGGAGGACCACGCGCCGATGCCCACTTCGCCGATATAGTCCCAGGCCGTCCACATGAAGTCGCCGACTACCCAGGGCATCCTTTCCACCATCGCCCAGTTGCGGGGCAGATCCTGCGGGAAGGTTTCGCTGCCCACGATCACCCGGCCCGGATGCAGGGAGGGCTCGTTTTCGTAGCGCGTCTGGGCGTAATTGTATCCCGCGATATCCAGCTGATCCAGCAGCGGCGCGGAGCAGGCGTCGGCTTGCAGCGTAGCCGCGCCTTGCAGCATTCCCTGATAGTTCACCGCCATCATTTCGTTGAAATCGGTGCTGCTCAGGTCCTTTTTCTCTCCGATCGAACCGTCGATGCCCTGCTGCGCCATCGTGAGCAGCGTCAGGTTGATGCCCGCCGTAACGGGCCTGGTGGTATCGTGCTTTTTCACTTCGGCGATGATTTCGCCCGCCAGCTTCACGCCTTCCGGCTTCGCGGGCTCGGTGACCTCGTTGCCGATGGAATACAGGATCACGCAGGGATGGTTATAATCCTTGGCGACCAGGGCTTTCACGTCATATCGCCAGTGATCGGGAAAGCGCTCGGCGTAGTCGCGGTCGGTTTTGTGCTTGTCCCACATATCCCAGGTTTCGTCCATCACATACATGCCCAGTGCGTCGCAGGCTTCCAACGCAGCCCGGCACAGGGGGTTGTGTGCCGAGCGGATGGCGTTGAAGCCGTGTTCCTTCAGAATGCGCACGCGGCGCCATTCGCTCCCGTCAAACGTGCGGCTGCCCAGAATGCCGTTGTCGGAATGGATGCAGCCGCCCCTGAGCAGCGTTTTTTTGCCGTTGATGAACAAGCCTTTCGTGCTGTATTCGATTTTGCGGATGCCGAACGCGGTTTCGGTCTCGTCCAGCACGGCGTCGCCGTCCTTCAGCGCGACCCTGCAGGTATAGAGGTTCGGATGCTCCGCGTCCCACAGCTTTGCGTCCGGAAGGACGAAGGCGATATCGCTTCCTTCGCCGGAAGCGACGACGCTGTTTCCGTCCAGTATTGAAACATGGACCCGGCCCTGTCCGACCGGCGCGGTTTGAACCCTGATCTCAGCGGGCGAGCAGGATAAGGTGGTGACGCGAACGCCGCCAATGGGGATATAAGAAGCGCCGCCCCGGAGCAGCCACACGGGCCGGAAAATGCCCGCGCCGGCATACCAGCGGGAGTTGGGCGCGTGGTGCTCCACGATCACGGAGATTTCGTTCCGCCCGCCATAGTTGAGATTGGTCAGCGGCGTTTCAAACAGGCTGTACCCGTAAGCGCAGCCGCCGATTTCGCGCCCGTTCAGCAGCACCTTTGCCTGGGGATACACGCCCTCGAAGAGCAGTGAAAGATATTGTCCCTTCCAGCTTTCAGGCGCGTCGAACGTTTTGACGTATTCGTACGTGCCGTCCGGATAGTACGCGCCGCCGGAGCCGGAAGGCGCGTCGGCGCTGCGTTTTCGGGTCTGCGTTGCGTCGTGGGGGAGCAGGATGGGCTGTTTTTCTCTGCCCTGTTCACCAAAGAGCCATCCGTCGCAGAAGCTGGTCTTTTTCATGCTTTTCCCTCCAATGCTTGCGTTGAATCTGAGATTTTATTATTTCCCGGTCAGTTTTTTCGCCATCCGGATGATCCTTGTGGCGTTGATCGAAAGCTGCTTTCTCGTCAGAACGCCTTCCTCCAGGCCCTTCCGCATCGCTTTCAGGTCGCCCGGACCGCCCGGCATGACCAGATCGCCGCCGGCCGCGGCGATCCTTGCGGCGTTCGGCGCGGGGTACTTCTTTTTGCCCGCGTTCAGGGCGGCGACGATCCAGTCGGTCATCACGATGCCCCGGAAGCCGAACTCGGCCCGCAGCACGTCTTCGATCAGATCCCGCCGCTCGGAGGTATGTTCGCCGTTCAGCAGGTTATAGGAGGTCATCAGCGCGTGCGGCTGGCTCTCGCGCACGGCAATCGCGAAGCCGCGCAGATAGATTTCCCGCATCGCGCGCTCGCTGACGAGGCTGTTGCTGCCGTAGCGGTTGGTCTCCTGGTTGTTGGCGGCGAAGTGCTTGACGGTCGTTCCGCAGCCGGGATGCCGCTGCACCCCGCGGGTGACGGCGGCCGCGAAGCGCCCGGAGATCAGCGGGTCTTCGGAGTAATACTCATAGTTGCGCCCGCAGCGGATATCCCGGTGGATGTTGAGCGCCGGGGCAAGCCAGAGATGAACGCCGAAGCGCTCCATCTCGTCGCCTGCCAGATCGCCGCACTGCTCGGCGAACCGCAGGTTCCAGCTCTGGGCCAGCGCCGTGCCAATGGGGAGCGCGTTGCAGTTCTGCTCGAATATCTCCCCGCCCGTTTTTGCTTTCCCCGAGGAGCGCTTCATGAAGAACGCGGCGGGCGCGGGCAAAAGCTCCATGATGCTCTCCGGCATGGCGTCTCCGATGGGATGCACGCCGCTTGCGTCCCGCGTGTACTGACGGGCGAGGCGCAGCCCGGCGGGGCCGTCCGCCATGATCAGGGCGGGAATCCCCTTTTCGCTGAGGAAGCCGACCGTTTCACCCGCGGCTCCGGCCACGGACTGACCGGCCGCGCCGATCACGCTGCCGGAGCCTTTGCGCTTATACGCACCGATATTCAGAAGGCACAGCTCTTCGTCGCTCAGGCTTTCCGCCAGGGGATCGATCTGCTGCGGAAGCGCGTAATCGACGATATCGGTATCGAACGCCGAAGCGTCGACGGGCAGGACGGGAAGCCCGGACGGCGGCGCGGGATGCGCGAAGTCCGGCTTCCAGTCCGTAAAGTCCGGCGCTCCGAGACAGTTTTTTCCCTGCCGGATCACGGCTTCGCCGTTCAGACGGACGACGGCAACTATCTGCGTGTCGCGGCTCGAAGCGCCGACGCGCAGCGCGTAGTCTCCCGGCTCCAGGATCCAGGCCGCGCGCGTGGCATCGTAGGACGCGATATCGCGCAGGTCGAAGGACAGGGTCAGCTCCTGCGCTTCGCCGGGCCGCAATTCGTCCGTTTTTTCAAAGGCCGCCAGCGTCTGATACGGCTTGTCCAGCTTGCCGTCGGGCGCGGAGACATAAAGCTGCGCGACCTCTTTCCCGCAGCGGTTCCCTGTGTTCTTTACGGTAACGCCGACGGTGACGACGCCGTTTTCCTCGCTCGCTTTGCCGGCCTCCAGGGAAAAACGCGTGTAGCTCAGCCCGAAGCCGAAGGGGAACAGCGGCGTTTTTCCCGCGCTGTCAAAATACCGGTAGCCCACATAGACGCCCTCGGCGTAACGCGTATCGTACCGGTCGCCGAAATCGCCGATTGCCGGATGATCCGCCCAGGAAAACCAGGTGGAGGCCAGCTTGCCGGAGGGCGCGCTCCGCCCCAGGATCAGATCAGCCAGGATATCGCCCGTTTCTCCGCCCAGCTGGCTGAGCAGCAGGATGTTGCGGACGTCCATGACCGGCGTCAGGTCGATCACGCCGCCCACGTTCAGCACAAGCAGGAACTTTTCGTATTTCCGTTCCAGCGTCAGGATATCACGTTTTTCGGTTTCGGTCAAAAGGATATCGCCCGGAACGGGCTGACGGTCCGAGCCTTCGCCGGATACGCGGGAGAGCACGTAGACGGCGGCGTCGCCCGCGGCGTCCAGGGGCAGGTCGTATTCGGGCTCCGGCATCACCGCGCCGAAGCATGACAAAACCGCCAGCGTGCCGCGCCTCAGGGCGGAGCGCTTGAGCTCCCGGATAAAGCGCTTTTTCGCTTCCGCCTGAATTTCCCCGTAGCGGTCCATCCAGCCCTTGGTGGTTACGCGGAAGCCGGCTTTTTCAAGGCCGTCCTCCGCCGTAACGAAGATGCGGGAATTGACTTCTCCCGAGCCCGTGCCGCCCTTTACCGTGCGGCGCGCGCCGCTGCCGTAGAGCGCCAGATCGCAGGGAGCGTCCAGGGGGAAAGCTCCGTCCGATTTCAGCAGCACCGCGCATTCCGCGCCGCAGCGGCGCAGAAATTCGCTGTGCTTTTTCTCATATTCGTTCATAAATAATTGCTCCTTACGCTTTTTCGTGACGCGCTTTGATTTCGGCCTGCTCCCTGGGCAGATTCTTTTCCACAGTCAGGAATAGCAGCAGGAAGAAAGCGATGACGCTGGTGAACACTTCAAGCCCCACAAAGGCGAAGGAAATGACCCAGCTGACGCTGGCGGGCTGCCGCATGGCGACGGTCAGGATGCCGTCGGCGGCGGGCTTGAGGCTTTCCAGCGCCACCTGCGCCGTCCAGCCGTGGCCCGCGATGACGGAGGCGGCCTCGGATACGCTGCCCGCCGTGATGGGCGCAAGATACCCGGCCCGGGCCAGCAGCCAGTTGAACACGCCGGTCATGATGCCCACCATGGCGACCGCGATGATATTGTAGATCGACATGGCGGTGCCGTCCATGCGGTCGCTCGTCTTCCATTCCAGATGATCCAGACAGTCGGCGAACAGGGCCATGAATACGTACGATCCGGGCAGACCGCCCATGTTTTTGATAAACTGGCCGATCAGCACGATGACCATGTTGGCGGGAAACAGCCAGCAGATCAGCGAACCTGTGGAGATCAGCGCGCAGCCCGCCATGGTCACCTTCCGCTTTCCGAATTTTTTGGCAAGCGGCCACACCGCGAAAATGCCGATGCCCATGGGGATGCCGCCGATGACCGAGACCAGCATCTGCGTGACGCCGTCGTTATAGGTGCCAAGCACGTAATTGCAGTAGTACACCAGCCCCAGGTTCTTGATCGTCGCGCCGATGGTGGTGACCAGAAAATAACCGTAGATGAGCAGCATGTATTTGTCGCTGAACAGCAGCTTCATCTGCTCCCGGAAGGAGATCTTTTCCTGCGTACGCCCGGATTTTTCCACTTCCTCGGTGATGCGTTCCTTGGTGAAATAGTATTCCAGCAGCGTCAGCGGCAGCGCCAGGATGGAGAGCATCGACATCAGCAGGATCCATTTGGACTTGTCCGCGCCGATGGCCGGCATGATGAGCATGGGGAAAATGAGCGCGACCAGGATGCCGCTCATCATGATGGTGGTGATCTGATTGAACACGGAAAGGCCGCCCCGGGCGGTGCTGTCCCGCGTGGAAAGCGGCACCATCAGGCCGTGGCTCATGTTGAAGATGGTGTAGGCGAAGGAATAAAAGAGGTTATAGGAGAGCATGACCCAGATCACCTTCACCGTGTCGCCCGCGTCCGGCACGGTGAAGAGCAGGATGCCGGTGACGGGCAGCAGGAAGGCGGACAGCAGCAGCCAGGGCCGCGCCTTGCCCTGCTTCGTTTTCGTCCGGTCGATGATTTGACCCATGATGATGTTGGTGACGGCGTCGATGATCTTCGACACGATGGGGAAAACCGCAAGGAACAAGCCGTTCCACAGCGGCGTCAGGTTCAGCACGTCCGTGTAGTACACGTTCAGGTAGGTGGCCAGGACGGCGTTGAGCAGCAGCGCTCCGGCGGGACCCAGCAGATATCCCAGCCATTTTTCTTTTGCGGTGACCGCGTCGCTTTTTACGCGGCTGTTGAAAATTGGGGCGGCAAGCTTTGTCATGGAAAGGACTCCTTCCTCCCATCGTTTATTTGTTCCTATTATACAGGATAACGGCCGATCTGTATAATAAATACGTTCATAAAATGTCAATTTTGTTTGAAACGCCGTCGCGCGTTTGCGGGCGAAGAAACGGCGTCTTTCCGAAAAAACCCGGCGTTTCGCACGAATTCAACAATAATCAAACAATATTGCAATATTTATGGGGAAGCGGCGCTTATAATACAATTGAAAACGGCTATCGGCGTATGTGCATGGCCGCGTGCCCCGATGCCGGACGACCGTTCCGTGCTTCAATATCCGAAGGGAGGAAACGCCATGGAAACCAGCGTGACCAAAGCAAGCAAGCTCCGCAGATTACGGGGCTGGCGGGCGGATTTCAGCCTGAACAAGGGCTTGTATTTCCTCGCCGTCCCCATTTTCCTGTACTTCCTGATCTTCTGCTACCTGCCCATGTTCGGCCTGGTGATCAGCTTTGAAAACTACAAGCCGCAGCTGGGCGTGCTGGGCAGCAAATGGGTGGGCTTCAAGAACTTCGCCGATTTCTTCGGCGGGCCCAATTTCCTCACCATCCTTCGGAACACGCTGGTCATCAGCTTCCTGGGGCTGATCGTGGGCTTCCCGGCGAGCATCCTCTACGCGCTCCTGCTCAACGAGGTGGGCGTCAAATGGTTCCGCAAAACGGTGCAGACCGTGCACGTGCTGCCCTATTTCGTGTCCATGGTCGTGATCTGCGGTCTGATCATCGAGTTCTGCGCCACAAACGGCGTTGTGACGGACGGACTGGTCAGCCTGCTGGGCATCCCGCGCGAGAACCTTTTGCAGAATCCCAAATATTTCTGGTGGATCAACCTGTTCTCCGATCTGTGGCAGGGCCTGGGCTACGGCGCGATCTTCTTCGTATCGGCCATCGCCTCGGTGAGCCAGGAGCTGCACGAGGCCGCCGCCATCGACGGCGCGGGCCGCATCCGCCGCGCCTGGCATATCACGCTGCCCGGCATCATGCCCGCCATCGTGACCATGTTCGTGCTGCGCTGCGGCATGCTGATGCAGGTGGGCGGCGACAAGATCCTTTTGCTCTATAACCCCAGCATCTATGAAACCGCCGACGTCATTTCCACGCACGTGCAGCGCATGGGCATCGAAAAAATGCAGTACGGCTATTCCTCGGCGGTGGGTCTGTTCAACTCCGTCGTGGGCACCATCCTGCTGATCGTCTCCAACTCGGTCAGCCGGAAGCTGACGGATACGTCCATCGTGTAAGGAGGGATGAGGAAATGATCGAAAAGAACAACGCCGGGCGGATCGTGTTCAACATCCTCAACTACGGCTTCATGGCGATCTTCGCCGTGCTGTGCATCGCGCCGATCTGGCACGTCCTCATGGCCTCCATCAGCAATCCCCGCATGCTGATGAACGCCTCCGGCATCCTGTGGAAGCCCATGGGCAAGGCCACCTTCTCGGGTTACGAGCTGATTTCCAAAAACAAGGATATCCTGGCCGGCTACGGGAACACGCTGATCTATGTGATCTGGCACGTGACTGCGGGCACCATGTGCACCACCGTGGCGGGCTACCTGGTGAGCCGGAAAAACTTCAAGCTGCAAAAGCCGCTGCTGCTGTTCATCATGTTCACCATGATGTTCTCCGGCGGTCTGATCCCCACCTACATGGTCATCCGCTCGCTCGGCATGATCAATACCCGCTGGGTGCTGATGATCCCCGGCATGATGAACGCGTTTTACATCGTGATGATGAAATCGGCCTTCGATCAGCTGCCGGAGAGCTTCGAGGAAAGCGCCAAGCTGGACGGCGCGGGGCCGCTGACCATCCTTTTCCGCATCCTGGTGCCGCTGGTCAAGGCCAACATCGCGGTCATCATCATGTTCACCATCGTGATCCACTGGAACGCCTGGTATCCGGCTTCCATCTATATGCCCAAGGTGCGCGACAAGTGGCCCCTGCAGCTGTTCATGCGCGAGCTGCTGATCCAGAACGACTCCGCAAAGGTGTTAAGCGGCAATCAGGCCCTGAGCAAAGCGGACTTTACCTCGAACCTGGTCAAATACTGCGTCACCGTGATCGGCACGCTGCCCATCCTGCTGGTTTATCCCTTCGTGCAGAAATACTTCGTCAAGGGCGTCACGCTGGGCGGCGTCAAGGGGTAAACTCCTTGCCGAACCGCACGCGGTATTCCTTGGGCGTGAGGCCGTATTTTTTCCGGAAAACGCTGGTGAAATAGGACTGGCTGGAGAAGCACAGGTAATTGCTGATCTCGCTGATGCTCTGCTCGGAATAGATCAGCAGGCTCTTGGCTTCCTCCAGCTTGCACCGCATCATAAACGCGCTGATGTCAAAGCCCATCGCTTCCTTGAATTTATGGGAAAGATGACTGCGGCTCAGCCCCACCGCATCGGCAACCTCCTGCACAGAGAGGTTGCTGTTTGTATGCAGGCGGATATATTTCACGCTGCGGGCGATATCCTCCGGAATATCCTTGAGCGGCAGGGACGCGTCCCGGACGCGTTCCGCAAAATCGACCAGCATGGTCCTTTGAATCAGATCGATGGAATCGAGCGTGACCATGCCTTCCACGGTCTGGATATATTCGTCGCTGAGCTGATAGGCGATTTCCTCGTCCAGCCCGCCCGCCACGGCGGAACGGGTGGCCAGCGCCACGGATACGATGAACGCGTTTTTTTCCTGCCGGAGGCTGGTATCCGCCATTTTGCCCACCTTGTACGCAGAAGAGCGCATGCCGCTGCGGAAGAAGTCCACGTCGCCCTTCTGAACCCTTGAAAACACCATCCGTTCAAAATTATAGGTGTTATGATACTGTTCTTCCTCCCGCACCTGGACCAGCGATTCCGTGTGCCGTCTGGATATCTGCGTCTGCAGGTCCCTGGGCGAGTCCCGGAACAGTTCGTCGTTATCGGGCAGCCGCCGCGTCATGGAAAAAAACACCACCCGCACCAGCGTGACCGCTTTTGAAAACACGCCGGAAGCGATGGAATGCAAGTAGTCCGCCACCACTTCCGGCGGCGTGGAGGTGATCGCGTACTCGCTGATCACCTGCCGCACATACGCTTCCGACAGGAAATTCATCACGAACGGACCGATCACAAGGCTCATTTCACTCTTTTCGATGGGCACCCGCGCGAAGAACAGCCCGCTTTCCGATACGGTATAGCCGGTTCCGCGCTGTTTCCACAGCGCGTCCTCGTGATACGCGACCAGGGAAAACGGATCCTCCGGCACGACGGATATCCGCTTGCGTCCGTCATACAGGTGGATGGGGCAGTTGGTGATCTCGTAAAACAATAAGCAGAAATCTGTCAGAAACTTTTGATCCTGCATAGGGCGCGGCCTCCCTTATGAATTTCTCATTTCCAAACAATTTTAACATAATTCGCACATAATTGCAAGAAGTGCAAAGATAGATCAGGTACAATGAAGATGCTGAAAGAAACGTATTTCCCAATCGAATGACAGGACAGGAGGACAATCAAAATGACGAAGAAGCTGTTGGCCGCATTGCTGGCGCTGATGATGCTGCTGAGCGTATCCGGCGCCGCGCTGGCGGAGGACGATCTGAGCGAGCACATGACCGTGACCATGTGGCTGTTCCCTGACGATTATACTTATTACAGCAGCTACAGCGACAACCCCGTGGTGCAGTACCTGAACGAAAAGTTCAACATGACCATGGATTTCCAGGTTCCCCCCATGGGCAGCGAGCAGGATCAGTTCAACCTGATGATCGGCACCGGGGAATACACGGATATCTTTGAAATCACCTACTCCCAGGACAGCACCGCCGTGCTGTATGAAGACGGCGTTATCCGCGACCTGGCTCCCTACGTCGAACAGTATATGCCCAACTTCAAGGCCTTCCTGGCGGATCCCGCCAACGCGGATGTGTACAACGCCCTCTATGATCCCGACGGGCATCTGTTTACCATCCCCGCCGCCGTCCGCGTTCCCGACGAAGTGATCCTGTGGGGCGGCATGGTGTACCGCCGCGACATCCTGGATACCATGACCGGCGGCTATGTATCCTTCCCCAGCGGCAATGACGAGCCCACCACCGTGGAGGACTGGGAATACATGCTGCCCCTGATGAAAATGTACTTTGAAGCCGCGGGCTTCAAGGATTACGCGCCCCTGATCCTGCCGCCCACCGGCATGTTCACCACGGGCGAAATGGAGAACGGCTTCGGCGCCGCGGGCGACTTCTACGTAGTGAACGGCGAAGTGAAGTACAGCCCCGTCACCAAGGAATTCTACAATTATCTGACCAAGATGCACGAATGGTACGAGGCGGGCTACATCTACAAGGATTTCGCCAGCCGCACCACCGATCTGTTCTATCTGCCCAACACCGCCCTGACCTACGGCGGCGCGGCCGGCGTATGGTTCGGCCTCTCCAGCCAGCTTGCGAGCGCCATGTCCATGCCTGAATACGGCCTCTTCTTCGATGTGCGCGGCATCGCCTCCCCCCTGGATACGGCCAACGGCCAGGACGGCAGCCAGTCTGGCACCCTGACCCTGATCTCCGACCGCGCCAATTCCAACCAGAGCGGCTGGGTAGCCAGCACCCTGTGCACCGATGAAAAGCTGATCCGCTTCCTCACCATGGCGGACTTCCTGTTCACCGAAGAAGGCGGCATGCTGACCCAGTACGGCCTGGATAAAGCTCACGGCTCCGAGGAGAACGAGCTGTATAAGCAGCTGAACATCACCGACGGCGCCTACTATTTCGACGAGGAAGGCAAGTTCCACTGGCATCCCCTGGTGGACGATACCGCCGAAGCGCCTCTGCAGCGGATCGGACTCAACGGCCAGCGTCTGCCCGGCCTGGTCCTGGTGGAATACGTGAACGCCTCCAACGCTGACTTCACCCTGAAGGCCAACGATCAGTGGACCCGCTACGGCACGGGCAACAACTATCCTTCTTCCGCCTACGCCACCGCGGACGAGAGCAACACGCTCACCCAGAACAACACCAGCTACACCGATTACATGAACGTGATGGTGCCCAAGTTCATCTCCGGCACTGAACCGCTGACCGAAGAAACCTTCCAGAAGTACGTGGAGCGCATGATGTCCCTGGGCGTGGAGGAAAATCTCAGGATCCGGCAGGAGATTTACGACCGTCATACTACCCGTTGATTGCCGTTTGTCAGACGGACACGGTTTCACCCCGAGGGAAACCGTGTCCCTTTATATAAAAATAGGAGATTGAAACATGACGCCTAACGAGATCAAGGCCCTGATCGGGAAAATGACGCTGGAGGAAAAAGCCTCCCTGTGCTCCGGCCTGGATTTCGGCCACACCAAGCCCGTCGAGCGGCTTGGCATCCCCATGCTGGAGATGTCCGACGGCCCCCACGGCATGCGCAAGCAGGAGCAGAACGCCAACCACCTGGGCGTGGGCGAAAGCATCGAGGCCGTCTGCTTCCCCGCGGGCTGCGCCAGCGCCAGCAGCTGGGATAAAAACGTGCTCGGCAGGATCGGCGAAACCCTGGCTCGGGAATACCAGGCCGAGAACGTGGGCGTGATCCTGGGCCCGGCCATCAACATCAAGCGCTCGCCCCTGTGCGGCCGGAACTTTGAGTACCTGTCCGAGGATCCCTTCCTTTCCGGCGAGCTGGCCGCCGCCTATATTCAAGGCGCGCAGAGCCGGAACGTGGGGACGAGCCTCAAGCATTTTGTCGCCAACAACCAGGAATACCGCCGCATGACCGCCTCCTCCGACGTGGACGAGCGCACCATGCGGGAAATCTACCTGGCCTCCTTTGAGACCGCCGTGAAAAAGGGAAAGCCCTGGACGGTCATGAACAGCTACAACCGCGTGAACGGCGAATACGTGGGCGAGGATAAACAATACCTGACCGACATCCTGCGGGATGAATGGGGCTTCGACGGCTTCGTGGTGTCGGACTGGGGCGCGGTCAACGACCGGGTGAAGGCGCTCAAGGCGGGCTGCGATCTGGAAATGCCGGGCTCGGGCGGCGTCAACGACGCGCTGATCGTGGAAGCGGTCAAAAACGGAACGCTGGATGAGAAGACGGTGGATCAGGCCGTCGAGCGGATATTGACCATCCTCTACCGCTTCCTGGACAGCCGGCAAAAGGAAACCTTCGACCGCGAGCGGGACCATGAGATCGCCCGGCAGGCCGAGGAAGAATCCATCGTGCTGCTGAAAAACGAGGATCATATCCTGCCCCTGCGGAAGGGAACCAGATTGGCGGTGATCGGCAAGTACGCCAAAGCGCCCCGCTATCAGGGCGGCGGCAGCAGCCACGTGAACAGCAGCCGCCTGAGCGCCGCGCTGGACAGCCTGGCCCGATATACCGGGGTTTCCTACGCCGAGGGCTTCCGGGACGACAGGGACGAAACGGACGATGCGCTGCTGAACGAAGCGGTCAGGGCCGCCGCTGCCGCCGAAATGGCCGTGATCTTCGCCGGCCTGCCAGAGGCCTTTGAATCCGAGGGCTACGACCGCAAGCATATGCGGATGCCGGCCTGCCAGAACGCGCTGATCGAAGCCGTCTGCGAAGTCCAGCCAAACACCGTCGTGGTGCTGCACAACGGCGCGCCGGTGGAAATGCCCTGGATCGGGAAGGTCAAGGGCGTGGTGGAAGCCTATCTGGGCGGCCAGGCTGTGGGCGACGCCGTGGCGAACGTGCTCACCGGCAGGGTGAACCCCGGCGGGCGTCTGGCCGAAACCTTCCCGCTGCGGCTGGAGGATACCCCCTGCTTCCTGACTTTCGGCGGCGAAAACGAGCGCTGCGCCTACGGCGAGGGCGTTTTCGTGGGCTATCGGTATTATATTTCCAAAAAGATACCCGTGCTGTTCTCCTTCGGTCACGGCCTGAGCTATACGGAGTTCCGGTATTCCAACCTCGTCCTGGACCGCGCGGAAATGAAGGACGACGAAACGCTGACCGTTTCCGTGGACGTGGAGAACATCGGCGGCGTTCCCGGCAAGGAAGTCGTGCAGCTCTATATCGCGCCGTCCAAGGGCAGCTTTATCCGTCCCTTGCGGGAACTGAAACAGTTTGATAAAATAGAACTGGTTCCCGGGGAAAAGAAAACGGTGCGTTTTACGCTGGATAAGCGCAGCTTCGCCGTGTGGGATACGCGGCAGCATGGCTGGTACGTGGAGAATGGGGAATATGCCGTTCAGATCTGCAAGGACGCGGAAACCGTGCTGCTGGCCGAAAATGTGCGCGTTGCGCCCGTCCGTCCGTTCGTGCCCCAATTTACCGCCAATTCCACTTTGGGGGAAATCATGCGGACGGAAAAGGGCCGGACGGTGCTTGCCGCCATGCAGAGCAGCGCTCCCGCGCCGGAAGCGGCCGATATGGACCCGGAGTTCATGGCCGCGATCATGGATTCCATGCCCTTGCGGTGGTTGGTGAGCTTCGTGTCCGGCTTTACCTGGGAGGCCGTGAACGGCATTCTGTATCAACTGAATCATTAAGGGAGAAGAACCATGCTGCACGAACGCATCAACATTTGGGAGGAAGGCGAATACACCTATCCCGCCGCCTTTGGTTTTCAGCCCAACCTGCGCACTTATCTGCATGAGGACGCGGAAACGCGGCCCTGCGTGCTGGTCATTCCGGGCGGCGGGTACCGTATGGTGTCTCCCACCGAAGGGGAAATCGTGGCGAAGCGCTTTTATGAGAAGGGCTGCCAGGCTTTTGTGGGCACCTATACCACGAATTTTCTGGGCATTGCCGATCTGCATATGCAGCCGCTGCGGGATATTTCCCGCATGATGCGTCTGATCCGCGGGCAGGCGGAAAAATTCCACATCGCGCCCAACCGGATCGTACTCTGCGGCTTTTCCGCCGGCGCGCATCTGTGCGGTTCCCTGTGCGTGCATTGGAAGGATGTTCAGGACGGCGCTTATCCGGGCGTTTCCAACCGCCCGGACGGCGCGATCCTGTCCTATCCGGTGATCACTTCCGGGGCGTTTGCCCATCGGGATTCCTTTAACGCCCTGATCGGCCCTGAGCCCAAAGCGGAAGAGCTGGAGTACATGTCGCTGGAAAAGCAGGTCAACGCCGACACGCCGCCCATTTTCCTGTGGCAAACCGCCACGGACGAACTGGTGCCGGTGGAAAACAGCTATCTTATGGCCATGGCGCTGAAAAAAGCGAAGATCCCCTTCGAGCATCACGTGTTCCCCAAAGGCATCCACGGCCTGTCCCTGGCCAATGACGATTGGGCGGAAGGCCGGTTTGGCGAACCCTACTGCCTGGAACAGATCATGGGCATCGCCAAGGCTTATCAAAACGGTGAGATCCAGGTGCCCGAGCAGGCCAAGGATTTCCTGAATCTGTTCCTCCATTTCAGCGACGGCGACGGATTCCCTGCCGGAAAGACCGTTCCGGAAGTCTCCGTATGGCCGGATCTGGCCGATACCTGGATGCGCGAAAACTGCTTTTCGGAATGAACGATTGAAAGGAGGCCGCCATGCTGAAGCTTTACGATTTGACCGTTGAATATAAAAACGAGCCCCTGGGGCTGGACGCCGCGCAGCCCCGGTTCAGCTGGAAACTGCGCACCGGGACGAAGAACACCCGGCAAACCGCCTACCGGCTCACCGTAACCGGCGGCGGCGAAACCTGGGATACCGGGCGGGTGGAAAGCGAACGGAGCATCCTGATCGCCTGCGGCGGGCCTGCGCTGAAACCACGCGCGGCGTATAGCTGGGAAGTCACGGTCTGGACCAATCAGGGCGAAACGGCGGCGGCCTCCTCGCGCTTTGAAACGGGGCTGCTGTCCGGCGCGGCGTTTATGGGAAAAGCGCGATGGATCACCCACGGTCTGCCCAAGGAGGAAACGGCCAGCCCGGTTTTCACCAAGGTCTTTACCGCGAAAAAGCCCCCGGAGAAAGCCCGCCTGTACGCTGCGGCGTACGGCCTGTATGAAGCGGAAATCAACGGCGAAAAGGTGGGCGACGCGTATTTCGCCCCTGGCTGGACCAGCTATCGCAAGCGCCTGCAATACCAGACCTATGCCGTCGATACCCTGCGCGAAGGGGAAAACACCCTGCGCTTCACCCTGGGCGAGGGCTGGTACAAGGGACCGCTGGGCTTCCATCCCACGCCCAATCACTACGGCGACACCACGGCGCTGCTGGCCCTGCTGGTGCTGACCTACGCGGACGGCACGGAGGAAACCGTCGGCTCTGACGAAAGCTGGCGGGTTTCCACCGGCTCCATCCGTTTCTCCCAGCTCTATGACGGAGAAACCCAGGATACGACGGCGGCGGAACAGCCCGTCGGCCCCGCGCTGCCCTTCGACGGCGCGTTTGATACCCTGATCGCTCAGGAAAATGAGCCCGTCCGGTGCCTGACGCGTCTGCCCGCCGTCAGGGACTTCACCGCGCCCAACGGGGAGCGGGTGATCGACTTCGCCCAGAACCTGACCGGCTGGGCCGAAGTGAGGATTCATGGCCGCAAGGGACAGCAAATCACGCTGCGCCATGCCGAAAGCCTGGACGAAAACGGCAATTTCTATACGGCGAACCTGAGCTTTGCCAAGGCCACGGACACGTATATCCTGAACGGCGAAGCGCAGATTCTCCGCCCGCATTTCACCTTCCACGGCTTCCGCTATATCTGCCTGGAAGGGCTGGAGGAAGGCCAGGAGATCGAATTGACCGCCTGCCACCTGTCCAGCGATCTGAAAGCCGCGGGCTCCTTCCGCTGCTCGGACAGGCGCGTCAACCGCCTGCAGCAGAACATCGTCTGGGGACAGCGGGATAATTACCTGGACGTGCCTACCGACTGCCCCCAGCGCAGCGAGCGCCTGGGCTGGACGGGCGACGCCACGGCCTTTACGCCTACCGCGGCCTTCCATCAGAATATCATGCCCTTCATGCGCAAATGGCTGCGCGATCTCGCGGCTGATCAGGACGCGGAGACCGGCATGGCGCAGGTGGTGCCGGATGTGCTTTCCAACGGCCCCGGCGGCGCGAAGCAGAACGGCTCGGCCTACTGGGGCGACGCCGCTACGGTGATCCCCTGGACGCTCTACGAGGTGTACGGCGACAGGCAGCTGCTGGAGGAACAGTATCCCAGCATGAAAACCTGGGTGGATTACGTCACCCGTCAGTGCGGGGAAAACGGACTGTGGCAGACCGGCTTCCAGTACGGCGACTGGCTGGGCCTGGACAGCGAAAGCAACGGCCTGGCCGAGGAGCGCAAGGGCGCGACCGACGATTATTTCGCGGCCAACGCCTGCTATCTGTGGTCGCTGCAAATCATGGCCGATACCGCCCGCGCGCTGGGCAAGCCCGAGGACGAAAAGGCATACTGCGCGCTGCGGGAACGGGTGCTCGCCGCCTTCCGGGACGAATACGTGACCAGAACGGGCCGCCTGGTATCCGAAACCCAGACCGCCATGACCCTGGCGCTGCATTTCGGCCTGGCGGAAGAGCGGTTCAGATCCGCGATTGCCGACCGCCTGGAAAGCAATATTTCCGCGCACAAGACCCACCTGACCACGGGCTTCATCGGCACGCCCTACCTGTGCCTGGCGCTGACCGATAACGGCAAGCACGGCCTGGCGGGCAAGCTGCTTTTGCAGGAGGAAAATCCCGGCTGGCTGTACGAGGTCAAAATGGGGGCCACCACCGTGTGGGAGCGCTGGAATTCCATCATGCCCGACGGCAGCTTCAACCCCGCCAACATGAACAGCCTGAACCACTATGCCTACGGTTCCATCGGCTTCTGGCTCTATACCCGGCTCTGCGGCCTGCGGCTGATCGAGCCCGGATACAAGCGTTTCGCCATCGCTCCGCAGTTCGTGAAGGGCATCACCTGGACCGAACTGACCTTTGAAAGCGTATACGGCGAAATCAAAACCGCCTGGCGCTGCGAAAACGGCAAAATCACCGTGGACGTCGCCGTGCCTGCCAATACCGAAGCGCTTTTGACCCTGCCCGAAAAGGAAGAAACCATCACCCTGGGCAGCGGCAGCTATCATTATGAATACGAAACCGAAACCCATTTGGAGCAGGACCGCTACACCCTGGAAATCCCCCTGCGCGTGATGCTGGAGCATCCCGCGGCCCAGCCTCTCCTGAAAAAGTACATGCCCGAAATGAAGGATAATCCCATGATCGAATATGTGCTGGGCAATCCCATTTCGTCCATGCTCAGCTACGCGCCGCAGGCCAGGCCGCTGTATGAAATGATCCTGAAGGCCATGAACGAATCGGAGCAATGAACAAAAAAGGGGAATACGCTATGAAAGCCATTCGCCTGCGCACCGAATATCTGAAGGATCCCCTGGGCATCGATATGACGCGTCCGCGGCTCATGTGGAACTGCGATCAGGGCGTGAAGCAGACCGCTTATCGGATCGTGACCGACAAATGGGACAGCGGCAAGACGGCGTCTTCTTCCATGGAAGCCGTCTATCCCCTCGATCTGAGCAGCCGGGAGCGCGTCCTTTGGAAGATCCGCCTCTGGGATGAAAACGATCAGCCCGGCGAATGGGCCGGGGCGTCCTTTGAAACCGGCCTGCTGGAGAAAAGCGACTGGCGGGCAAAATGGATCACGGGGAACTACACGCCCAACAAAAAGCGGCGCTATCCCGTGGATTGCTTCCGCAAGACCTTTTCGGTAAACGGTAAGATCGAACGCGCGCGCCTGTATATCACGGCCTGCGGCCTGTACGAAGCGCGGCTCAACGGGGAAAGGATCGGCGGCTTTTTCATGGCCCCCGGCTATACCGATTACCGCAGGCGCATCCAGTACCAGACGTATGACGTAAAGGATATGCTGAGCGAGGGCGGGCAGGCCCTGACCGTGATGCTGGCCGACGGCTGGTATCGCGGCTCCTGCGGCGCGCACGGGCTCAGGAATCAGTACGGCACGGAAACCAGACTGCTGGCCCAGCTGGAAATCACTTATACGGACGGAAAACGGGAAACCGTCGTTACCGACGGAACCTGGGACTGGAGCAGCGACGGCCCGATCCGGCAGGCCGACAACAAGGACGGCGAGATTGTCGACGCCGCCCGGGCGCCCTCCTATGGCGGCAAAGCGAAAGAAACCGCCCATCCCGTCGTTCCCTGCGCTTCCAATAACGTGCCCGTTTTAGAGCAGGAGCGCTTTCATCCCGTGATATCGAAAGCGCCAAACGGAAAAACGCTGCTCGATTTCGGGCAGAACATCGCGGGCATCCTCGCCTTCCGGGTGAACGCCCGCGCGGGGCAGAAGCTGTTCTTCCGCTTCGGCGAAATGCTGGACGCCGACGGCAATCTGACTCAAGCCAATATTCAGTTAAACTATAAGGGATACACAACCCCCTTGCAGCGGGTCGATTTCACGTGCAAAGAGGGCCTCAACGAATACAAGACCCGCTTCGCCGTGTTCGGCTTCCGATACGCCGAAATGGAAGGCGACGCGGAGATCACCCCCGGGGACGTGGAGGCCGTCGCCTGCTATTCCGACATGGAGCAGACGGGCTTTTTTGCCAGCTCGCATGACCTGCTGAACCGCTTCGTGGACGCTACGGTCTGGTCCGCGAAGGGCAATCATCTGGACATCCCCACCGACTGTCCCACCCGCGAGCGCCACGGCTGGACGGGCGACGCGCAGATTTTCTTTGAGACCGCGGGCATCCTCTTTGACTTCGCCGCGTTCTCCCGGAAATACCTGCGGGATCTGTTCGACTGGCAGCGAAAGGACGGCAAGCTCCCGCATATCGTGCCGGACGGCGGCGCGGACGCGAGCATGCGCCCCATGAACGGCTCGGTGGGCTGGGCCGACGCGGGCATTCTGATTCCCTATCGGTACTGGAAGCTGTTCGGGGATGAAAGCATCCTGCGGCAGTATTATGACGGCATGGCGAAGTACGCCCGCTTCATGGAGCGCCGCTGCGGAAAGAATATGCCGGTGTTCGCCGAGCATATCAGGCTGTCCAGGGAGAACGCGAAATACCTGGTCAACCGGGGACAGAGCTACGGCGAATGGGCGGAACCGGCCGACGTATGCGCCTTCCGCTGGCAGGATTTCGTGGCCCCGCATCCCGAGGTGTCCACGGCCTATACCGCCTGGGTGCTGGGCATGATGAGCGAGATCGCCGGGGCGCTGGGCCGCGCGGAGGACGCCAAAGAATTCAGCGATACCGCCGAGGGCTGCCGCTGCGCCTATCGGGAACTGGTCGCCGTCCAGCCCAAATATACGCTGGATACCGACCGTCAGGCGCAATTGGTGCGCCCGCTGGCGCTGGATCTGCTGGATGAAGAGCAGGCCGCCTTTGCGAAAAAGCGCCTGATCCGGGCGCTGGAGCATTACGGCTGGCGGCTGGGAACCGGTTTCCTTTCCACCCCGCTCATCCTGGACGTGCTGACGGATATCGATATCGAAGCGGCCTATCGCCTGCTGGAAAATGAGGAGATCCCCGGCTGGCTTTCCATGCCGAAAAACGGGGCGACCACCGTATGGGAAAACTGGGAAGGTCCCTGGGGCAAGCCCGGCGTCAGCCTGGGATCGCTGAACCACTATTCCAAGGGCGCGGTGTGCGAATGGCTGTTCAAAACCATGTGCGGCATCCGCGTGAGCGGCGAAAACCGCTTTGTCATTTCTCCGCGTCCCGGCGGCAGCCTCGCCCATGCCGAGGCCTGGTACCGGAGCGTGTACGGCGAAGTGGTCAGCGGTTGGAAAAAGGAAAACGGAAAAACTGTCTATTCCGTCACGATCCCGGCCAACTGCGAGGCTGAAATCGTCCTTCCGCTCGGCAGACGCCAGACCGTAACCGGCGGCAATTATCAGTTTGAAGAATAAAACTATTCTTTCTAAGAGCCATGATGCAAATGGTCAAATAAGACAAAAAGCGCCGTATTTCCGCGAAACAGGCAGGGAATACGCGCTTTCTTTTGACTCGCCCCGCGCTACTCCCTGCGGGAAGCGCGGGTTGCGGGCGGCAATCTGCGGGCCAGCGCAAGCGAACAGCGTAGGACGGGCCGGAAGGCCCCGGACTCAAGCGGGCCCTTTGGCGCAGGTTTTAGGGGCCCGCAGCGCCCGGAAATTGATCCAGTGGATCAATTTC
Source organism: uncultured Eubacteriales bacterium (assembly GCA_902761825.1). Classification (GTDB taxonomy): domain Bacteria; phylum Bacillota; class Clostridia; order Christensenellales; family Aristaeellaceae; genus SFMI01. The sequence goes on from CACWLY010000019.1 coordinate 22,271, forward strand.
AGCGAGGGCGGGCCGGAAGGCCCCGGATCGCGTAGGCCCTAACGTTTCTTTTTCTGTCTGAATACACCCTTCGTGAATTGGCTCATTGAACGCGAATAGGATAAGCCGTAAAGAACGCGGTCAGTTCAGGAGCGTTTCCGCGTGCTTCCCGGCCATGATCCGGCAGACGGCCATCAGGAGCAGGCAGGCGGTTCCGAACAGCGCGTAGATCCACTGCCCCGAGAGGAAAAACAGGCTCAGGAGCAGAAGGGCGTACAGCAGGAATTTTTTGGCGCGGCCGCCCTCGACGAGAGCGGCTTTCAGCGAGCGCAGGCTGTGCCTGCCCGCGAAACGTCTGCCCAGTTCCACCAGCTGCCTGTCGGTCGCCGGGTATTCCGCTCCGGCGAGGGCGATCATCGCCTCGCGTCCGACCAGCGTGACGGGAGGATACAAGGCTGCCTGTTCGCGCGCCGCGGCGCTTGCCGCCGCACCGCACAGGCAGCCTTTTTGCGCGCTCGCGGCCAGACAGGCCCGCTGAAACGCGGCCACGTCCCGGGCGGACAGCTGCTCGGAACGGTGCAGCTGCGCGCAGGCGACGAGCGCCTCGCCGCTTTGGCCGGACAGGGAGCAGACCGCGCCGGACGCCGTGGCGCGGCGGATCTCCAGCGGATACAGTCCGCGCAGCAGGGCCGCCGCCTCATAGTGCGCCTTTGCCGGAGCGCAGGTCGTCCAGGCTTCCAGCCGCATTTCGCCGCCGATCCGGCCGCGCAGGCGCTTTTCCCGTCGGCGCAGCCGCCTTTCGCGGGTCTGCGCGCGCAGCAGCGCGCACAGCGTGAAGGTGGAAATGCCGGCCAATACGGACATGGGCCTGAGCCCCCACAGCAGCAGGTACAGCCCCAGGCTGCCGGCAAGCAGCGCGATCAGCGCCCCGATTTCGTCCATTACCCCGCTCAGCTGTGTTTTTTGTAAGTATTCCTGCATCAAATCCTCTCCTTTATGTTTGTAATTTGCCTCGGAATGCGCTATAATATGTTCAGAGGAAAGACAACGGAGGAATGTATGCAGCGGATCGGTGTGCTCGGCGGCATGATGGACCCGGTTCATTCGGGTCATATTCAAGCGGCCGAAGCGGCGCTGAACGCCGGGCTGGACCGCGTGCTGCTCGCGCCCTGCCAGACCCCGGCCCACCGGCCGGCGGCGCTGGCTTCGGCGGCGCACAGGCTGGAAATGTGCCGCATCGCCGCGCGCGCCGATGCCCGGCTTGAGGTCAGCGATATCGAGCTTCGCGGCGATACCTGCTACGCCGTGGATACGGTGCCTCTGCTTTCGCAGCGGTATCCGGGCGCGCAGATCGTATGGATCGCGGGCGCGGACAAGCTGCCCTCGCTGTCCCGATGGTACCAGGCGGAAGCGCTGTTTGCCGCCTGCGAGTTTTATGTATTTCCGCGTCCGGGGTATGACGCGGCGTGTCCCGTTCCCGGCGCGCGTATCCGCGTTCTGTCCGGAACGCAGATGGACGTATCCAGCGGGAGCGTTGTGGAACGCCTGCGGCGGCTGGACGACGCGGAAGGCCTGCTTCCGCCCGGCGTGGGCCGCTATATGGCCGCGAACGGCCTGTATCAGCCCGATTACGAGCCCGCTTTGCTGCAGTACGGCATGGGGGAAAAGCGGATGGCGCACACGCTGGGCGTGCGCGCGACGGCGGCCGCGCTGGCCGAACGCCACGGCGCGCCCGTGCAGGCGGCCGGGGTCGCCGGCATGCTGCACGATATCGCCAAGCCGCTGCCGCTGGAGCGCATGCGGGAGCTGGCCCTGAAATACCGCCTGAACCTGCCCGAAGCGGTGATGAACAGCGGAAACCTGCTGCACGGGCCGCTGGCCGCCGCCATCGTCGAGCACGAGATCGGCATTACGGATAAGCGCGTGCTGTCGGCCATCGCCTGCCATACCACCGGCAAAATGGGCATGAGCATGCTGGACAAGGTGCTGTATATCGCCGACGCCATTGAACCGGGCCGCGCCGATTATCCCGGCCTGTCGGAGATCCGCGCCGCGGCGGAGACCGATCTGGACGCCGCTGTGCTTATGAGCATGGAGCGCACGCGCGATTATGTGCTGGCCCGCGGGCTAACGTTTTCCGAAGAATATCAACGGATGATAGAAGATATGAAAAGACAGAAGGAGGAACGGACATGAGTGATGAACGTGCATTGGCTCTGCGCGCGGCAGAAATCCTCTACGACAAGAAAGCGCTGGATATCATCGCGCTGGATGTGAGCCACCTGACGGTGATCACCGAGTACATGGTGATCTGCACCGCCCGCAACGCGCAGCAGGTGCACAGCCTGTGCGACGACGTGGAGGACGCGCTGGCGGAAGAAGGCGTGCAGCTCCGCAAGAAAGAGGGGCAGAACGAAGGGCGCTGGGCGATCCTGGATTACGGGCATCTGCTGGTGCATATTTTCCATCCCGACGAGCGGCGGTATTACCGGCTGGAGCGTTTGTGGGACGAGGGAACGAACCGCATCGAATTGCCCTTCCTGAAAGAGGAGGAGGAAAAACCCTTCCTGTCATGAGCCTGCAAATCTATACATATAAAAAGAATTTCGCCGTGCAGAAGGCCGAGCGCTTCTTTAAGGAGCGCCGCGTTCAGGCGCAGGCGGTCGATATGAAAAAGCATCATCCCGGGCTGCGGGAACTGCAGCTTTTCGCCCGGGCTGCCGGCGGCGCGCGCAATCTGGTGGACAGGGAAAATGTGAACGCAATGTCCCATCCGGTGGCGCACACCGACAACGAAACGGTGATATTGGAGTATCTCGCGGAGAAGCCGGAGTTTTTGCGCACGCCCATCGTCCGCGACGGGCAGCGCGTGGTGATCGGCGAGGATCCCGCGGGATGGCAGAAGCTGCTGGACGCGCTCAAATCATAGCAGCCGGACCGGGGAGAGCTTCCAGCCGGCGGTTCCACCGCGTGATCGCATCCAAGTGAATATCCGATGATAATTCGCTCTTCCGTATCGACGGGAGCGAATTTTCGCTTCATGAAGCGGCGGCCCCCGCGGATTGAAACCTGACAATTCTGTAAGGTTTTCACACGCTCGATCCGGATTGATGTATAATAGCGTCAGATAATTTGCGGAAGGAGGGCTGCCGATGGACACGATCCTGCTGGTGGAGGACAACGAGCAGATCATGGAGATCAACGACTGGTATTTGACCCGGCACGGCTACAAAACCGAAAAAGCGTATACCGTGGCGCAGGCCAGGGAATATCTCCGCCGGGCCAGCCCGGACCTGATCATCCTGGACGTCCTCCTGCCGGACGGGGACGGGCTCTCCTTCTGTACGGAGATCCGCAGGACGCACAATATGCCCATCCTTTTCCTCACGGGCGTCGTGACGGATAAAGACATGATGACCGCTTACCGCAACGGCGGCAAAGACTATATCACAAAACCGTATGACCTGAACATGCTGGGCGTGCGGGCGGAGGCCCTGCTCACCTACGCGAAGGGCCTGCGGCCCAGGGGACAGGATCACGTTATCGGCCCGCTGCGGTTCGACCTTATCCAGTCGGAAGCCTATGCGGACGGCGAACCCCTGAACCTTTCCCAGAAGGAATTCCGCCTGCTGTATGCCCTGGCCCGGCGCCCGGGCGAAACGATCCCGAAGGAAGCCCTGTTCCGGGAGGT
>CACWLY010000020.1 GCA_902761825.1 uncultured Eubacteriales bacterium
GTTTCTTTGCTCAGCTTTCTTTTCCTAAAGAAAGCGCGTTTTCCTTTCCTGTTTCGCGGAAATTCGGCGCTTTTTGTCTTATTTCCCTATTTGCATCATAGCTCTTAAAATCTTAACAGATTTGGTATGGATTTTTTGTTCTGGCAAAGCGGAACGAAGGGGGCCGAAGCGCCCGGAAAATGATCCAGTGGATCATTTTTAGCGTAGGCCGGGCGGCAGCCCAAGTAGCAGCGCTACGTTGACCGGAGCAGCGCCGAACGCAGTGAGGCTGAGGGCGGGCAATCCTGCAGATTGCCGCCCGAAACCCGCGCGCAAGCCCTTGCGCAGGGCGCGGGGCGTACAACGCACAGCCAGAACGAAAAAGACGCCCAAAGATGTAAGATTTTAGAAGAAGAATAGTATCAGTTTTTATTTCACCACGATATTCAGCAAATGGCCGGGAACGAAGATGAACTTCACGATCTGCCTGTCCCCGACAGCCTTGACCACGTCGGGATGATCGCGCAGGGTGTCGGCCTGTTCGCGGGTGAGGTTGGCGGGCACCATGATGCGGCCGCGGATCTTGCCGTTGATCTGGATCGCGATCTCGACCTCGTCCTTGACCATGGCAGCCTCGTCATACTCGGGCCAGGGCTGGGTATAGATGGGAGCGCCGAAGCCGTTCATCTCCCACAGTTCCTCGGTCACATGCGGGGCGACGGGATTGAGCAGCAGCAGCAGCGCCTTGTATTCGCCGCGGGTCACGCTGCCCTTCTTCACCATTTCGTTCACCAGCGTCATCATCTGCGCGATGGCGGTATTGAACTTGAGCGTGTCGTAATCCTCGGACACCTTCTTGATGGTGGCGTGGACGCTGGCCTTCATATCGTCGCTCAGCCCTTCGTCCTCCGTCAGGATGCCCTGCAGACGCCATACGCGCTCTATGAACTTGCGGCAGCCGGCCGCGCCGGTCGTGCTCCACGGGATCGCCTGGTCGAAAGCGCCCATGAACATCTCGTACATGCGGAAAGCGTCCGCGCCGATCTCATTGACCACGTCGTCGGGGTTCACCACATTTCCCTTGGACTTGGACATCTTTTCAATGATCGGCTTGCCGTTGTCGTCCAGCAGCATGATGGGATTGCCGTTTTCATCCTTCCTGGGCGTAACCTGGCCGTTCTCGTCGCGCTCGGTCTCATAGGCATAAGCCAGCACCATGCCATGGCTGGTGCGCTTCTTATAGGGCTCGGCCACCGGGCTTACGCCGATATCGTTCAGGAACTGGTTCCAGAACCGGCTGTAGAGCAGATGCAGCGTGGTATGCTCCATGCCGCCGTTATACCAGTCCACCGGCATCCAGTATTCCAGCGCTTCCTTTGCGGCGAGCGCCATATCGTTCTTGGGATCGCAGTAGCGCAGGAAGTACCAGCTGCTGCCGGCCCACTGGGGCATGGTGTCGGTTTCGCGCTTCGCGTCGCCGCCGCACTTCGGGCACTTGCAGTTGACCCAGTCGGTGATCTTGGACAGCGGGGATTCGCCGGTCTCGGTGGGCTCGTAATTCTTGACCTCGGGCAGAAGCAGGGGCAGATCCTTCTCGTCCATGGCCACCATGCCGCACTTGGGGCAGTGCACGATCGGGATCGGCTCGCCCCAGTAACGCTGGCGGGCAAAGACCCAGTCACGCAGCTTATAGTTGATCTTGCGCTCGCCGAATCCATGTTCCTGCGCGTATTCCACGGCGGCCTTCTTGGCCTCGGCGACGCTCATGCCGTTGAGGAAGCCGCTGTTGACCATCGTGCCGGTCGCCACGTCGCTGTAGCATTCCTCCTGCACGTTCCTGCCGCCGGCGACCACTTCGATGATGGGCAGGTTGAATTTCTTGGCGAAATCCCAGTCGCGCTCGTCGTGCGCGGGCACGGCCATGATCGCGCCCGTTCCGTAGGTCATCAGCACGTAATCGCTGATCCAGATCGGGATCGAAACGCCCGTCATGGGGTTGATGGCGCGCAGGCCGTCGATCTCCACGCCGGTCTTGTCCTTGTTGATCTCGGTGCGCTCAAAATCGCTCTTGCGCTGGGCCGCGGCGCGGTATTCCATCAGCGCGTCGTAGTTCTTGATGCGGTCCCTGTATTTTTCGATGTAGGGATGCTCGGGCGAAAGCACCATATAGGTCGCGCCGAACAGCGTATCGACGCGCGTCGTGAAAACGCGCAGCTTATCGTCGGTCCCCTCCAGCGTGAAGTCCACTTCCGCGCCTTCGCTGCGGCCGATCCAGTTGCGCTGGCTGGTCTTTACGCGCTCGATGAAATCCACCTCGTCCAGGCCGTCCAGCAGCTTCTGGGCATAAGCGGTAATTTTCAGCATCCACTGGCTCTGCTGCTTATGCACCACGGGGCTGCCGCAGCGCTCGCACACGCCCTCCACCACTTCTTCATTGGCCAGCACGCACTTGCAGCCCGTGCACCAGTTGACGGGCATTTCGCGCTTGTAGGCCAGGCCGCGCTTGAACATCTGCAAAAAGATCCACTGCGTCCACTTGTAATAGTTGGGATCGGTGGTATCCACTTCGCGGTCATAATCGAAGCTGAAGCCCAGCATCTGCAGTTGCTGGCGGAAATGATCGATATTCTTTTTGGTGATCTCCGCCGGATGCACATGATTCTTGATGGCATAGTTTTCGGTGGGCAGGCCGAAGGCGTCCCAGCCGATGGGATGCAGCACGTTATAGCCCTGCATACGGCGCTTGCGGGCCACGATATCCAGGGCGGTATAAGGCCGGGGATGGCCCACGTGCAGGCCCGCGCCCGAGGGATACGGAAACTCGATCAGCGTGTAATACTTGGGCTTGGAGTAGTCGTTGGACGCGGCAAAGGCTTTGTTGTCCGTCCACGCCTTCTGCCATTTCTTTTCGATTTTCGCGGGGTCGTAAATCGGAATCTCGCGCATTTTCTGCCTCCTCAAAAATAATACAGCCGTCCCGTCCTACAAAGACGAAACGGCTGTTTCGCGGTACCACTTTGCTTGCGGCAGATGCTGCCGCCCCTCAAACGCGCTGTAACGGGCGCACCCGCAGCGCCTGAATGATTTCAGCGCCGCGGCTCCGGAGCGAGCAGCCCTTTTCGCCCGTCCGCGCTCGCACCCCCGCGCGGCTCTCTGACCGGACAGCCAAAGGCGTTCTCCTTCATAGCCAACAATGCACTTATTATATGCATTTTGGCGCGTTTTGTAAAGACTTATCTCAAACAGTTTTTATCGCGTCCCGTCACTCGGTCCGGAGCGCCACAACGGGATCCTTGCGCGCGGCCATGCGCGAGGGGATCGCGCCCGCGATCACGGTCAGCAGCATGCTGATGATCACCAGGATCACCGCCCCGCGCCAGGGCAGGATCGCGGCGGCGTTCACGTCGGTCACGCTGCGGATCACGGCGTTGATCGGGAAGGTGAGCAGCCAGGTGACCAGGATGCCCAGCGATCCGGCCCCGAGGCCGATGATCAGCGTTTCAGCGGTAAACACGCGGGACACGTCGCGCTTGGACGCGCCCAGTGCGCGCAGTATGCCGATCTCCTTGGTGCGCTCCAGCACGCTGATATAGGTGATGATGCCGATCATGATGGAGGAAACCACCAGCGACACCGAAACGAAGGCGATCAGCACATAGGAAATGGTATCAACGATCGTGGTCACCGAGCTCATCAGCGCGCCCACGTAATCGGTATAGCGGATCACGCTGCCTTCCCGGTTTTCCTCGCGCATGCGCTCGTTATACGCTTCAATCAGCGATACGATCTTTTCCTTGCTTTCAAAATCGATGGGATAGATCTTGATCTGGGAGGGCGTTTGCAGATCGGCCGCGCTGAGTTTGCCCAGATTGCCTTCCAGGGTGGCGGTCGTGCGCTGCTTGGCCATCTGCTCTTTCATCATGCCGAGGATGCGCTCCTCGCTCATCAGCGCTATCATGCCCTTGATGGAAGCCTTCTGGTCCGCCGGCAGGGTATCCAGATAGGCGTCCAGCATTTCCATCGACACCTCCGCATTGCTGCCGCCCGCGAACAGAATGCCGGTAAAGATATCGGTATCGGGATGCTCGCGCTGGGCCTTGACGGCTTCCGTCTCATTGTTCTGGGTGATCACGTATTCCAGCAGGTCGTGAGTATACCCTACCCCGCCCGCGGCGAAGGTTGAGATCAGCGACTTATCGCTGCTGCGGGCGACGCCCACCACGTTCAGCGTCAGCGCGTCGGCCAGCACGGCGCTCAGCTTGTCGGCGTCCTCCCCGATATAGGAATACACGCCCGTCAGCCCGGCCTGATACATATTGCCCGGCAGCACCAGCTTGAAGGACATATCCATCAGTTCGTCGTAGGTATAGCTGATATCCTCGGCCACATCGGCCGCCTTGCCCGACATCAGCGCGGCAAACTTGCCCGTCACCTCGCTCTGGTCGCGCAGGCCCAGGGTGTACAGCGCCAGGTCGCTCAGGTCGTAATTGTCGCCCACAACGATCAGCACCTCGTCGTAGCGCTGCGGAAGGCGGCCCGCCAGCACCTGGTAAGTGCTGCTGCCGGCCTGGCTGAGCTCGAAGAAGGCGTTCATGTTGTAGAAATTCATCGCCTGCGACATGCCCGATATGCTGGACATGGCCGCCATGGAGGTCATATCGCTCATCATCGAGCTGTTGGTCATGGTATCGATCACCTTGCTGGGGTTGACCTGCAGCACGCCGCCCTTCGCGTTTTCATTGTAAATCAGCAGCGTGGTATCGTAATCGTAGCCGACGGTCTGGATCAGTCCGTCCATGTCCGACGTGGTATCCAGATACCGCTTGAAGGCCGCCAGATCGTTTTCCTCCATTTCGGAGACCATGGCGTTCAGAAACTGGCCCATGATATTGCTGGAGTATATGCGTCCGTCGCTGCCGTCGTGCTGCTGGGTGCGCGCCAGCCCCATCATGAACAGCATCATGCCCGAGCGGTCCATCGTTTCCGATTCGATGGTCAGCGGATAGACCGCCAGCGTGTCCTCTTCCACGTTCTTGATGTAGTTATTGACGCCGTTGGCCAGCGACAGGATCAGCGCGATGCCGATGATGCCGATGCTGCCCGCGAGCGATACCATGAAGGTGCGCCCCTTCTTGGTCATCAGATTGTTGAGCGACAGCCGCAGCGCCGTGCCGAAGCCCATGCCGGTGCGTCCGGTAACGATCTTCTCCTGCTCCCCGGCGCCGTCGAAGGGCATGCTGTCGTCGGTCACTTTGCCGTCGAGCAGCCGCACGATGCGGGTGGCGTAGCGGTCGGCCAGATCGGGATTGTGCGTGACCATGATCACCAGGCGGTCGCGGGCGATCTCCTTAAGGGCTTCCATGATCTGCAGGCTGGTTTCGCTGTCCAGCGCGCCGGTGGGCTCGTCGGCCAGCACGATCTCGGGATCGTTCACCAGCGCGCGGGCGATCGCCACGCGCTGCATCTGGCCGCCGCTCATTTCGCCAGGCTTCTTTTTCAGCTGGTCGCCCAGACCTACCCGCTCCAGCGCCCGGACCGCCCGCTCCCTGCGCTCCCGCGGGCTGACCCCGGACAGGGTCAGCGCCAGTTCCACGTTGCTGAGCACCGTTTGATGCGGGATCAGGTTATAGCTCTGGAACACGAAGCCGACCGAATGATTGCGGTAACTGTCCCAGTCCTTATCCCTGTACTGCTTTGTGGAGCGGCCTTTGATCTCCAGATCTCCCGCGGTATAGCGGTCAAGACCGCCGATGATATTGAGCAGCGTGGTCTTGCCGCAGCCCGAAGGCCCCAGCACGGCCACAAACTCGTTTTTGCGGAAGGAAATATCGATCCCCCGCAGCGCCTCCACCTTGAGCGCGCCAGATACATAATCCTTTCGGATATCCTTCAGCGTCAGCATACCGCACAACCTTTCAGAAACAGCGTGATCGGTTTATTATATCCGCGGCATATAAACGAATGATAAACAAACCGGGCAACCATTTATTTTTTCAGTCCGTACCACACCGGCCGTCCGTAGCGGTTGGCGCGGCTTCCCGTCACCGTGAGCCGCAGCGCGACGGGCTCTCCCGCGCGCGGCCCCGCCGGTATCCGGAAACGCTGCGGCGGCCAGAAAGCGACGCCGCATTGCCGGCCGTCAATGTACAATTCCGCCATCTCCTCAGCGTCCACGGTCAGCAGCGCGTCGGAGTCCGGAGCCGGTATGACAGCCGCGTACGTTTTGGCGCAGGCTTCCGGATCCTCGCTTTCCAGGCGAAAATCAGCCGATATTTCCGGAAGCCGTTCGCTTCGCGGCAGTTCGCGCCAGTCCGCGTCGGCGCAGGCGAAGATCAGCAGGCTCCCCCTGCGGGGAAGCGACAGGCCGAAGCGCGCGCCCTGCGCCGTCTTTTCCGTTTCAAGCCGCGTTTTCTCCCCCGTCCAGAGATCGTACGCGCCCAAAGGCATTCCGGTCGGCAGCGTCACATCGGCGCGTATATCGCTTTCTCCCTCGTTGACCAGCAGCCAGCAGGGAAGCCCCCGATAGATCAGGGAAGCGACGCGCAGCGCGGGCTGGGCCGGCTCGCACAGGCAGTCGGGCGCGACGGTCTCCGCCGAATGCGGTACGGATGGGAACAGCGTCTCCGGGCCGATCACCGCCTCATACGTATGATCCCCGCAGCGCAGTTTTCCATTCTCTTCCGCGCAGACCGCCCACAGGCTTTCCGGCAGGTATTCAAACGAGCGCTGGCTTTCAAACAGCGGAGCGGCCACTTCCGCGTGCAATTCCCGGTTCCGGCACAGCAGCGCGATCCGCGCGCAATACCGCGCTTCCGCCATCAGCGCCGACAGGCGGGCCATATAATCGGCCCACAGGCGGTAATGCGGCCACCAGACGCTGCCCGGTCCCACGTCCGGCGGGCGCTCGCCGCTGCGTTTTCCTTCCAGGCTGTAATAAAAAGCGTGGGGAATAAACAGGTTCACGCCGCGCACAGCCAGCCAGTCGATATACCATTTCATATCCTCCCCGGTAAAATACCAGGGATTGCCGTCGCGGTTGCACGCGCCGAAGCATTCGTTGGCATTGCGTTTGGCTCCCATGTGCCGGGCCATATCGGCGCCGCACTTGCCCATCACGCTGTCCATGCCGGTCAGGCCGCCCTTTTCCGGGGAAACCCATCGGAAAACGAGATCCTGTCCCGGCACGCCGAAATAGCGCAGGACCTCGATATCGTCGCTCTGATGCGGATGCCCCATCAGCGCGATCCCGTGCGTCCGGCACCAATCCGACAGCCGGGCGTAGTATACCTCGCCTTCCCGCCGCAGGATCAGGCGGTGATACAGCGCGGTGTCGGCGTTCTCGCACCCCGTAAACAGCCCGGCAAGGCCGGGCAGGCTGCCGCCCGCCTGCCGGAATACGTCGGCAAAGCCTTTCGTCCAGGGCTGCATATCGCGCACATTGCGGCCCAGGATGCTGGGCTCGTCGGTAAAAAAGCCGATGACCGTGCCGCCGAAGTACGCCGAAAAATGCCGGTAATAGGCTTCGTGCGTCAGCGCGATAAAGCGTTCCACCGCCTCGGGATTCAGGATATCGGCGCTCAGCGGCTGGTTTGGCTCGCCGTCGTCCTCGCCGAAATGGATCCCGCGCAGCCTGCCGCCGCTGAAGCGTTCAACCAGATACCCTTCATCGGTTTCACACAGCACGGTATCCCCCGTTTCCGGTTTGCCGGTCAGCATGATCCCCCTGCTGGCCAGGTCGGGACGTCCGGCGACGACCTGGCCGCAGGCGGAACCGGAAGGATACATGCCCTCGTCATACAGCACCACCCGCATATCCAGCGCGTGGGCGGTTTCAATCGCCGTGCGCAGGTAATCGAAGAAGGTTTCCGAAAGGTAGCCGATGCGCCCGGGCAAGCCGATGCGGGGATGCAGCACCACGCCGTAAACGCCGTGATCGCGGAAATCCTTCAGCTGCCTGCGTATTTCCGCATGGGACAGTTCGCCGTTCAGGAACCAGAACGGGATGGGCGAATACGCCCGGGACGGATGATCCAGCAGATTCGGAAGCTCCATGCTCACCCCTCCTGTCCCAGGGCGAAATAATCGGGCAGCAGCAGGAAATTCTGTCCCTCGCTGCCGGGCAGATGAATAAAATGGCTGTCGGGATCGACGTCCATCCAGCCCCGGATAGCCCGGGATTCGCCGTCGGCGCGGCGGATATTGACCGAAGAGCGCGGCTCTTCAAAATAGCTGAAAAGCACGTCCTCATGCAGCGCGATGGACATATATTTATCGCCCTTCAGCAAGCCTTCCTTCACGATGGCGAAATGATGATACACATATTCAAACATGGTATCGTTTTTCAGATAGGCAATACGCCCCCGGCGGCGCTGCGGCAGCGGATCGCGCCGCCAGTCGTCCGCGTCCCGGGGCTCACAGTGCCAATATACGTGATACATTTTGGCCCAATCCCTGCGCTCCTCCTTCTGAGGCCAGGACGAAAGCAGCGGATGCAGCGGTTCCATGAACGTCTCGGGAGCAAATTCGCAGCCGATGGGTTCATAGTACAGGAACAGCTGGTTCCCGTAATAATACAGGGCGGCCGTCATCATGCGCACTTCGCGTATCAGCCTTTCCGCCTCCTCCCTGCACGCAGTCAGCAGCGCTTCATCCATTTCCGCGCAAAGCTGCGCGCGGTAATGGCAGCGAAAAACCGGTCTTGTATCCATACACGCATGTCCTTTCACAGTCGGATTACCGCATCATCGATAAATAAAAAGAAGAACTCTGTATACGGTATACAGAGCATAATACTATTCGCGTTCTGAAATCTTCACAGATTTGGGATGGATTTTTCTGTTCTGGCAAAGCGGAACGAAGGGGGCCGAAGCGCCCGGAAAATGATCCAGTGGATCATTTTTAGCGTAGGCCGGGCGGCAGCCCAAGCAGCAGCGCTGCGTTGACCGGATCAGCGCCGAACGCAGTGAGACTGAGGGCGGGCAATCCTGCAGATTGCCGTCCGAAAACCGCGCGCAAGCCCTTGCGCAGGGCGCGGGGCGTACAACGCGCTGCCAGAATGAAAAAGACGACCAAAGATGTAAGATTTCAGAAGAAGAACAGTATAAGGTCCGGGCAGTGTTTATCCCTTGAAACGGCGGCAGCCGGATTTCGCAGCGGAGAATCTCTTCGGTGCTTTATCCGGCCGCATACAGTATCGTAAATGCTCCAACGTGCGTCAAAGCATCATTGCATTCTTATTTATTATCCGTGCTTTCATCAAGTCCGTCTTCCGTTTCCGGAACGTCCTTGAGCTTCCTTAATTCAATTTCAAAGTCCTGATCCTGGTAAGCGGCTTCCTGCACCAGGATATTATACTGCGCCCTGCGCTTTTTCCAGCCGCTGTACATCACGATCATCGACAGGATGAGGAAAAAGACGATCGTATAGTAAAGGATATTGAGCCATACGCGGTTTTTCTCGCGGTACTGATTTCCGTTGGAAGCCATATTAACCTCGCCTGTATTACCGGGACTGTCGCAATCCCGGCGTTCTTTCATTCAATCACGATGCCTTTTTGGGAGGCGGAGCGCTCCGCCTCCCAAATCGGCAATTGGGGAATTCATTCCACGATCTTCTGGATCAGGGTGAAAGTGCCCATGAAGGGGAATTTCACTTTCAGAGAACCGTTGGCGGAATCGAAGGTATCGGCATCCAGCTCGATAAACTCAACTTGGCCGGTGATGGGATTGACCAGCAAGATCAGATAGTTCTCCAGGTCAGCTGCTTCAGCGCCCTTCAGGACATCGAATACCACCTTGACGTCGGCGTTTGTCACCGCAGCGCCGTTAAAGGGCATGAGGACGCCGCCTTTTTTCATCATGATATCGAAAAATTTGCCGGCAAAGTCATATCCCGCCAAATCCACAGTCTTGGCAGTGCCATCCTTGGATTCGATCGTCGCGACACCTTCGTCCGTGATGTTGTCGTTCAAATCGGCCAAACCCAGAACGACATCCTTAACGGTGACGGTAGTATCTTCGCTGTTGACCGCCTTGACCATATTTCCAAGCGCTTCAATGTCGTAACGGGCCGGATCGGCATCAACGACCATATACTCGATCTGTTCCGCAACAACAGTCTTCGTCTTCTTGATCTTCACCTCGGTTTTGGTGGTATCCTGGGTCGTCTCAGGAACCACGATCACCTGCGGCTCGACGATGCTGCCGGCAGCCAGAGCGCTTACCGCCACCGTGGACATCATTACGATGATGCACACGATTGCAACCAGTTTCTTCATATCTTTATCCTCCTTTCTCGAAAGATACAGCTTGCGCTGATTTATATCAACCCTTTCGGGTCAATACCGTAAGAATGGGATGATCTTATCTTTCAATGTAAAAGATATCGATCACCTTTTGCAGCAGGGCGTCTTCATCCGGATAGAATTCATCATGGAAGTCGCCCACTACCTGTTCGCCCTCCGGGATGTAATAATCGCCGGCGCTGTAGCTGGTGTTCTTCAGCACGCGGGTGAGATCCAGATACCTGCTGCGCGTGATATTGGTCTGCACGCAGTCTTCGGCCTCCTGGATTATCTTCCACATGTTGTTGGGACTCTCGCGCAGCAGCTTGAGGATTTGCTCCATCGCGCCGTTGATGTAAGCCTGCTGCCGCTCCATACGCCCTACGTTGGACAGATCGGCCGAGGTGTCGCGGGAGCGCACGAAGGTCTCCAGATTGGAAGCGTCGATCGTAACCACCGAACCCGCGGTATACGCCGCGTTTTCGTCCGCCAGATCGTCGTTGGGCACCGTTACGGACACCGGCCCGATGACATCGCCCAGCAGCGGAAGCGACGCGCGGTTGCTGATCACATACTCGTTGATCGGAACGCCGTACAGCAGCTCCGATATCGCCTCGCACAGGTTTTCGCAGCTTTCCTTGCCGCCGTTGCCGTATGTGTAGGCGTATCCCAGGTGATCCTTGAACATGCCGCGGCTTTTGCCGTTCAGCGTGTATTTCCGGATCCTGGTCATGGTATCGCGGTTCAGCGCGATGACCGTGATTTTGTGGTGCATCTCATCCAGCACCACCAGGGAAATGCTGTCCGCCCGGGGCGCCATGGTGAATTTCGCCGTCTGCACCAGCGGCGTATCCGAGTCCACGCCCGCGTACAGGATCGTGGTAATGCGGCTGTTATACCGGTAATGCTTTCCCTGATAGGAAACGTCCCGATACCCGCTGCCCACGTTTTTCTGTTTGCCGGAGACGATCTGCTGCTTTTCCTGCGCCTGTATCGCGTTTATCGACCACAGCGCGGCGGCAGCCAGTGCGACCGCCACGAAGATCAGGGAAGGAAGGATCCACTTTTTGCGTTTCAGCTTCCTTTTGATTTTGTGCAGCAGGCTGCGGTGGCGGTGATGCCCATGATGATGGTGATGCTCGCCCTCGTGATCATGGTGATGGCCATGATGATGATGGTGCGAATGCTCGCCATTGTCTTTTTCGTGTTGATGCTCACTCATTTTTCACTCTGGCTGTCCTGCCCGCTCCTGCCCGAAGCGGCGTTCTTATCGGTCTTTCTGCGCTTTTCCTTCCCGGATTTTTTCTCCTCTCCGTAGCCGTAGCCGTAACCGTAACCGTAGCCATAGCCGTAGCCGTAACCATAGCCGTAGCCATAACCGTAACCGTAGCCGCTCTTGCGCGTACCCACTTTATTCAGCACCACGCCCAGCAGCTTTACGCCTGCGAACTCCAGCTGCTGCTTGGCGCGCTGCACCTGGATCCGCTCGGTCACGCCGCTTTCCACCACCAGGATGCTGCCGTCGCAGCGGTTGGCGATCAGCACGCCGTCGATAACCGCGTTGACAGGCGGCGTATCCACGATCACATAATCATATTCCTGCCGCACCGTTTTGAGCATCCTGGCAAAAAGATCGCCGGAAAACAGCTCGCTGGGATTCGGAGCGACGGCTCCCGTCAGAATCAGATCCAGGCAGGAATCCTGGGTGGCGTAAATGATGCTGTTCAGATCGGTCTTTCCGCACAGATATTCGGAAATGCCTTCGCACTGTTTGGCGATCTTATAGCGGCTGACGGTCTGGCTGTTGCGGATATCGCAGTCGATATAAAGCGTCCTTTTCTCCAGGGCGGCAAAGCTCTTGGCCAGCCGGAAGGAGAGCGAGGATTTGCCTTCGTGCTTCAGGGCGCTGGTCACGCCGATGACGCGGATATCGAATCCGCTCAGCTGGATATTGCCACGCAGGCTGTTGATCGCCTCGTTTGCCTGGAAAGGCAGGGCGGACATTTTGAGCAGCACGCGTTCGCGGGCGGAGAAAAACTTGTTTTTCTGTCCTTCAAATTCCATATCGCCTCTCCTGACTTAATCGTTATAGTAAGGCACAGCGGAGAGCACCGGCAGCTGCAGATACTTTTCCACGTCTTCTTCGCTCTTGATCGTACGGTCCATCAGCATCCGGATCACCAGCACCGCGGCCGCAATAAGCGCGCCGACCATGCCGCCGATCGCCATATACTTGATAAGGCCGGGCGTCACTTCCTCCACCGCGGCGGCTTCGGAATAATCGATCACCGTGGGCTCGCTGGTTCCGACGATCTGGAAAATGCGCTCGATGCTCACCAGCAGCAGATCGTTGGCGATATTGCGGCTCAGCGCGAGGTCGCTGGTTTTCACACTGGTACGGATGATATGGGTGCCGGAGGGGTTTGATACGGTGATCAGGCTCTTCAGCTTTTTATAATTGATGTTCAGAGCCAGATCGTCGATCACCTGATTCAGCACGCCGCGGCTGGTGATGATGGCCTGATAGTCCGCCGCCAGCTGGGAGCCGATCTGCAGATCCTGCAGCGAAATCACCGAGTCTGTGCTGGTAATGTACAGTTCGGTGCTGGCCTGATACGAAGGCTTGACCATGCGCGTATGGAACGCGCCCATCAGCACCGCGCCGATCAGGAGGCACATCAGCAGCGATTTCCAATGGTAAAGCAGCATGAAAAACAGCTCTACCAGATCGATTTCGGACACGTCCTCAATTTCAGCAGCGCGTACACTCTGGTTCAGCGCGGCAGCCTTGACGTTCTCGTTGGGACTCATCGCTTTTTGTTCCATATCAGTTCTTCATTCTCCATCCATACTCAGTGGTTCAGGATCGCTTGTATGTTGTACGTAAGTATCTTATGAGCCAATTCCCCGGGCGTTTCCTGTTCCAGCCAGGCCACCGCCTCGGCGATGTGCGGCGGGCGGAACTCCATCCCGTGGGTATCGCTGCCCAGGTAATCCACAAATCCGTCCCGCAGCAGCCTGCGCCACGGATTGCGGCGGAAAATGTTCTCCTTGATCGTCAGTCTGCCGAAGTTCATCTGCAGCGCGGCGCCGTCGCCCCGCAGCTGCTCCATGCGCTCCGGCTCGCCCTCCAGGCAGCGGTAACGCTCGAAATGCGCGATGATGGGCAGATACCCGTTGGAAACCAGATCGCGGATCCCGTTGCGGACCGTCGAATACATGGCGTCCGGCTCAAACTCCACCAGCACGTAGCGCGATCCCGCCATGGTCAGAACATGGCCCGCGTTCAGTTCGCGCGTCAGCTCCGAATAGTAGTAGCATTCCTGGCCCGGGATCAGCCTGACGGCGATGTTTCTCTTCTCCGCTTCCGCCTGCGTCCGCGTCAGCGTTTCCATGACCTGAGAAGCGTAAACCTTGTAGCGCCCGGGGTGAAAATGCGGCGTGACGATCATTTCCCCCACGCCCTGGCGGGCGACCTCCGCGAGCACCTTCATGGAATCCTCCATGGTTTTGGGGCCGTCGTCCACCCCCGGAAGGACATGGCAGTGCATATCCACGATCATTGTGTGCCGTCACACCCCATTCCGTGCTTCCCCGCCGTTCAGCCCGCGGCGGGCGAACGCCAAAACCGAGGCGTCCTTTTGCCTTCCATGCCTCTCCGTCGGAAAGACTCTGCGCGTACGCGAAAGCCTGCGATACATAATATACCACAGATATGCATTATAACATATATTTGTAAAAAAGTCCATTCTTCAATCTGATAGAATCCTTACAAATTTATAAAAAATAATATGGGGAAATCACACAAAGAATCCCGCCGCGCGCCGGCAGCGCAAAAGCCGGCCCGGCGCTTGCATCCGGCAGACGGACGCGGTATAATGCATTTGATTATCGCCAAGGAGGAAAACAGCATGTCCTGCACCACCATACTGGTCGGCAAAAACGCAAGCAACGACCGTTCCACGATGATTTCCCGTACCGACGACGGGCACTATGACGTAAAAAAGCTGATCGTGGTCGACCCCAAAAAGCAGCCCCGGAAGTATAAAAGCGTGATATCCCACCTGGAGATCGAATTGCCGGAGGAGCCGATGCGCTATACGGCCTGCCCCAGCGTCGACCGCAAGAACGGCATCTGGGCGGCAACCGGCATCAACGCCGCCAACGTCGGCATGACGGCCACCGAAACCATCACCTCCAACCCCCGCGTGCTGGCCGCCGATCCGCTGGTGGAGTACAAAAAAGCCAGATCCAGAAATGAAAAGGACGTCCCCGGCGGCATCGGCGAAGAGGATATCGTCGTGCTCGTGCTGCCCTACATCCGCACGGCCCGCGAAGGCGTGGAGCGTCTGGCGGCGCTGCTGGAGAAATACGGGACCTATGAATCCAACGGCATCGCGTTCAACGACGAAAACGAAGTCTGGTGGCTGGAAACGATCGGCGGCCACCATTGGATGGCGCGCCGGATCCCCGACGACGCCTGCGTGATCAATCCCAATCAGTTCGGCATGGACGCCTTTGATCTGGAGGACGCCTTCGGCGCGAAAAAGGCGCATCTGTGCTCCGGTGACCTGCGGGAGTTTATCCGGGACAACTGCCTCGATCTCAACCAGGGCGGCGCGTTCAACCCCAGGGACGTGTTCGGCTCGCATTCCGATATGGACCATATCTACAACACGCCCCGCGCGTGGTTCATGGGGCGGTTCCTCACGCCGTATTCCCACCGCTGGGAAGGCGAAAACGCCGAGTTCACGCCCGAAAGCGACAACATCCCCTGGGCGCTGGTGCCCGACCGCAAGCTGGCCGTGGAAGACGTGAAATATTTGCTTTCCGCGCATTACCAGGGCACGCCCTTCAATCCCTATTCCAATCAGGATACGGGGAAACGCGGCATGTACCGTTCCATCGGCATCAACCGCACGGGCGTTACCGCCATCTGCCAGATCCGCAGCGGCGTGGCCGACGCGCTCAAGGGAATCGAATGGATCTGCTTCGGCTCCACCACCTTCGGCGCTTCTCTGCCGGTGTACGCCCGCGTGGACGCGATGCCCAAATATCTGAGCGACGTCACGCTGGATACCTCCACCGAGAATTTCTACTGGGGAAGCCGCCTGATCGGCGCGCTCGCCGACCAGCACTACGCCGCCTGCATCCAGATGATCGAACGGTATCAGAACGCCGTCGCCGTCAAGGGCCGCCAGCTGATCCGCGAATACGACCAAAAGATCGGCGAAAGCGGCGATTTTTCCCTGACGGCCCAGGCAAACGAAAAGCTGTGCGCCATGGCCAAAGAGCAGACCATCGACACGCTGAACAAGGTTTTGCTGGAAGCCAGCACGCGCATGAAGAACGGCTACAACCGGGCGGACAACTGACGCCGCTCTCCGCCCGCGTCAGTCCCCGACGTCCGTCGAATCCTGAAACGCGCGGAGGAAATCGGGCTTGACGTCGCCGTGGCGGACGGGCAAAAGAACGCAGAGCGAAACGGCGGTGCAAACCGCGCCGTAAATCCCGATAACGCCGTATCCGGTCATATTGATAAACAGGCTTGCCAGCGTGGGCGTGATGATCTGCGCGCCGGTAACGGCGGCGTAATAAAAGCCCATGAACCGTCCGGAATCGCTGTCCTTGCCCAGTTCAAGCACCATCGGGCCGAGATTGATGCCGAACAGCGGAAAGCCGAACGCCGCGATCAGGAACCAGAGGTAGATGCTTTCGGGCTTCTCCGGGGTAACGCCGCTCGCGCCGAAATAGCCGATGATGCAGGCCGCCATGCCGATCATGCAGCTCTTTTTCCTGCCCGTTTTCGCCGTAATGAACGCGGCGGGAACCATCATCAGCATGCCCACGCCCACTTCCACCAGATACGGGCCGGTCCATGAAGCCGGCTTGCGCAGATGCGTCACCAGGTAATTGGTATAGTGCGTATGAAACCCGTTATAGCCCATGTAGATAAAGAACACCGAGCATAAAATGAGCAGCAGGCTTTTCCTCTCGTCCCGGGTCAGGCGGGTCCTGCTTTTGTCCGCCGCGTCCGTTTTCTCGTCGATCAGCCCCAGCAGTCTGTTCTGTTCCTTCACTTCGCTGACGAAGCGCTTTTCCCGCGCGAGCAGGAAATAGGCCAGCGTCGCCGCCGTCATGACGAGCATGACGAAGGTAAGGCATTTGGTAAAGACGGCCGTCCCTTCCCGGTCGGAAATCAGCATATGCCCCACGACGCCGAACAGCACGCCCGCGATCGCGCCCATCAGGTTCAGCACGGCGTTCGCCATGGTCCGCTGCGGGCGGATGAAGCAATCCGCCACGAGCGCCGCGCTGGGCGAGCGGTGCAGGCTCATGAAGAAAACCGCGATCAGCAGAAAAATCAGGAAGGGAACGAAGCGGACGTCCCCCGCGGCCGCCCGGGCGTCCTCAAGCGTCATCAGGAGCAGGCCCACCGTGCCGCCGGCCATGCCCGCCATGATCAGCGGGGAACGGCTCCCGATCCTGTCGGACAGGATGCCGAACAGCGGCAGGAAAATCAGCGCGACCACGTTATCCACCGACATGACGAGCGAATATACGGTCGTGCTCAGCCTGTAATGCCCGGACAGGATCAGCGGAACGACATAATCGTACGCCTGCCAGAATATCGTCAGGGCAAAGAACGGAAGCGAAATAAGGATCGCCCGCCCCCATTTCATCTTATGCGCCTTCTGCATTACCTCACGCCCTTCTCCCGTATTTGAACAGCAAAGGATTTGAAAAAGGTTTCAAGCGCCGTTCCGGCTTTGCCGGGCAGCCCGATCATTTCGCCGGCCCGGTATACCGCGGACAGCAGGCCGTCCGGGGCGCGGCAGGCCGCGCTTCCGACGACCTGAATCGGGCTTCCGCGCGAAATGGCTTCCATGCCGAACAGCAGCTTCGCCGCCGCGATGTGATAATCGCTGGAAACAAGGACGATCCGCCTTACCCGCGGATACCGCACGTGCAGGATGTCCAGGGTGTACGCGGCGTTCTGCGCCGTCGTCAGCGCGCGGTCCTCCGCGACGATCCGGGAGCGATCAACGCCCCTCTCCGCCAGCCATTCCGCCATCCTTCCGGCCTCCGTGGCGGCGGGATCGCTGGCCGCCGTGCTGCCGCCCGTGCAGACGATGAGCGCGTTGGGATACTTTTCCGCGCAGCGCCTTGCGATCTCCAGCCGCCGCGTCAGCTCTTCGCGCATCGTTCCGTCCGGATTCAGCCGGAAGCCGAGCACCGCAAGGCAAAGGGAATCGTCCCCCGGCAAACCCTCCGGCAGTTCGTAAAGCGATGCGGCAGAAGTATCCCCCGGCTCCATGTCGCGCTTCCGCTCATCCTTTTGACCGAACGCCGCAAGCGAAACCGCGATCCGCTCGACAAGCGCCAGCAATGGCGCTTTTTCCTGCGCCTTCGCGGGCAGACACGCGCAGATCAGCAGGACCGCCGCCATGGCGGCGCACAGCGTTTTTTTGCCGCCGGACACCTTCCGCGCCCCCTTACATACCGTCTTTTTTTATCCGCGCATTCACGCGCCGTACAGCCTGTGCTCCGGCGGATGCTCCCGAAGCAGGCCGTCCAGCGCCGCGAAGGTCGCCGGCCTGCCTTCGGGGATCAGATCGGAAGTCACGATCGCCTTCAGGCACCACTGGGCGGTGAAATTGGTCGATATCCACGGGATTTCCAGCAAAGGCGTTCCGTCGTCCCGTACGCCGTACGCCACCGCGCGGAAGCCTTCCGCGCGATCGGGCGAATACAGCAGGGCGAGCAGGTTTTTCCAGATGCTTCGCGCCATATCCGCATTTCCGGTTTCGCGCGCGGCCCACGCCTGCATTTCCGCGGAATAGATGGGGCTGCCGAACTGTCGGCCCTCGAGCAGGCCGTCCGATTTCTCCGCGCGCTCCTCCGGGGAAAGGCTGAAATACAGGCCGTTGCGGGCGGTCATTTCCGCCAGGTCTTCGTTTTCCAGCATGTCCGCGGTTTCCAGCCACACCTCGGTTTCACCCATGCACGCCTGCAGGTGCATGCTTCCGCCGTGCCGCTCGCCCTCGTAGCGCAGATGGCCGGTCTGCGGATCGAAGCCGAACTCCGGGCCGGAGGTAAGCCCAAGCGGGGTCTGACGAAGATCGGATATCCCGATTTCGATTTTCTCCCGCCATTCGGGCGACAGCGTGCGCTCATAGGCTGTCATCCAGTCGGAAACCAGCGCCGCCCAGTCCGGCCCGCTGCGCAGGCGAACCGTTCCGTCCCCGCGTTTGAACCAGGGCATCACGCGCAGCGATCCTGCGGCGTCCAGACTGTCCGTCATGCAGTCGCCGATGCGCCGGTCGCCCGTCAGGTAATACAGCGGCCTGTGATGCCCCGCCATCGATATGCGCGGCTCCTTGCAGGGGCAGCCCCAGTGCCGCACGTTATGGCGCGAGCCCAGGCCCTTCATCGGCCCGAAATGGTACATGTCCACGTCGGCCGTATGCCGGCTCAGCGCTTCGGCCAGGCGGAAGGCCCGCTCGCTGCCCGTGCGCAGGAAATACAGCCACAGCCAGTAAGTGGGCGCAAGCTCGGTGTTGTCCCAGGCGTAGCCGCCCACGTCCCAGCGCCACATATGCCGGACGGCCTCATAGGTGTGCATGAAGTCGCCGTAATTGAAAAGCCCGTACCAGCTTCTGGCCTCAACCTCGGATTCATAGAACGAAAAGGCCGCGTCGAGCTGGCTTTCGATCCAGCGGCCGATCTCCGTCCCCCTGTCGGGCAGGCTCCAATAGCCGAACGCGCGATGCTCATGGTAGTATTCCGGGGACGCAAGATAGACCGCCGGACGGCGGATCGCTTCCGTGCGCGCTTTGAGCTCATCGTCCGCCGTGTATCCGTTTTCGGCGTAAACCGCGGCCCGGCAGGTCACCGCGATGCCGTTGGGGTCGGCCAGCATGTAGTCGAAGCCCTCGTAATTGCCCATCGGGTAGGCGCGCCGGTCGTAATGGCGGAAATCGAAGGGCGCGGCCTGGGGCGAATAAAACCAGAGCGCGCACACGGTCTTTTCCCCGGACAGACCGCTGACCTCCAGCCCCGCCGGGTGTTTCTCCCAGCATTCCCGCAGATGCAGGCTGAGCGTGCGCAGCGGATCGCTGACCGCAGCGCAGCCGGGGGCCCGGCATCCTTGCACGCCGTCGAGCCAGCAGCCGTTTTCCCACGCCTTCTTGCGGATGCAGAAATGATCGGCCGAATCCTGGCTCAGGAAAAAATGATCCCAGCGCGGCAGATCGCCCGCCGCCTCGTCCAGCTCCTCCGTCGCCTTCACCGTTTCCCCGCGGCTCTGCGCTGCCAGCAGCGCGGGATCCAGATGCTTTTTCCAGTAATAGAGCTGGGTGGGGTTGTCATGGTATACGGCCCCGTCGGTCAGCATGCGGATATGCCGCTGGTACGGCCTTCCGGAAAGCCGCGTTTCAAACCGCAGGCCCCAGCCGGCCAGGCGGTCGCCTTCGGGATTGCCCTGAAAGAAAAAGGTGTCGTCAAACTGGATTTCGCCGTCCGAGCGGACGTACATGCGGATACGGAACCGCATTTTTTCGCAGCCGTCCTCCGCGTGCGCGCCGTCAAAGCGGAACACCGCCTCCAGGGGGCCGGCGCTCTCGAGCTCGCGGTTCAGTATTTTGCAGGGAAGATCGCGGGTGCGCGCCGTGCAGCCGCCGTCGTTTTCCGTCACATGGGCCAGGATCAGCGCCGGCGTTACGGCGTCGAACGCCGCGGCCTGCCGCAGAAGGCAGTCCGCCGCTATGGCGTCGCCCGCTTTCGGCACGGTCAGGTGCACGCTTTCGCCGCTGACCGTCCAGCCGTCGCCCGTCTCGCGGACGGATAAGCCGGGGAAAGCGGCCGCTTCGCCCGGTGTCAGCTCGCCGCCCGCGCCGAGCAGCTCGGCCCGCGCGATATGGTGGCTCCATTTCACCGATCCGTCCGGCCAGCGCGCCGCCGTCTCGCTCTGCACCGGCACGGGATTCCCTTCCGCGTCCGTCAGGCGGAACGCTTCGCCCCGCACGCTGCCGCGCGGCCAGTATCCCCCAAACGCCGCCCATCCTTTGGCCCGGCGGTTTTCCATCAGGCGAACCCGCATTTACCGTTCGACCTCCCTTATCACGCTGTCATCTGTTTCCATTATAGCCGGAAATAACGGCAGTTGCAACAAAGAGTTGGCTTTTCGGAACGGTTTATGCTATACTGATTCCACTATCATGCATAAGGAGGGCGGAATATGTCTTGCTTTGACGGCGCGCGCGGCGCTTTGATCTATAAAAACAACCTTTCGTCGCCGGAATCGGTCGGGGAATTCCTGCTGGAAGGAAAGGCGCTCATGAGCTTCCCGAACGGCTGCCTGCGGCTGGAAAACGCCGAAAGCGCGGAACTGGGACAGAAGGCCAATTACGTGCTCTGGTGCAAAAAGGAATTTCCGGCGGATATGCTGCTGGAAATCGATTTCAAACCCGTGCGGGAGCCCGGCCTGGCCATGCTGTTTTTCTCCGCGTCCGGCCGGTCGGGACAGGATCTGTTCGATCCCTCGCTCGCGCCCCGCACCGGGGAATACGTGCAGTATCACCACGGGGATATCAACGCCTTCCACCTGTCTTTCTTCCGACGCAAGGAAAAGGACGAGCGCAGCTTCCACACCTGCAATCTGCGGAAAAGCTACGGCTTTTACCTGGTCGCCCAGGGGGCCGATCCCATTCCCGACGCCGACGACGCGGACGGCTTCTATACCCTGTCCCTGCTCAAGCAGGGAGCGGACGTGCGTTTCGCCATCAACGGCCTGGAGGTGCTGACCTTCCATGACGACGGCGCGCAGTACGGCCCGCCGCTCGGCGGCGGCCGCATCGGTCTGCGCCAGCTCGCGCCGATGATCGGCGAATACGCGAACCTGCGCGTTTATGAAGCAAAACGCGAATGATTCCTCATACATCGATACAGAAAAAAAGAGGCTGCGCCGTAGCAGTCTCTTTTTTATGCGGTGATTAGTTTTATACTATTATTCGCGTTCTAAGAGCCATCATGCAACTATTGGAATTAATACTATTCTCAGTATAAAAGATTATCAGATTTGGGATGGATTTTTCGCCCTGGCTAAGCTGAATGGAGGGAGGCGTAGCAGCGCTACGTTGTTGGAATTAAGATCAGGGAGAACGACGAGGGCGCTGCCCTCGAGCTCCCGCCGGGGAGGGAGCCTGTCCGGGGCCTGGCGAAGAGCTCGAGAGCGAGCAGCTCTCGAACGTTCCCTTTCCCGTCTGAATTCACGCTTCGTGAATTGGCTCATAGAAAAAGAATGGTATTACTTCACGCTGAACAGCATATCGCCGTAGGTGGGGAAGGGCCATTCGCTGCCGGGCATTTTGGTCTCCATGGTGTCGGCCACAGCGCGCAGCCAGCGCATGGCGGGAAGCACGGAATCCCGGTACAGGAAAGCCGCCGCCTCGTCCACGCCGCCGTTGACCATCTCCAGCGATCTGGCCAGGTTGCAGCGGGCGTCATAGCCCTCGTCGAGCAGCTGATCCAATTCCTTGAGCGTCTCGCGCTCATAGCGGCTGCCCCGCCGCTCCGTACGCTTCTGAAGCTCTCCGCAGAACTTGCTGACGGCGGGCAGGATATCGCGGTCCGCCATTTCGAGCATGGTCACCGCCTCGATATGCAGCACCTTGCAATAATTTTCGGCCATAATGGAGCTGCGCGCCCGCATTTCAGCCTCGGAAAAGACCTTATGCGTCTCAAACAGCCGCACGTTTTCCGGCGTCACATAGCGCGGGATGCAGTCCGCCGTGGTCGGCAGGCAGCTCAGGCCGCGGTTTTCCGCCTCGCTGATCCATTCCGCGCCGTATCCGTTGCCGTTGAAAATGATGCGCTTATGCGCCTGGATCACTTCGCGGATCAGCTGGTGCAATTCGGATTCAAAGTCCTGCGCGGCCTCCAGCCGGTCGGCGTACTGCCGCAGCGATTCGGCCACCGCCGTATTGAGCACGATATTGCATCCCGATACGCTCATGGGCGCGCCGGGAGAGCGGAATTCAAACTTGTTGCCGGTAAAGGCGAAGGGCGACGTGCGGTTGCGGTCGGTGGTATCCCGCGGGAAGCGGGGCAGCGTATGCACGCCCACGCGCAGCAGCGTTTTTTCCTTGGGATTTACCGGGGAATCGCTGTCGATCGCCTTGAGCACGTCGGTCAGTTCCTCGCCCAGGAAAACGCTCATGATCGCGGGCGGCGCTTCGTTGCCGCCCAGGCGGTTGTCGTTGCCCGCGCTGGCGACCGAAATACGCAGCATCTCCTGATAATCGTCGACCGCCTGGATCACGGCGCACAGGAACAGCAGGAACTGCGCGTTTTCGGCGGGCGTATCGCCCGGCTCCAGCAGGTTGACGCCGGTATCGGTGGACAGCGACCAGTTATTGTGCTTGCCCGATCCGTTGACGCCGGCGAACGGCTTCTCGTGCAGCAGGCAAACCATGCCGTGCTTCTGCGCCACCTTTTTCATGATCTCCATCGTCAGCTGATTATGGTCGGCGGCGATATTGACCACGTTGTAGATCGGCGCAAGCTCATGCTGGGCGGGCGCGACCTCGTTATGCTCGGTTTTCGCGGTGATGCCCAGCTTCCACAATTCCTCGTTGACTTCCTTCATGAAGGCCGCCACGCGGGGCTTGATCACGCCGTAATAATGATCCTCCAGCTCCTGGCCCTTGGGCGGTTTCGCGCCGAAGAGCGTGCGCCCGGTATACATCAGGTCGCGGCGTTGATTGAGGATTTCCGCGTCGATCAGGAAATATTCCTGCTCGGGGCCGCAGTTGACGCAGGTGGTCTGCACGTCCGCGTGCCCAAACAGCCTGAGGATGCGCAGCGCCTGCCGGTTGAGCGCCTCCATCGAGCGCAGCAGCGGCGTTTTTTTGTCCAGCGCCTCTCCCCCGTAGCTGCAGAAGGCCGTGGGGATGCACAGCACGCCGTCCTTGATAAAGGCGTAGCTGTTGGGATCCCAGGCCGTATATCCGCGCGCCTCAAAGGTTGCGCGCAGGCCGCCGGACGGGAAGGAGGAGGCGTCCGATTCGCCCTGGATCAGCTCCTTGCCGGAAAACTCCAGGATCGCGCCGCCTTCTTTGTTCGTCCGCAGGAAAGCCTCGTGCTTTTCGGCCGTGATGCCGGTCATGGGCTGGAACCAGTGCGTATAATGCGTGGCGCCCTTTTCCACCGCCCATTCCTTCATCGCCTCGGCCACCACGCCGGCCACCTGGGGATCCAGCTTATGGCCGCCGCGCATGGTGCGCTTCAGCTTCAGGTAGGTCTCCTCGGGCAGCCGTTTTTTCATGACCTCGTCCGAAAAGACCATGGTGCCAAACATTTCTGTCGCAACGCTCATGCGCGGTCATTCCTCCTGCAATCGGATCGCCGCCGCGAAACCGTTCATAGCCGGGCCGCGGCGGTTTTTTTATCATATCATATCGGATTCCGAATTGCAAAGGGGTAAGCCCATTTTCCGGCGCGCCGGCTGTAGGACTACAATACATGTTGGACAAGGGGGAGAAAAAAAGAAGTGCAGGAGGATGCAAAATCGGTTATAGTTGAGTTGCGACACCAAACTTGCCGAA
>CACWLY010000021.1 GCA_902761825.1 uncultured Eubacteriales bacterium
GGATGCATGCCGGCGGTGGTGAACAGCACGGTGGGGTCGTTTTCCGGGATGACGGAAGCGGAAGGAATGACGCTGTGGCCTTTTTCCCGGAAGAATTTGAGCCACATGGAGCGCAGCTCGGTGGAAGACAGTTGTTTCATGGGAATCTACTCTCCTTACATAAATAAACTGTGCCTGCTCTTTTGAAGACGAACAGACACAGATTCGCGGTACCACTTCAATTGGCGCTTGCGCGCCCACCTCTATTGCGGATAACGGACGGTGCCGACAGGCCTTACTGCTGTTTCGGGCCTGTAACTCAGCAGGGGCTTCTCCTCGCTTTGCCGGTCTTGCACTGTCACCGGCTCGCTGGGGACGCGCGGATACTTGGCTGCTTCCAGGTTTCATATTCGATTACGGGTCAAGAGTATACTGTTTTTCGCCTTTTTTGTCAAGCCCAAACTGCCGTTAATTCTCCTGCGGCGTCTGCGGACACGCGGGCAGGCACAGCGTGATGCGCGTGCCGACGCCCTCGCGGGTGATTACGTCGAAGGAAGCGTTGTGCGCGTCGGCGATCCATTTGGCGATGGACAGCCCGAGACCGGTGCCGCCTTCGCGTTTGCGCGCCTTGTCCGAGCGGTAAAAGCGTTCAAAAATGTGGGGCACATCCTCGGGCCGCATGCCGATGCCATTATCCTGCACGCAAAGGCAGCCTTCGCCCTTGCCGTTGACGAACGTGCGCAGCGTAATGCGTTCTCCCGCGGCGGAATAGCGCATGGCGTTTTCGGTCAGGATGCGCGCGCACTGCTTGAGCATCCCGGCGTCGCCCTTGGCGTATACGGGCTCGGATTCGGGCAGCAGAAACTCGCGCCCGGGATCGACCATCCGCATTTCCTCGCAGATTTCCCGGGCGATCTGGTTGAGATCGACCCGCTGCATGTCCAATTGCTGCCGCCCGCTGTCGCCGCGCGAGAGGAACAGCAGCTGTTCGACCAGGCGCTGCATGCTGTCGGCTTCCTTGCGGATGGCGGTGATGGCCTCGTCCCGCACTTTTTCGTCGTTCTTGCCCCAGCGGTCGAGCATGTCGGCATAGCCCCGGATCACGCTGATCGGCGTGCGCAGCTCGTGCGAAGCGTCGGAAACGAAGCGCGTCTGCTGCCGGTACGCCTCCTGCGTGCGGCGCAGCAGGCCGTTGATGGCGGTTTCCAGCCCTTTCAGATCGCGGTCGCCCGTTTCGATCCGCGTGTTTTCGGTTCCGACGTCCAGCTGGGAAATGGTCTCCTCCAGATCGTGATATTTGCGCGTGTCGAAGGTTTTATCCAGGCTCTGCGCCGTTTCGGCCATGCGCCGCAGCGGCGTGAGCAGCCGCTCGGCCTTGCGCCGTCCCGCGCCGTAGTCGGAGAGGATCAGCAGCGCTTCGGCGCACAGCAGGGCGGTGAACAGCCGGGTCACCTGCCGGAAAAAACGCGCGCCCTCCACGGCGTGCGTTTCCTCCTGCTGCGGGGATTTGAAGCGGTAGGTCACGCCGCCCGGCCAGTCATACCATTTGACGGCGCTGCGGATGCTGACGCTGCGGCTCAGATTGGGCTGCCAGGCTTCGGCGAGCGCCTCTTTTTCCTGCGTATAGCACCAGCAGCCGGCCGTGAGCGCCAGCACAAAAAGATCAACCCAGAATAAAAGGACCACCAGCCGCAGCGTGAAACTGCGGTTGATGCGCGCCGCGGTGGAGGTCATTCGGCGGTATTCAGACATGGTTATCCTCCGTTTTCATCACATACCCCACGCCGCGGATGGTATGCAGCGTTTTCACGTCGTGCGCTTCGTCGATTTTCTGCCGAAGATAGCGGATGTATACGTCCACCACGTTGGTTTCGCCCATGTAATCGTAGCCCCATACGGTGGAAAGCAGCGTTTCACGGGAAAGCACGATCCCGGCGTTTTCCATCATATACTGCAAGAGCTGGAATTCCCGGCTGGTCAGCGCGACGGGAGCGCCGTTGACCGTTACGGTATGCCGCAGCGCGTCCAGGCATACCGGGCCGACGCTCATCTGATCGCCCGCCGCACCGGCGGGCTGCTTCCTCAGCGCGGTGCGGATCCGGGCCAGCAGTTCTTCAATGGCGAAGGGCTTGGTGATGTAATCGTCCGCGCCGGTATCCAGGCCGTTCACCTTGTCCATCACGGCGTCCCGGGCGGTGAGCAGGATCACCGGGGTCGATTTCTCCCGGCGGAACCTGCGCAGCACCTCGAGCCCGTTCAGGGAAGGCAGCATGATATCGAGCAGGATCAGGTCGAAGGAATCGCGCAGGGCGGTTTCCAGCCCTTCGCGCCCGTCGAAGCACTTGCGCACGCTGTATCCCTCGTGGGTCAGCTCAAGCTCCACGAAGCGGGCCAGGGATTCTTCATCTTCGATCAGCAGGATTGATTGCGGCATGGTATTCTCTCCGTATCGTGTAATAGCGCAAAGGGATGCCGGGTATCCCGGCACCCCCGATCAGCGTCACTCAACGCTGCCGTTGCTTTCGCTTTCGCCGTTTTCGCTTTCGCCGCTTTCATCTTTCGCGTCATGGACGATCTTTACGTCCTCGGGCTTGATGACGTTGTCGACGAACTCTCCGGCCTTGTTCATGGCGACGTTGATATTCTCGTCGATGGACAGGCCCTGGATGGCATAGCGGTAGCCGAACAGCATGCCGACGACGGCGGCGATCAGCATCCACCAGAACATGAAGAGCAGGGCGATGATCACGGCGGTCAGGGGAAGGGAAACGCGGACTTCATTGTTCTTTTTGATCTGCACGCTGACGGCGTTGCCCTTTTTGATCAGATTGCCCAGGCCGCGGAACAGCGTGGCGAAGAGCCCGTCCCCGCGCTTTACGCGCCGCTGCGGCTGCGCCTCTTCCTTGGGCTGCTCGCTGCGGGTGCTGTAAGCGGCCTCTTCCATGTCGTGCAGACGGCCTTCGCTTTCCAGCATCAGCAGGGCGTCCAGCAGATCCCAGTCGCAGGCTTCCAGCGCCTGCGTCGCTTCCTCATAACTTACGTTGGCCTTTTCGCGAAGCTTTTCCACCATTTCAAGATGATCCATTTTCTGATCCTCCTTGCTGTTGTTTTCCTTGAGTACGTGTGCAGTATACCGCGGGAAAATTAAACAGTCCTTTCGGAAAAATGAGAAGATAATTAGAAAAGGCTTAAGGTTTATTTTTTCTGTTTATCGGCGGCGGGAACCGCGTCCGGGCTGTTGAGCCTGTCCAGCGTAAGCGGGCCTGCGTAGCCGTCGGCCTTTAGGCCGTTCGCAAGCTGGAAGGCGACGACCGCTTTTTCGGTCTTGGGGCCGAAGTAGCCGTCGGCCTTTCCTTTGAGGTATCCCAGCTCGATCAGCCGCTCCTGCATTTGCAGCACCTCCTCGCCGTGACAGTTGACATGCAGCAGCACCGGCGTGGGGGAGGGCTCGGGCGAAGGCGTGGGGGTAGGCTCCGGGGAGGGCGTTGGCACGGGCGTCGCAGTGGGCACCGGCGTGGGCGTGCGCAGCAGCTCGTAGGGAATGGGCGTTGCGCCGGACGCAACCGTCGCGCTGCCGGTGAGCAGCATCATATAAACCAGCATGGTCTTCAGCAGGTCCATGGAAACACCTCCCTGTATAAAGGCTCAGACGTCGATGAATTTTCTGAACTCGGGCAGGATGCCGATGCCGTCGGGATAATGGGCGGCGAACTGCGGCACGGCGTGGCTGGGGAAGCTGTTCCCCTCGATAAAGCGCGGGCCGTCCGCCGTGATGGCCACGTCCCAGGCCACGAAGCGCACCTGCGGCACCTTGCGCATGGCGGTCAGGCACATCTGCTTGGCTTCCTCGAAAAAGGGGATGGTGAAGCCGATGATCGGCGTGCCGGTCATGGGATGCTTTTCATATACGTTGCCTGCTTTGTCGGCGGCTACGGTAAGCAGCCTGCCGCTGTCCAGATCGACGCGGGCCGCCATGCCGCCCTGGTCCACGTTGTCCATCACCTTGCCGTTGCCGATGCGCAGGAAAGCGTATACGATGCCCTCTTTTTTATCGCCCAGAAGGGTGGCGATGCGCACGGTGTTGACCGATGTGGGGCACAGGCGCGACATCTCGGGGTGCTGGATCAGCAGCTCTTCCAGAAGGCCGGGGCCCATGCCCTTGACCTTTTGCAGGAAGGCGGGCAGATCGGCCCAGTCGGCTTTTTCAAACTTGACGATGCCCACGCCGCTGCTGCCCTCCAGGGGCTTGTACAGCACGCTGGGAAGATCGCTGAGGAAAGCGGAAAGCTGTTCCTCCGTCAGATTGTCGTCGGATTTGATCCATTTGCGCCCTACCTGATCGGCGAACAGCGTATTGAACTCGGTTTTATCGTCGAAGTTATGCCAGTACGCCTTGTCGTTCATCCGGCGGACGATGCCGTTGCTGATGCCCCTCGTGATCACCGTGCGGCGCTGGGCGTCGTTCAGGTTGTACATGGCGGCGATTTTATAATCCATATAGCCCGCGTTGTATTTCAGGGCGCAGTTCACCATATCCCGCACCAGCCACAGACGGCTTTTGCCGGTTTTTTTATGCAGCATGTCCGCGGTCTGGAACATGCGCTTCCAGTCCATTTTCAGCGCCCGTTTGGCGGCATAGGATAGCTTGCTCATACATTGCCTTTCTTTGTTATACGTTGAAGCGGAAGAGCGTCACGTCGCCGTCCTGCATCACATAATCCTTGCCCTCGGAGCGGACCAGGCCCTTTTCCTTGCAGGCGTTCATGCTGCCCAGCTCCCTGAGCGTTTCAAAGGGAACGATTTCTGCGCGGATGAAGCCGCGCTCGAAGTCCGTGTGGATCTTGCCGGCGGCCTGCGGAGCCTTCGTGCCGCGCTTGATGGTCCAGGCGCGGCATTCGTCCGCGCCGGCCGTCAGGAAGCTGATCAGCCCCAGCAAGTGATAGCAGGCGGTGATCAGCGCGTCCAGGCCGCTCTGCCGGATGCCCAATTCATCCAGGAACATCTGCCGCTCGTCGGGCTCCATTCCGGCGATCTCTTCCTCGATGGCGGCCGAAATTGTGACGCATTCGGCTTTCTCCCCGGCGGCGATCTTCTTAACGGCGGCTGCCATGGGATTGGCGTCGGCGTCGGCGATGGCGTCCTCCGCGATGTTGGCGGCGTAAATGACGGGCTTGGCGGTCAGAAGGAACCAGCCGTTGACGATTTCACGCTCTTCTTCGCTCAGGTCGCAGGTGCGGGCGGGCTTTCCGGCTTCCAGATGGCTGTAAACCTTATCGGCTGTTTCGGCTTCGGCGGCGTATTTCTTATCGCCCGTCTTGACCAGCTTCGATGCCTTGTCCCGGCGCTTCTCCACCGTTTCCATATCGGCGAAGATCAGCTCCAGATTGATGGTTTCGATATCCCGGGCGGGATCGACGCTGCCGTCCACGTGAATGATGTTGTCGTCCTCGAAGCAGCGCACCACATGCACGATGGCGTCGCATTCGCGGATATGGGACAGAAATTTGTTGCCCAGTCCCTCGCCGTGGCTTGCGCCCTTCACCAGGCCGGCGATATCGACGAATTCCACGCTGGCCGGCGTCACCTTTTTGGGATTGTACATGGCGGCCAGCACGTCCAGCCGCGCGTCCGGCACGGCCACGACGCCGCTGTTGGGCTCGATGGTGCAGAAGGGATAATTGGCGGCCTGCGCGCCGGCGTTGGTGATTGCGTTGAAAAGCGTGCTTTTGCCCACGTTTGGAAGTCCGACCACGCCTAATTTCATGGATCGTTCCATCTCCTTATTATCATTTGATTGAGCGGTTTTATGCATTTCGCCCGCTTTATCCGGAACAGGGCAAAATACAACAAATACATTATAGCAGAAGAAAAACCATTTCACAATACAAAATCCGCCCCGTCGTTTATGATCCCGACGGGGCGGAAGGGGAAAACAGGGTTTACTTCAGGAACCAGGTCATCATGTATCCGCTGACGCCGCCGTAGCTGACCTGCGCCCATTCCTGGCCCCAGGACAGCACGGTGACCGTGGAGCCCACGGGCACGCGCATGTTGACGTTGTTGTTTTTGTCCGGGGAGGTGCGCAGATTGACATAGCTTCCGCCGTTGCTGTTGACAACCAGCTTGGTGGCCGAGCTGCCGCCGCCGGTGATGCTCAGATACTGGGTCATCATATATCCGCTCTGTCCGCCGACCTGCACGTAGCACCAGGTGGTGCCGCGCTGGATCACGTTGACGGCGGTTCCGTTCTCATACTGACCGAGCACCCGGGAATTGGCGTTGGCCTGCTCCCGCAGGTTGAGCTTGCCGCCGTTGCCGGTGCGCACATACGCGTTGCCGCCTGTGGGCTGAGCGGGCGTATAGCCGCTTCCGATAAAGCTGGAATCCACATAGCCGATGACGCCGTTATAGGAAACCTGCCACCAGATGCTGCCCTTCCGGTACACCTGCAGGGTGCTGCCGTTGGGGATATGAAGCAGTATGCTGGCGTTCAGGCTGGGCTCGCTGCGCAGGTTCAGCGATTTTCCGTTGCCGCCGTTCAGCCGGGTGTTGACGGTCGCGGTTCCGATGGGGGAACCCTGCGCGGGGCTGACCTGACCGGAAGGAACGGGATAGCTGCTCAGGTATTCGCCGCGGAAATAACCGTACAGGCGGACGCCGTTCTTGATCGCCGACACATACACCCAGCCGTCCTGCTGACGGCTCAGCACCGTGCAGGTTTCGCCGTTATAAAAGATGTCCAGGATATTGGAATCGTAGGAAGGATATTCCCGCAGGTTCAGGAAGCGGGTGCCCGCCGGATTGCTGACATACGCGGTCGTTCCGCCGGTCACCGGCTGGTTTCCGCCGTATGAGGGCTGAGCGCCGCCGAAGCTGATGAAATTGGCGCTGACATACCCGTTGAGGCCCTTGGAGGGCACGAATACAAGGTACCAGTTGCCGATAGTCCCGTTGACCATAACGGTTTCGCCGCGGGCAACGCTTCCGACCCAGGAATGCTCGGTGCCGGGGCCGCTGCGCACGTTCAGCGAGTCGGTCCCGACGACCGTCGCGTAGCCCTGCGCGACGGATGAGGGAGTCTGGTATTCTTCATAGGAAGGGCTTGTTACGGGCATCAGGTAGTTTTTGCTCATATAGCCTGTGATCGAGCCGTCCAGCGTAACGATCTGATACCAGCCGTTGCTTTCGGAAACCACGCGCACCTGGCCGTCCCGCGGGATGCTGCCCAGCCACGTGTATTCGACGCCCGGGCCGCTGCGGATATTCAGCGATTCGGTGTTGAAGACCTGGGCGTAAAACTCGGCCTGCGCCGGCGCAAGCAGGGCCGACAGCAGACAAAGCGCCAGTACGCAAACGATAAACGACTTTTTCATAACAATCCCTCCGTCAGGATGTTTTCATGTATATAACGCGCGCGGCCGGCGGTTTCTTCCCGGGCGGCATCGAAAAGGCAAAAATTGTCAGCGGACGGGGCGTCGGCTGCCGAAGCGGAAAGCCGGTCACTCCCCGGCTTCGTCCCGGTCCCGAAGGTACTCCCTGAGCGTACGCACGGGCGTTCCGTCGCGCATGACGTCGGGTGCGGCGTGAAGCATCGACTGCAGGATGGCTTCCTCGGCGCATTCTCCCGCGGCGCGGAAGGGCAGGTTCATCATTTCTTCCTTCAGGGCGCGCTGCGCGGTAAAGCTGCCCTCCTCCCGCCGGGGCGCGGTGGTGAAGCCCACGGCGATCTCGCCGCTGCCGTGGCCGATATAGGAGCCAAGCCGCGCCATTCCCACGGAGGTGCGCCGGATCACGCGCCTGAGCTGACGCGAGCTCAGCGGAAGATCGGTGGCGACGATCAGGATGATGCTGCCCCGGTCGCACTCGGCCAGGTCCTCCGGCAGACGGGCGATGCGCAGATCGGCGGAAGCGCCGTAATTGGTCTGGACCAGCACGCCCAGGGTATAGGTTTCGCCGTCGATTTCCATCTGACGCGAGCTGGAGCCGACGCCGCCCTTCAGCCCGTAGCAGACCGTCCCGCGGCCCGCGCCAACGGCGCCCTGGGCAAAATCTGCGGAGGCGGACCGGATGGCTTCAAAAAGCTCTTTTTCGCCGATAGGCCGCTTGGCGATATCGCTGATGCGGCTGTCGTTGCATTCGCATACGACCGGGTTCACCGAGGTCAGGTCAAATCCATCTTCCCGGCACAGGCCGATCATATAGGAAACCATGGCGTCGTGCACCTTGCCTACGTTCAGCGTTCCGGTCAGGGCGATGGGCGTTTCCAGCGTGCCGAGCTCGTCCACCTGCACCAGCCCCAGCGTCTTTCCGTAGCCGTTGAACACGCAGCTCGCCGCCGTCAGCTTGCTCGTAAAGGGATTGCGGCAGGGCGGCAGCACCACGGTGACGCCGGTGTGGCAGCCGTCCGCGTCCACCGTGCAGTGGCCCACCCGCACGCCCGGCACGTCGGTGATCAGGTTGCGCGGGCCGTGGGGCAGCCTGCCGATGTTGAGAGCGCTGTTCATCGCGGATCAGTCGGCCAGCGTGCCCATGGGATCCCAGGGCGCGAGCTCGATGGGCTCCTGCGCGGCAAGATCGGCCAGCTCGCCCAGGTATTCGCGCTCGATTGCGGCCTGGAACACATACTGGTCGAACCAGCTGTCGGAGCAGATATAGTACCCCTTGCAGCCATTTTCGTCGCCCCAGCTGTTTTCGATCTTCCAGCGGGTGATCCTGCCCTCGACGATGTTGACGCCGGTGATCACCATGGCGTGGTTCATGGCGGCGAAGCGGAGATCCAGGCTGTCTTCCTTGCTCAGGCGCAGATCCAGGCCGGTGAAGAGCTGGGCGTTGTAGCTGCCGTCGTCCCATACGCCCGCTTCGCGGTCGCCGTACTTGCCCACGTCGCTGCCGAACCAGACCACCTTGCCGGCCTCCAGCTGGCGGACGATGGCGGCCTTCATCTCCTCCATCGTCAGGTTCAGATGCTTTACCAGGCGGCCGCCGATCACGTTACCCAGCATTTTAATGGTAAAGGTTTTGTGGTACGGCTTATCGGCGGTAGGCGCGTTGATCACGCTGACGGTCTTTTCCAGCAGATCGCCCACGTACTTTTCGCAGAAGCTCTGCGGCGTGAAGCCGCGCTCGATATGATACTGCTTGTCCTTGTCCACATACTCAAAATCGAAAACCCTGGGAGGCTCGGTATAGCAGCTGCAGAGGAAGCCGTACACCTTGTCCAGCATACCGGCCTTTTCGGCCTGAATGTCGGCTTCGGAAGCGCCTTCCCTGACCATGCGGCGCAGCTTGACCGCGCAGACCTTCATGTTGCGGTTCAGCACGCTGTTCATGCTGCGGCTGTTGCTGCTCTGCCAGGTTTCGCCGTACGCGTCCTTCGGCACCACGCCGTACTTGCGCACGATGTTGGCGAACATATCCCACTGGCCGCCGTCATGCACGCCGGTCTCCAGCACGAAGGTCACCGTGCGGTCGTCGGCGGGCAGGCCGGCCGTTTCGATGATGCTTTCCAGAAAATAATTGGCGCGCTCAAACTTATCCCAGAAGGCCAGGTAGCTCTGGCTCAGCTCAAAATTCTCGAGCCCCAGCCGGTTCGCGATGCGTTCGCGCAGCACGTTCGCCGCGGCGAAAAGCCAGCAGCGGCCGGTGCGCTTCTGATTGGTTACCGGCAGCGTGGGGATATCGATGGAAAATTTGGGCTGCATGGCGAAAGCGCCCTGGGAAGAAAAAATGGCGTCCTTCAGGTCGGTCTTGCCCAGCGCCAGCGTGGCAAGCTGCCTGGCTTCGGAATTGCGGTAATCTTCGGACCATGCGTTGAGCTGTTCCGCCGTAATGGGGGTGGCCTTCATGGGATTGTCCTTCCTTTCATCGGTTCGTATGCAATCATTATACCCCGGCGGGCGGGGATTGGCAAGCATATGCTTGGGAAATGAGCGCGCGCTTTCCTGCGGCCCGCGCTCAGTCGTTCAGGTATTCGGCCAGCTTGCCGTCTGCCCGCTTTGCCGTTTTATAGCCGGAATCGTACAGCGCCCGCAGCTTGTCCGGGTCCTTTTCGATGCGTCCGACGCCCGCCGTATCATCGGGACGGATCACGAAAATTTTTCCCTCCCGTTCCAGCGATTCGATCTGATCGAGCACCTGATTGTACCGCGCATGCCTGCTGCGCATGGCGGAAACAAACGCCGGATACGCCTTGTAGCGAAGGCCGATCAGCGGCAGCAGCCTGTTGGGAGATTTGCGGTATCCGGCAGGCTGCGTCAGCACGAGCACCTGCTTTCTGCTGCCGTCGCGGATCGCCCGCGCGAGCGGAATGGAATCCGCTACGCCGCCGTCGAGGTATTTCCTGCCGTTGACCCGCACCGGACGGGACAGCAGCGGCAGCGAGGAGGAAGCCTGAACGAGGGCGACGTCCTTTCGCATGTCGCGGACCTCGGGATACTCCGCAAGCCCGGTTTCCAGATCGGTCACCACGGCGAAAAACCGGCTGCTGCCGTTGAGAAAGCGCTCGTTGTCAAGCGGCTCCAGAATATCCGGGAGCTGATGATAGTTGAAATCGGCGTTGAAATAATCCCCGGTGCGGAGCAGGGAAGAAAAGCTGCAGAAGCGTTTATCGCCGCAGTACGTGGTCCAGACGCGGATCGCGCGGCCACGCTGTCCGCACAGATAGCTGCACGCCTGACACGCGCCGGCGGAAACGCCGTATACGCGGTCAAACAGGATGTTCCGATCGAGCCAGTAATCCAGTACGCCCGCGGTAAACGTGCCGCGCATGCCGCCGCCTTCCAGTATCAGCGCAGTTGAATCGTACATGCTTCATTCCTCCCGTATGCCGTTATTATAGCATATAAAATAAAGGAAAGATCAAGAAAACGGTTGACGGGAAAAAAGAAAACGCATAAAATGATTGCACAGAACAAGATTTGAGCAAATCCGCGAGGATCTCAGGCGGGAGAGAAAACCGCGCTGTATTTTTCCTTGAGGCGCGCAATCCTGCGCGCGGACCGCAGCCCGGAGGGAATCGGATGAAAATCGCGGCTTATCAGTTTCAGGTAACGGGAAACATTGATGAAAATTTCAGCCATATAAAAAAGGGAATCGAAGAAGCCGCCGGATACGGCGCGGAGCTTCTTCTTTTCCCGGAGTGCGCCGTAACGGGCTATCCGCCGCGCTGCGTCAAATCCGCAGCCGGCGTGGATTTCGCCGCGGCCAACCATGTCCATGGGCAGATCGCGCTTTTGTCCCGGAAGCATCGGATGCATATCGTCGCGGGCACGATCCTGAACGGGGACGGAGGATATTACAACAGCGCGGTGCTGTTCCGCCCCGACGGAGAAAAGGCCGTATACCGCAAGCGCGCGCTCTGGGGCTGGGACAGGGATAATTTCCGCAAAGGGCAGGACGGCGGAACGGTGACGGAGATCGGCCCCTTCAGGGTTGGCGTCAGAATTTGCTTCGAGATCCGTTTTCCGGAATATTTCCGGGAGCTCTATAAAGAGCGCGCCGATCTGATCATGACGCTGTTTTATGACGATTCGGACAAGGACGATCCCGACAGGTACCGCATGATCAACGGCCACATTCAAACGAGAGCGGTCGAAAACGTATGCCATATTTTAAGCTGCAATACCTGTTCGCCGTTCCAGACGGCCCCGACCGCGCTGTTTGACAGATCGGGAAGGATCCTGGCCGGGCTGGAGCCGGGAAAGGAAGGGCTGCTCGTTTATGATCTGGAAAAAACGCCGCTGAACTTCGGCGAACTGGGCCGGAAAGAGATCTCCGATTCGCTTGTGAAATGAATCCGGCTCCGCTTCCCGTATCAGGCGGGCTGACGGACGGACTCGACAAAACCGTAAACGCCGAAGAAAACAAGAAGCTGGGCCTTTTTCAGTGCCGCGCCGATCCGCGCCGCGCCGTTTTCGCCGCGGATGCGCTCGGCTTCGGCGGCGATGTCGGACAGCGTGCCCTGAAGCGGCGAAAGCATAGCCGGTATTTCACCGTCGAAGGCCGCGGTCAGGTTGTTCAGCAGGGCGGCGCAGGTCGCGCCCTCGGAGAGCAGCGCTTCCCGGCCTTCGCTGCCCGTCATTTGCCCGTTATCCAGTCCCGTGGACAGGTTATACAGCTTTTTTTCAAGCCCGTCCAGGTATTCAGCGGCTTCGCGCAGCGCGTCGACCTGGCCGGCCGTTCCGCCCGCGCGCAGCGTGACCGCCTCCTGAACGCAGGGATGCACGAAGGTGCTTATGCTTTGCGCCGACAGCCGCGTCTGCACGGTCTGCGCTTCCGCGCGCGTGGGATAAGCGGCGGCCAGCACGCGGTAGGTTTCGCCGTCGCGGTATACGTATCCCGCCGCGCCGCGCGCGGAAAACTCCTGCGCCAGCCGTTCCGCGGCGTCCTGACGGGTAAAAGCGCCCAGCTGCAGGGCGTACAGCGTATGGGAGGAAAGCGTCAGCTCCTGACTCTTCCGGCCGGCGTCCCGCCGGTTTTCCTGCTTTTTCGGCGCGAGGGAAAAAGGCCGCGCGATGCCGAGCCGCTCCTGCACCTGCCAGGAAACGCCCAGTATCGCCGCGCCCAGCAGAAGGCATACAAGCGCCCGCAGGCCGGGACGCGATGTTTTGTAGGTGACCGTTTTCAAACCCTGATGCGCCGCCATGCTATCCCTCCGTTTCGTATTTCAGCATATGCGGCCGCGGTTGCATCCATGCGCGGGGTTGTGATACAATGGAAAAAACGTCGGAATACGGAGGCGCTATGCGTTATCACATCGATACGATCCCGGTATGGGACGCTCTCAAACTGGATACGGAATGCCCGCTGTGCGCCCTGCGCCGCCAGATCGAGCGGGGCGAGGTCGACCGTTTTCTCGGCGGCTCCGTGATGGAGCCCGATACGCGCATTCAGGTCAATGCGAAAGGATTCTGCCAGCGCCATCACGTGCTGCTGTACGCGCAGCAGAATCGGCTGGGCCACGCGCTGATGACCCATACGCATATGCGGGAGACCCGCGGAAAAGCCGAAAAGATCCTTTCAGCGGCCGAGCAGGGAGCGGAGGGAAAGGACGCCTCCTTCCTGAAACGGGCCAGGGG
Source organism: uncultured Eubacteriales bacterium (assembly GCA_902761825.1). Taxonomy (GTDB): domain Bacteria; phylum Bacillota; class Clostridia; order Christensenellales; family Aristaeellaceae; genus SFMI01. The sequence continues at coordinate 13,056 of CACWLY010000021.1, forward strand.
AAAGGGCGGCGCAGACGCGCTCGCGGCCGCGGCCGACGCGCTGGACGCGCTGACCGGCACCTGCATTCTGTGCGACAGCATCGACAGCAACATGAAACGCTACGCGTATACGCTGCTGCACCTGTACGCCCACGACGCCGCTTTCCGGGAAGCCTTTGAAAAGAGCAAGGGCGTCTGCCTGAAGGACGCCGCGCTGCTGCTGCGTATGGCGGGAGACGCCCTCCACGGCAAGGATCAGGTTTCCTTCGCTTCCTGCCTGAACCGCCTGACGGCGGAAAACATGAAGCGCGTGGAGGACGAGCTCGAATGGTTTACCCTGAAATTTGATTACCGCAACGCCGATAAGCCGTGGAACAACAGCCGGGACGCTCTGGAACGCGCGGTGACCAGGCTGCGTTCCTGGTGTCTCGGCGCGGAACCGGATGGGAAAAAATGAGCAAAAAGCTATTGTTGATCTGCATATTGGCGCTCGGCGCGCTTTTGCTTTCGGCCTGCGGGCAGCAGCCGCCGGAAGGGCTTGTCAAGGAAAGCCCGGAGAACGCCGCGACCATCGAGGCCGAGCCGCAGGAAAACGCGGCGCGGAGCATGGCGGACACACTGTATTTCCCATATGCCGATACGGCGCTGCTTCGCCGGGAAAGCCGGGAAATAACGCTGCTGCCCAACGAAACCCGTGAAAAAGCGCTGGTGCGCGCGCTGCTGGAGGGCTCGCGCGAAGCGGGCAGCCGCGCGCTGTTCCCGGAAAAGACCGAGGTGCTTTCCACGCAGGCCCAGGGCGGGATGATCTATATCACCTTCAATGAAGCGCTGTATGACCGCTATGCCGACGAGGATCCCGATCGGGACGGCGCTGCGCGGCGCAGGCGGCTGGCGATGGACGCGCTCGCGGCCACGCTGACCGAAAGCGGGGAATACCGCGGCGTGCAGGTGCTTGTGCGCGCCGAGGCGAACGTTGGCAAAAGCATGCGCCTGACCACGCGCTTTTTCCGGGAGGAACCCGAAACCACGGTGCCGCCGCTGGTCCGGCAAAGCGCCAGTTTGCCGACGCCGTCCGCGTATGCCGACGCGCTGCTCACCGCCTGGCAGAACCGGAGCGCCGCCGATCTGGCCGCCTTCATTTCGGCCAGAGAGCCCTGGTCGCAGGCGTCGCTGAACACCGATCTGGCCAACGCGCCGGCGCTGCTGACCTTCGCCGTGTACGACGGCACCGTAGCGCCTGACGGCAGCAGCGCGGTGGTCTGCGCCGATCTGATTCTGCGCGATAAGGACGGAAACGAATACGCGGCGGACGCCTGCCCGCTGCCGTTCATCAGCGAGGGCGGGGCCTGGAAGATCCGGCGCAGCCGCCTGACAGCCATGATGGGGGAGAGCAATGAATAAAAAAAGGATGCGCTGCGCGCTCTGCGCGGCGCTGTGCCTGATCCTTTCGGTAACGATGACGGGCTGCGTGGGCGGCGTGGACGTATTGAACAAGGAATCCGGCGTCACCCTGCCGCCCGCCGCGACGGCGCACGCCGCGCCGACCGGGGACACCAACCAGGAAATCGCGCAGACGGTGCTTCTGTACGTGCCGAACGTTTCCGGTACGCGCCTGATCGCGCAGACCGAACGGATCGTTATATCGGCGGCGCGGCATCCGGCGGAAACCACGCTGCGGCATCTTTTCGCCTTCGCGGGATCGGACAGCGCGCAGCCTCTCAGCCGGGACGTAAGCCTGCAGCTTTCGCCGGTCAATCCGGTGGAGGTTTCGGGCGGCATCGCCACGGTCAATCTCGGCGCGTCCGCCCTGACGCTCTCGCACGGGGATTTTTACGTCGTATGCCAGGCGATCGCCAATACGCTGACGCAATGGGGCGATATCCGCTATGTCAACGTGCTCGTCAGCTCCACCCAGCCCGGACTGGACGTGGGGGCCAACGTGCCGATGGGCTGCTTTGTCCAGAACCTGAACGACAGCATCGACGCGCTGACCGCCGCCGCCGAAACGCTGGCCGCGGGACCGGCCGACCGGCGCGTCAGTCTGGTGGCCGCGCTGTACTATCCGAGCTTTTCGGGCCGGGGAATCCTGGCGGAGGCCCGCGGCGTGAGCTTTGCCAACCGCTCCAAATCCGTGCTGATCGAAGGCCTGCTGGATGCGATGAGTCAGACGCCGCAGCAGATTTCAAATGTTCCCGCCCTGCCGAACCTGACGGCGTATCTGAGCGAAACGCCGGTCGTGCAGGAGATCGCCGTTACCGGCGGCCAGCGGGCCGTGCTGCGCTTTCAGCAGAGCTTCAACGACGCGCTGATCGCGTCGGGCGTGCCGCGCTCGGTCATGATGGCGGCCATCACCTATACGCTCAGCGGCTTCGTTCCCGGCATCAACGGCGTAACGGTCTATATCGGGGAGGAGCTCATTTCCTCGGTCGTTCCGGGCGGGGTATACGAGGGCGCGGGCGAGACGATCGCCTTCTCGAACGAAGTGATGCGCCGCAGCGATTTTTCACGCTTCCTGCTGGATAACTGCACGCTGTATTTCAGCGACGGAACGGGACGGCTGACGGCCGTGCGGCGTCCGGTGCCGTATTATGAAACCAGATCGGCCCGCTATCTGATCGGCTGCCTGATGCAGGGGCCGCAGCTGGTGGACGGGATAAGCGACACGCACGCCGTTCTGCCGCCGGACCTGGGAGACGCCGATCTGCTCGGCGTCGGCCTCGACGGCAGCGTGATGGTGCTCAATTTTTCGCAGCATTTCGCCTCGGCTGCGCGGGAATGCGACGCCGAAGCCGAACGCCTGCTGGTTTACGCGATCGTGAATACCCTCTGCGAGCTGCCCGCTGTGCGCGGCGTGAGCTTCTTTATCAACGGAACGCAGCCCGAAACGCTGAGCGGCGGGCTGTACCTGCCGGGCGATTTTCTGAAGAACGGCAGCATCGTGCGGGACTGACGCGCCGCGCGGTTATTTGAACCCTAAAAGATCGGACATGCCGTACAATCCGGGCTCCCGTCCGATCAGCCAGATCGCCGCCTTCAGCGCGCCGTGCGCGAAAACCGTCCGGCTTTCGGCGGTATGCCGCAGAAGCAAATGCTCCTCCGGCCCGTAAAACGCAAGCGCGTGCGTGCCGCGCACCGTTCCGGCGCGCACGGAAACGATAGCCGGAGGCGCAAGCGACAGATCGGAAGCGATCCCGGCGGCGGTGCCGCTCGGCGCGTCGGCTTTTGTCCGGTGATGCTGCTCGATCAGGGAGATATCCCAGTCGGGCAGCATTTGCTTTGCCTGACGCGCCAGAACGCGCATCGCCGCGATCCCCGCGCTGAAATTGGGCGAAAGAAAAACGGGACGCTGCGACGCGCGCCGCCGGATCAGACCGAGCTGCTCCCGCGAATAACCGGTCGTGCCGATGATCAGCGGGGCCGTACCGGGCAGCAGTTCTTCCAGGCGGTCCGGATGGGAAAAATCGATAACGACGTCGGCTGGAAGATCTTTTTCGTAGGGCAGGGGCGAAAAACCGTAGCTTTCGGCAAGCCGCGCCGTTTCGCTGCCCATGCGGCCGTCGAAGCCAGAAATCAGAAGCGTTTTCATGCGTTTACCCCGACGGGAAGCAGCCTCCGCAGCTTTTCCAGCGTTCCGGGCTGAACGCGCACCAGCGGCAGGCGCACTTCGTCGCCGCACAGTCCCATCAGATTGAGCGCGGCTTTTACGGGCGCGGGATTGGTCTCGCTGAACAGCGCGCGGATCAGCGGCTGCATCCTTTCCTGCAATGCGTCGGCCTTTTCGGGCGAGGCCGAGCACAGCCGCACGGCCTCCGACGGCAGCAGATTGGATACGACGGAAACGATCCCCGCCGCGCCAAGACGCAGGGCCGGCGCGTTGATCTCGTCGCTGCCGCAGTAAACGGGCAGATCGCAGGATCGCAGCAGATCGGCGATCTGGTTCAGGCTGCCGCCGGCTTCCTTGATCCCGACGACGCGCGGATGGGACGACAGCCGCGCGGCCGTTTCGGGAAGCATGTTCAGGCCCGTTCGCCCGGGCACGTTATAGAGGATGATGGGCAGATCGACGTAGCCCGCCAGGCGCGTGTAATAGTCGATCAGGCCCGCCTGCGTCGTTTTGTTATAATACGGCGTGACGACCAGCTGCGCGTCCGCGCCGATCATGCGCGCCGCTCTTGCGCGGTGCAGCGTATGTCTGAGATCGTTTGTGCCGGTCCCGGCCAGGATCACCGCTTTTCCCGCTGCCGTCTCCACAACGCAGCGCAGCGCCTGTTCCCATTCGCCATCGCTCAGCGTGCTGCTCTCCCCGGTGGTGCCGCAGGCGCACAGGGCGGGCACCCTCGCCGCAAGTTGTCGGCGAACCAGCCCGCGCAGCGCGTCTTCATCTATCTGACCCGCGCGAAACGGAGTGACCAGCGCGGTGCATACGCCGGTGAACAGAGCTTTTTTCATACCGATGACCTCCTGATCCGATGCGTCCTTTTCAGTATGCCCCGAACGGGAGGAAAACTAACGCGGTTTGTTTTGTCGGCTGATCGTTTACTGGTTGCGGCGCAATCCGATTGTCTGAAGAATCCGTATAAAAAGCTCCCGGGCAGACTGACGGAGCGGTCTGCGCGGGAGCGGCGGCATACGCTTTTCAATTGCCGGAAAAAGCCGTTTTTTCCATCCGAAGGACGCCGAAAATCATTGCGGCGGCCTGACGTTGTAAATGGCAAGCAGATCGAGCGTATTGCCGAAGTATTCCTTCTTTTCGGCGCTGGTGACCTTGAGCTTGGAGCAGATATCGCCGATCACCTTTTTGGGATAGGTGCGCATCCTGGTCATGGACGCGTTCACGTTGGTTTTCCAGGCGCTCATCGTAAAGCTCTTGTTATAGGGATACGTCTTGATCTGCCGGGGCATCAGCTGCTCGAGCACCGCGACCCATTTCAGATAGATCGGCCGCACGTGCTCGGAATACAGCAGGTTGTTTTCCACGATTTCAGCGGTCCGGCGCAGAAACTGATCCCGGTATTCTGGAAGCTCCAGCAGCGCGGCCAGGATGGTATGGGGATACTGGCCGATATTGGCCGTGCGGGATTTGAGGATCAGATTGACCGTGCGCGTTTCCTCGCCGTTCATCGCGCCCGCCTCGATATCATGCAGCATAAAGGTCCATTTTCCGCCGGGGAAGCGATAATAGCGCACGTTGCCCGCGTCGTAGTTGTTGATCATCATGCTGTATATGGCATAGCTGAACAGGCTGTCCACGTCCACGCGATCGAGCACGTACTGCAGCTTTTCTTCGGTATTCAGCTTGTTCTTGCGGCAGAAATCGAGCAGCTCGATCCAGTCCTGGTTGCTGCCCTTGATGACGCGGGATTTGTCCAGGCCGTTGCCCTCCAGGATGTCGATCCCCTTGATGACGTCCTCGTCGGTTATGCCTTCCCACTGCGCCAGGCTGTCCTTGTTGGCTTTTTCGCGCAGGTTATAATGCCCGTAATACTTGCCGTTGATGTAGAGGATGATGGGACGCCCCGCCTGGTAATACAGGCCGATCCCGTCGCTTATTTCGCCCAGCACCGCGTCGCGCAGGCGGGTGGAATGGTTGTCGCTGTTGGTCATGCGCAGCTGAATGGACGAATAGCTGGTATACGGACGGTTCTCGAAGAACGCGCAGTCCAGCGTATCGCTTCCGAAGGCCGACCGGGCGAACACGGACAGCGATTTCTGCCGCAGGTTGCGGCTGCTGTGGCCGGCGACGCGCGTGGTCACCATCTGCACCAGCTGACGAACGCCGTTTTCGTCAAAGTATTCGATCTGGGCGGGGTACTCCCAGTTGCGCTCATAGTTGGGCGTGTTGTTGCTGCCCTTCACCAGAATGCCTTTTTTGTTGCTGAAAAAGTATTCGTCGTCCGTATAGATGGATACGACGGAAACAGGGACGGGCGTGGGGTCGTCGATGATGTACGTGCTGCCGGCCACGGTGGAACCCAGCATATCGTCGGCGAACGCGCGCGCGCGGATCACCGTCGTTTTGCTGATATTGATGGGGCCGGTGTAAAGCGCGGAAGCGCGCGTCGGCGTGCCGCAGTCCGTCGTATACCGGATCTGCTGCCCTTCGCTTCCACGGATGGTCACGCTGACGCCGCCCTCGTAAAAGCCCGCGGCGGTTTCGATCACGGGCTCGTCCGCCATTTTATCGTAATACGCGGCGTCGTTCGCCGCTCCGGGCGTGGCGGTTTCCAGGCAGTGCCAGCCCTCGCCGCCCAGCGGGACGCCGCTGGACACGTTGCCGTACTGCTTGCCGAAGGATACGCTGACGGTATTTCCGTCGGGATCGGTCAGGTAAATGGATTCTCCCTTGGAAGACAGCTTGAAATTGGCGTACAGCGCGTTTTTCACGCCGTCCGTCACCGGGTCCTTGCCCGCGCAGTAAACCACCAGATATCCTTTCTTGGGGATTACCGCGTTATCCGGAAAAGCCCAGCGCGTCAGATCGAATTCATCGTTGCTCAGATACCAGCCCTTCAGCTTTACCTGCGCGCCGTCGGTATTGTACAGTTCAACCCAGTCGTCGTGGCGTCCGCCGACAAAGGTGGCCGTGCTGGTCATGGCTTCGTTGATGATCACGTCGGCGCGCGCCCCGGCGGCGAGCAAAAGCAGCGATAAAAGAAAGAAGACCGTCAGCTTTTTCAAGGTTTTCACCTCTCGTTTCTTTGGCGTCGCCTTTATTATACGATAGAAAGGCCGACGGATGCAACGAGCAATATCGGATTTGCGTATTTTTAACGCGATTGACACAAAAGAAGCGCGCGAAAAATGTCTGTTTTGTACATGAGTCAAATTGTTTTTGACATGTACGTTCAGTCGCGATAGACTATATAATAATAGTATCTGTAAATGAATCGGATCGTTGCTTAACGGGGGTGAGTGCGTGAAGGAACAGCGGACAGTCGGGCAGTACCGAGCCATCGATCTGTCGTTGTTCGCGCTGATGCTCATCCTGTCGGAAACCGTCATCGTGTCAGCCGCCGTCAAATGGTTCCCAAACGAGCCGTATACCGTTTCGGCCGTAGCCGCGGTCACGGCCATCGTCTTGATGCGATGGGGGCTTTGGGCCGCGCTGCATGCCGTATTGGGCGGGATCGTGTTTTGTCTCGTCTCGCACGGCACGCTCGCGCAGTTTGCCATTTACTGCATCGGCAATCTGTTCGGCCTAACGGGGCTTGCATGGATCAGGGCGCTCGGAGCCGAAAGGCTGCGGGAGGATTCCTTCAAAAGCCTTGCGTATGGCTTTACCGTGCTGCTGTGCATGCAGCTGGGCCGCGGGCTTGTGTCGCTGCTGTTCGGCACGAAGCCTGCAGTGGCGGCCGGGTTCGTCACCACGGATGTCATTTCCTGTTTGTTTACACTGCTGATAATATGGATCGTCCGGCGTCTGGACGGCGTTTTTGAAGATCAGATACACTACCTTCGCCGCGTGAACAAGGAGCGGGAAGAAGAAAAAGGAGGATTTTGATGAAGGGGAAAGCAGCGGATTATCTTGTCTATGACGAAATCAGCGGCACCTATCATGAAAACCCCGAACAGATAGTTCGAGACGATGTGGAGAAGCATTACTGGCTTCATGTCGGGCGCACGATCGCCAAGGACTGGCGGCTTTACGTCATGCTGGTCCCCATGCTGCTCGTGTTCCTGTTCTGGCGCTATCTGCCCATGTACGAGCTGCTGGGCTGCTTCAAGGTTTCCGATACCGTCCTGCCGGTCAGCAAGCAGCTGTTTTCCGGCTTCAGCTACTTCAAGCGTCTGCTGGTGGG
>CACWLY010000022.1 GCA_902761825.1 uncultured Eubacteriales bacterium
GTCAACGTAGCGCTGCTACGCCTCCCTCCATTCAGCTTAGCCAGGGCGAAAAATCCATCCCAAATCTGATAATCTTTTATACTGAGAATAGTATTAATTTACCATTCGCAGCACATAAAAAAAAGGGTACGGCGGAAGCGGAGCTCGCCGTACTCTTTTGTATCTGAATAATAAAGGGATCAGATGCGCTTGGAAAGCGTATCGGGATTGGCCGCATAGCTCAGGGCGATATCCCGGGTGATACGGCCGGCGCGCACAAGGCGCTGCAGCTCGGAATCCATCGAGAGCATGTTTTTTTCGCTGCCGCCGTAGATGGCGTTATCGATCTGGTGGGTGCGTCCGTCGCGGATCATGTTCTGGATCGCGGCGTTCACGGTCATCACTTCAAACACGGGAACGCGTCCGCCGTCGACCGTGGGCACGAGGCGCTGGGAAACGACGGCCTTGAGCACCATGGAAAGCTGCACGCGGATCTGCGTCTGCTGCTCGGCCGGGAAGGTATCGATGATGCGGTCGACCGTTTTGGCCGCGCCGATGGTATGCAGCGAGGACAGCAGCAAGTGTCCGGTCTCGGCTGCGGTAATGGCGGTGCGGATGGTATCCAGGTCGCGCATTTCGCCCAGCAGCACCACGTCGGGCGCTTCGCGCAGGGCGGCGCGCAGGGCGCGGGAGAAGGTAGCCGCGTCGTTGGGCACCTCGCGCTGGCTGACCAGCGATTTCTTATGCCGGTGCAGGTATTCGATCGGATCCTCGATGGTGACGATATGCGCCTCGCGGGTGGCGTTGATCCTGTCCACCACGCAGGCCAGCGTCGTGCTCTTGCCGCTGCCCGCGGGGCCGGTCACCAGGATCATGCCGCTGCGCTGGGAAGCGAGCTCCATCACGATGGGCGGAATGCTCATGCTTTCCGGATTGGGCAGCTCGAAATTGACGATACGCGCGATGGCGGCCACGGTGCCGCGCTGACGGTACGCGTTGCAGCGGAAACGGCTGACGTTCAGGATGGCGAAGGAAAAGTCGTCGTCGCCTTCCCGGTCGAGCAGGGCGAAATCCCTGTGCGCCATGGCGTACATTTCATACACCATGCGTTCGGAATCCGCGGGCATCAGCCTTTTATCGGAAAGCGGCACAAAGCTGTTGTTCACCTTCACCATGGGCGCGGCGCCGGGAATGATAAATATATCCGAGCCTCCCATGGAAACCGCTTTACTGAGCATTTCAACCATATTATTCAAACTCCTCCGTTTCCGCCGTCAGGTCATGCCGCAGCCAGGCCATGCGCGCTCCGCTGCCGTCGGGCAGCAGCCGCAGAGCGCAGTCCAGCACGCGGCTTCCGTCGGTCTCCTGCCAGCAGAGCGCGCCGTCCTCCAGCGTTACATCCTCCGGCAGCGCGGCTTCGAGCGCGTCGGTTCCGCCGGCTTCGACGGCCAGCGCGTCCAGCGCGGCGCGGCGTTCCTCCGCCTGTTCGTTCAGGCGGTACACAGCCTCGATCACCTGGGCGCTGCGGCGGCTGAGGCGCGCGTCGTTGCGGCCGTTCATCAGCGCCAGCATGCCCAGCACGCTCATGCAGAGCACCACAAAGATCAGGATCAGCGACGACGCGCCGGGGCCAAAGCTGATATTGCTTTTTTTGTTCATGGCTGTGCCTCCTCGTAGCGGGAGCAGGGCAGCGTCAGCAGGCGCTCATCCGAGAGCAGCACGCGCACTTCCTGGCCATACCAGACGCCATGCCCGCGATCGGTCTTTTCGCTGACCGCTTCGATTCTGAAATCGCCGTCGTCCCGCGTCCACACGCCGTCAGCGGCGGTAAAGCCAAGCTCCCGCAGCGTTTCCTCGGGGTTTGAAGCCATATAGATGCGTTCGGCCACGTTCTGCGCGCTGTTCAGCGCCTGCGTGGTAATGCCCGCGCGGGTTCCCTGACCGGAAGCGCCGGAGAACACCTGCAGCAATACGGTGGCAGCCAGCATAAAGAACATGATCACGATCAAAAGCTCCACCAGCAGGGCATTGCTTCGATTGCCAGTTTTCATCCTACCACCTCACCGATACGCACGCAGGCCGACATCCACCGAAACGGTGGATTCGCCTTTTTTCAGATTCACCGTAAGCAGCCCGTTTTCGATTGCCGCGGTCATGCCGTCGCAGGGGCAGACCTCCTCGCCGTCCTCCGGGATAAACTCCCGGTCGGCGTCGGAGAACCATTCGCGCAGCGCGCCGTCATAGCAATAGATGCGGGTCAGATACAGGTCTCCGTCGTACTCGTAATGCAGCGTGACCGTATGTACGCCGGCCTCATCCTGCACCGTAACGCTGTCCACGCTGTCGTCGCTGCGCACCATGCTGCGCACGTAAGCGGGCGCGATCCTCTCGGTATTATGCTCCGCGAGCCGATCGACGCTGCCCTTGTACACCTGCACGCAGAACAGCACCATCATGGTGGAGAGCACGGCGAATATGCCCAGCAGCAGGAACACGAAAACGCCGGAGATATTATGGGAAGAAGAGGTATACCGTCTCATGCTCACTTCCGCCCCCTCTCCGTAACCCAGATATCGGGGATATGGTTTGAAGCGAAGGCTTCATACGTGATAAAATACTGATCCTCATTGTAGGCCAGCTGGTAATTATCCCGCAGGTAATCGATGCTGTCCGGATACGCGCCTTCCACCGCGTAGCAGGTGAGCGCGGCGTTCTTGATCGCGTCGCGCACGGTCTGCGTTTCCTCGCGGCCCTGTACGCGGTCGATGCGGCCGATCAGCAAAACCATCAGCACCAGCATGGCGGCAATGGCGACAAGCTTCAGCAAATCCCGTTTATTCACCGGTCCGGCTCCTTTCCGTCAGATTCACGCGCCCGTTTTTACAGGCTGGACAGGATGCCCACCATGGGCAGCATGACGGAAAGCAGCACGGCGCCGATCACCACGGAAAGCAGGGCGACCAGCGTGGGCTCGATAATACCCACCAGGCGGGTGATCCCGTCCTCCACCTGCTCTTCATAAATGGAGGCCAGCTTGCCCAGCACCTGATCCTCGCAGCCGGTGGCGCTGCCCATTTTCAGCATGCGTTCATGCAGTTCTTCAAACATCTGCGTATCGGACACGGCGTCGGCGAAGGCCTTGCCGCCGTCCAGCCCGGCGCGGATATCGGACACCTTGGCGGCCGCTTCCTTATCGGAAAGCACATGGCTGGTCATTTCCAGGGCCTCGTCGGTGGGGAAGCCGCTGGACAGCATCATGGACAGCACGCTGGCCACGCGGGCCGCGGACAGCTTTTTATTGAGCCGGCGATACGGCGGGAACACCTTCTGTACGAAAGAGATCACCTTTTCGCGGTGCTTGGTGCGCATGAGCACCATGCCCACGATCACGGCGAGCACCAGCAGCGCGACCAGCGCCAGCACGATCCAGCCGATGGACACGCCGATGCGCATCATCACGTTGCCGGATTCGCTCATGCCGCCGCCCATGCTGCTCAGCACGCGGCGGAACACGGGCAGGACCAGCCACAGAAGGATCAGCACGATCACCACCAGCATGGCGCCCAGCACCAGCGGGTACGTAATGGCGCTGCTGACGGCCGAACGGATGCGGTCCTCGCGGGCGTAATACGCTTCCAGTCCGCGCATCACCTTTTCCAATTGGCCGGAGCGTTCGCCGATGCCGACCATCTCCACCAGGTAATCGGGCCAGATATTATCCTCCTTCAATGCCTGATAGAGCGACCCGGTTTCGGTAACGCCCTTGCTGGCGGAAGCGTAAACCGCGCTGTTTTCGGTATCGCTTTCCGCCCCAGCGAGGGTTTCCATACCATCATACAGCGGGAGGCCTGCCTCCAGAATCAGGGCCACCTGTCCGCAGAAGGTACTCAGTTCCGCCGCCGACAGCGACCTCATTTCATTCTTTTTCATTTGGCTTTCCTCCCTCAATAATATCTTTCAAGCGTGTATTCTTTTACCTTGGAAATGGCGTTCAGCGCCGCCGTGGGGTCGAAGAACTGTTCCTGACCGTCCACGATGGTCATCGTCCAGGCATGGTACGTCTTGTCCGCGTATCCGATCATCAGCTTGCAGGGAATGCCCTGCGCGCGCAGCATGCACGCCATGACGGCGGCCAGATCCTGGCAGACGCCCATGCGTTTGGAGAACGTGCCGTCGATATCGGGAAGCATGCCCGCCTTGACCTGCACAGCCTTCACATAATCGTACACGAAGTTCGATTTCATGTAATTGCACACGGCCTCGAAGGCTTCCTTTTCGCTCTTTCCGGCGCACAGATCGGCGGCTTTGGCGACGGCCTGGGATGCCTGCGTGTAATTGACGTACTGATTCGGCCCAAGGAAACAGACAAGCGTCGATCTGAGCTTCACGTTGACGGACACTTTGCCCTCCTGGGAGTACTTTTTGCCCGAAACGTTCTCGTACAGGGAGATTTCGTACTTGCCGTCGCCCATCTGCAGGGGGAACACCTCAAACTCCCCTTTGCCGTTCAGGTCATAGGTCAGCGTTTCCCCGTCCTTGACCACGCGCAGCTTCAGCTTATGCTTGTTTTTGCTCTGCACGGCGGCCATGAAATAGCCGTCCGAAACATTGCTTATATCCACCTGTACTTTTCCGCTTGTCTTGACCGTCTGGCCTCGCTCAGGCCAAACCGGACTGTCCGCTTGCACGGCGCAGCAGATCAGCAGCAGGCCGACCAGCAAAGCCGTCAGGGCGAACAATTGAATTACCCTTCTCATGGAACACCAGCTTTCCAAAAAGTGTTTTGCAGAAAAGCCTGTCTCTTCAGCTTCCCAGCGGCGTGATCCGGTGGCGCATGACCACCAGCGTGCTGGGGTATTCGACATAAAAGAGGTTTTCTATTCTTTCCAGCACCATGCCGCCGGTGCTGTAATTGACCGTGGGCAGCAGCATCGCGATGATATCGGATGAAAACCGCGTCACGATATCGCCTTTGCGCAGATTGCGCCGGAGGATCTCCTGCAGGCCGGCCATCGCGCCTTCGCGGCTGACGTCGGAGAGCTCGCCGTTTTTCCCGCTCACCATGATGACGCCCAGGAACATGGTGGACCCCAGCCTGCGCAGGTTGCGGATCTGGACGTTGTAAAACTCCTTGAACGCGGAATAATCGCAGAAAAACGGGCCGCTCGGGTCAAGATCGTGCTCCTGATCCTGCAATTCCTGACGGATCTGCTCCGCCTTCTCCTGCAGCGCGAGGCCGCTCTTGGCAAGCTCCCGGTACGCGCCGGTCATTTCCTCGCGCTGGTCGGCATCGGCCAGCGCGTCGTCGGGCGCGTCTCTTTCCTGACTCGCGTTGGAGGCCGCGTAAGCCAGCTCGATCCGGAAGAAGTCGTCCAGCTCATCCACCCGAAGCCCCTGTTCGCACACGCGGCAGATCTCGGCGTAGTCGTTCCCTGTCTGCAGCAGGCGGATATACGCGTACATGGCTTCCAGGTATTCGCGGTGCATCCAGCTGGACTGGATCACCCCGTTGACCAGTTCGCCGGTCTGAACCAGATCTCCCTGATACAATTCCAGGATCTGCCTGTATTTGTCCTTCCGCTCTTCGTCGGTCAGCTTCTTTTTCAGGGCGTCGAGCAGCGCGTCGAACTCGATCACGTCCACGCGCACGCCCGGCGCGCTCTGCCAGCGATAGCTGCCCTGGGCGCACACGATGCAGTTGCCGAGCCCGGGAGTAATCTCGTTGAGCAGCGCGCGGAAGCGGCTGATCATGGTTTTCAGCGCGCTTTCGGGATTGCAGCTGCTTTTCGTGTTCCACATTTCCCGGATCAGCCGCTGGCTGGAAACCGGTTTTCCGCCCTGCAGCACCAGATAGGTCAGCAGGCTGACGCCCTTTCTGCTCTTGGAGAGCAGATGATCATGCCGCTGACCGTTTACGGTGATGGAAAACTCACCCAAAGTCCGGATAAAAACCTCATCCATTGCGCTCGTCTCCCTTTTTACGCTTCCGCCGTATTATCTGCACTCGTTACGTATTATATATTATAGTTTAAACAGTGTGAATGGTCAAACTTTTTTTTGTATTTTTTGCGTATCGACGGCGCTTCGCGCTCCCTCGGGCTACGCGCTGTGCACGGCCTGCGCTTTACCGTTTTTGGTTTTGCGCGCAGCCTTTGTCGGTCTGCGGCGGAACGTATCCTTCGCCGGTTACAGCAGCGACGCGGCCGCCTCGTCCAGCATCCAGTATACGTCGGGATGCCCCTGCAGGATGGACGCCTGCACCTGCGGCGTGATCTCTCCGTGAATGGCGTCCCGCACGGCCTGCGCCTTGTCCTTGCCGGTGGCGATCAGCACGACGGTTTTGGCCTTCAGGATCGCTTCGATGCCCAGGCTCATCGCCTGACGGGGCACCTGATCGCGGTTTTCAAAGAAGCGCTGATTGGCCGTGATCGTGCTTTCGGTCAGATCGACCACATGGCAGCCGCGGATAAAATGATCCCCGGGCTCGTTGAAGCCGATATGCCCGTTGCGTCCGATTCCCAGCACCTGCAGATCGATGCCGCCCGCGCGCTCGATCGCCCAGTCGTACGCCGCCGCGAAGGCCTGCGGGTTCTCCGCGTTCCCATCCGGCACGTGAATGGCGTCGGGACGCATATCCACATACTCAAACAGCTTTTCCTGCATGAAATAGTGGTAGCTGCACGGATGATCCTCCGCGATGCCGACGTACTCGTCGAGATTGAAGGACGTCGCCTGGGCAAAGCTGATCGCGCCTTCCCGATACATCCGGATCAGCTCGTCGTAGATCGGTATGGGCGACGAGCCGGTAGCCAGGCCGAGCACCGAATCCGGCTTGCGGATCAGCTGCGCTCCGATCAATGTCGCGGCGGCTTTTCCCGCCTGCTCCGCGTCCTTGTAAATGCGAACCTTCATGTTTTTTCCCTCCCATAAGCAGCCGCCGAAGGCGCTGATCCCCCGGCAGCCGGCAATTATCGTTTAATACTATTCTCAGTATAAAAGATTATCAGATTTGGGATGGATTTTTCGCCCTGGCTAAGCTGAATGGAGGGAGGCGTAGCAGCGCTACGTTGGATGATAAGATTTTAGATTGAGAATAGTATAAGATATACAAAAATCCGGAAACACAGATCCCCCGTATTTCCGGAAAAAGCGCAATTATCCCTTCGCTTGTTGACGGATCAGCGCGCGCTTCAGCTTGGCTTCGGCAAGCGCGTAATCGACGTCGTCCTTCCGCATGGCGCTGAGCTTTTTCTCGGCTTCCTGCTGGGCATGGGCCGCGCGGGCCGCGTCGATCTCGTCCGCCCATTCAAAGGTGGTGGCGATCAGGCGCACTTCTCCCCTTGCCACGCTCAGCATGCCGCCGCTGCAGGCCGCCACGCGGGTGACGCCCTTATCGTCGGTAACGCGGGCGACGCCGATGCCCAGCGGCGCGGCGTAATCGATATGCCGGGCCAGGATGCAGACGTCGCCGCCTACCGTGCGCACGATCAGCCGCTCGGCCTGACCGTCAAATACCATGCGGTCGGGCGTCACGATCTGCAAATGATACACTGCCATGGTTATTCACCCTTTTTGGCTTTTTCGATGGCTTCGTCGATGGTGCCCACGAACAGGAAAGCCGATTCGGGCAGGTCGTCGTGCTTGCCCTCGATGATCTCCTTAAAGCCGCGGATGGTCTCCTTGAGGGGCACGTACTTGCCCTGCATGCCGGTAAACTGCTCGGCCACGAAGAAGGGCTGGCTCAGGAAGCGCTGCACCTTGCGGGCGCGGCCCACGATCAGCTTGTCCTCGTCGGAAAGCTCATCCATGCCCATGATGGCGATGATATCCTGCAATTCCTTGTAGCGCTGCAGGATGCCCTGCACGGCGCGGGCCACTTCGTAATGCTCATGGCCCACCACTTCAGGCGACAGGATGCGGCTGGTGGAATCCAGCGGATCGACCGCGGGATAAATGCCCAGGGAGGCGATGCCGCGGCTCAGCACGGTGGTGGCGTCCAGGTGCGCGAAGGTGGTGGCGGGGGCCGGGTCGGTCAGGTCGTCGGCAGGCACGTACACGGCCTGCACCGAGGTGATCGAGCCCTTCTTGGTGGAGGTGATGCGCTCCTGCAGGGCGCCCATCTCGGTGGCCAGCGTCGGCTGGTAGCCCACGGCGCTGGGCATGCGGCCCAGCAGGGCCGACACCTCGCTGCCCGCCTGGGTAAAGCGGAAGATGTTGTCGATGAAGAGCAGCACGTCCTGATTCTCGCGGTCGCGGAAGTATTCCGCCATGGTCAGGCCGCTCAGGCCCACGCGCATACGGGCTCCCGGCGGCTCGTTCATCTGGCCGTAAACCAGCGCCGTTTTGTTGATAACGCCGCTCTCCTTCATTTCGTTGTACAGGTCGTTGCCTTCGCGGGTGCGCTCGCCCACGCCGGCGAACACCGACAGGCCGCCGTGCTGCTTGGCGACGTTGTTGATCAGTTCCATGATCAGCACGGTCTTGCCGACGCCCGCGCCGCCGAACAGGCCGATCTTGCCGCCCTTCGCGTAGGGCGCGATCAGATCGACCACCTTGATGCCGGTTTCCAGGATCTCTGTGCCGGTCTCCTGCTCCTCAAAGGAGGGGGCGGGACGATGGATCGGCCAGCGCTCCACGTCGGTGGGATCGGGCTGGTCGTCCACAGCCTGGCCCAGCAGGTTGAAAATGCGGCCCAGGCACTTTTCGCCCACGGGCACCGTAATGGGGCCGCCGGTATCCAGCGCGTCCATGCCGCGCACCATGCCGTCGGTGGCGTTCATGCTGACGCAGCGGGCCACGTTGTCGCCCACGTGCTGCGCCACCTCGGCCACGACCTTTTTATCGCCGTTCTGGATCTCGATGGCGTTCAGCAGCTCCGGCAGGTGTCCGTCCTCAAAGCGGATATCCAGCACAGGCCCGATGACCTGCACCACCTTGCCAACGTTATGCTCTGACACGTTTATAATCTCCTTTCCGGGGGTTACTCTTCGGCGCCTGCCACGATCTCGGTGATCTCCTGGGTGATGGCACCCTGGCGGGCACGGTTATAGCGCAGGGTCAGATCGCTGATCATGGCGCCCGCGTTTTTGGTGGCGCTGTCCATTGCCATGCGGCGGGCGGACACCTCGCTGACAAAGGAATCGCACAGCGCGCTGTACAGGCGGCCGGCCAGGAAATCGGGCATCACCCGCTCCAGCGCCTCCGACGCGTCCACTTCGTAAACGGTCTCGGGGCTTTCGGCCGTTTTCTGCTCGGTCACGGGCACGGGCAGCAGCTGCTCGGTCCTGACCTCCTGGCTCATCATGGAGCGGAAGCTGGTGTGCACCAGCCAGACCTCGTCAAAGCGCTCCTGCAGATAGCCGTCGGTCACCAGGCCGGCGATGCGGTAGCAGCGGCTGACCGACAGGTTTTCCACCCGGCCGTACTCCTCGCTGAGCAGCTCGACGCCGAGGCGGTGATACTTTTCGATGGCCTTGCGTCCCAGGGGCAGCGCGCAGTACGGCGTATCGCCGCAATGGGCGGCCACCGCCTTGAACACGTTGCTGTTGTATCCGCCCGCCAGCCCGCGTTCGCCGGCGATGACGATATACAGCCTGCGCCTGACGGGCCGGGCCGTCACATAGGGCACGTTCTGATCGGCGCAGCGCGCCACAGCGGCCTGCAGCGCCTCGCTGCTGACCGAAGCGTAGGGCTTGCTGTTTTCCATGCGCTCCTTGGCCCTGCGCAGCTTGGAGGTGGCCACCAGCTGCATGGCCTTGGTGATCTGCATGGTGCTTTCCACGCTCCGGATCCGCAGCTTGATGTCCTTCATGGACGATCCTGCCATGGTGCCGCCTCCTTAATTACTTACTCTTGAGAAAATCGCGGGTATAGGCTTCCAGCGCCATCTTGAGCTTGGCCTCGGTTTCCGCGCTCAGCTGGCCGGTGGCACGGATCTCCTCCAGCACGTCGCCGTGCTGGGCCGCCATGCGCTCGTAAAGCCCTTCCTCGTATTCGGACACGTGGCGCACTTCCACTTCCTTGAGGAAATCATGGGTGACGGCGTAGAAGATGCACACCTGATCCTCCACGGCGATGGGATGGCTGCGGTTCTGCTTGAGCACCTCCACGATGCGCTCGCCCTGGGCCAGACGCGCCTTCGTATCCGCGTCCAGGTCGGAGCCGAACTGGGCGAAGGACTGCAGTTCGCGGTACTGGGAGTAGAGCAGCTTCAAAGAGCCGGCCACCTTCTTCATGGCCTTGATCTGGGCGTTGCCGCCCACGCGGCTGACCGATATGCCGGGGTTCACGGCGGGCATGATGCCGCTGTGGAACAGCTCGGTCTCCAGGAAGATCTGGCCGTCGGTGATCGAAATGACGTTGGTGGGAATATAGGCCGACACGTCGCCCGCCTGGGTTTCGATGATGGGCAGCGCGGTGATCGAGCCGCCGCCGTACTCGGGGGCCACGCGGGCCGAGCGCTCGAGCAGGCGGGAATGCAGGTAGAATACGTCGCCGGGATACGCTTCGCGTCCGGGCGGGCGGCGGATCAGCAGCGACAGGGCGCGGTAAGCCACGGCATGCTTGCTCAGATCGTCGTAGATGATCAGCACGTCCTTGCCCTGGTCCATGAAATACTCGCCCATCGCGCAGCCGCTGTACGGCGCGATATACTGCAGGGGGGCCAGTTCGGAAGCCGTGGCCGACACGATAATGGTGTAGTCCATCGCGCCGGCGGCCGACAGCGTATCCACCAGCTGGGCTACGGTGGAGCGCTTCTGGCCGATGGCCACGTAAATGCAGATAACGTCCTTGCCCTTCTGGTTGATGATCGTATCCAGCGCGATCACCGTTTTGCCGGTCTGGCGGTCGCCGATGATCAGTTCGCGCTGGCCGCGGCCGATGGGGATCATGCTGTCGATGGCCTTGATGCCGGTCTGCAGCGGCACGGACACGCTCTTGCGCTTGATGATGCCGGGGGCCGGACGCTCGATGGGGCGCATCTCCTTGGATTCGATGGCGCCGCGGCCGTCCACGGGCTGGCCCAGGGAATTGACCACGCGACCGATAAGCCCTTCGCCGACGGGCACCGAAACCACCTGGCCCGTGCGGGAAACGCTGTCTCCCTCCTTGATCCCCTCGTCGGAGCCCAGCATAACGATGGCGACGGAGTTCTCCTCCAGGTTCAGCGCCATGCCGTACGCGCCGTTGGAAAAGCGCACCAGCTCGTTCGCCATGCACTTGTCCAGCCCGCTCACGCGGGCGATGCCGTCGCCGATCATGATGATGGTGCCGGTATCGCTTTCGGAAATTCTGTTTTCGTAATGCTTGATCTGCTCTTTGATGAGCTTTGAGATTTCCTCAGGTTTTAACTGCATCGTATCACCGCTTTCAGGGTTCGCCCGCCATGGCCCTGCGGATCTCTGCCAGGCGATGGCGCACGGTATTGTCATAGCGCTGGCCGTTCATTTCCAGCAGCACGCCGCCGATGACGGCGGGATCGGTCTTTTCGCTGAGGTGCACGGTTTTGCCCGTCATGTCGCGCAGCCTGCTCAGCAGCCTGGCCCGCTGATCTTCGCTCAGCGGTTCCACCGTAGTCACGGTGGCTTCGGCCACGGCATGGTCGCGGTTGAAGCACTCGCGGAACGCGCTTTCGCAGCCCTCAAACTCATGCAGCGCGCCGCGCTCGCAGAGGATTTTGAGGAAATTGAGCATATAGGGATGCACCTGGCCGCGCAGCGCGTGATCCAGGATATCCACGCGTTCCTGCTTGCCGATCGACATATTGGACAGCAGGCGGACAAAATCGGGCTGCTGGCGGAGCAGCGCTTTGAGCGTCTGCAGTTCAGCCAGCATATCCTCCGTCAGGTTCTCCTCGGCGCACAGGCTGTACAGGCCCTCGCCGTATTCTCTGGCCAGCTCTGTCACGGCTTTTCACCCACGTTCCGGATGAAATCGTCCACAAAGTCCCGGTGATCCTCGGCGCTGATCTCGCGCTCCACCACTTTGCCGGCGATGCTCACCGCGATATCGGAGATCTCGCCGCGCACATCCTGCAGCATCTGCTGCTTTTCCTTGGCGATCTCCTCTTCGGCTTTCTGCTTCATATGGCTTGCCTGGCTGGCCGCCTCGGCCATGATGGCGTCGCTGCGCTTCTGCGCGGTCTGCACCGCGGAGCGCACCAGACCGTCCGCCTCTTCGCGGGCGGAAGCCATCTTGTTTTCATATTCCCGCTTCAGGCTGTCCGCGGCGCTGCGGCTCTCCTTGGCCTCGGCATAGATGGTATCCACCTGCTTTTTGCGGGTTTCCAGCATCTTCTGCACGGGCTTGAACAGAAAGCGCCTGATAACCAGGAACATGATCAGCAGATTGGCAAGCGATATGATGATCTGCCATATATTGACAGAAATGATATCCAATGACTGCATTGATGTTGCCTTTCTTCTGAAGGGGAAACAGGGTTATTTGGGCAGGTTGGCGGCCCAGCCGGTCATGGCGCTCTGCAGCACGCTGACGAAGCGTCCGGGAGCCACGAAGATCAGCAGGATGCCGATGACCAGGCCGTAAATACCGGTGGTCTCAGCCAGGGCGCAGCCCAGGATCAGGGTGGAAGTAACGGAGCTCTTGGCTTCGGGCTGGCGGCCGACGGCCTCGCAGGCCTTCGCCACGGCCTGGCCTTCGCCGATACCAGGGCCGATACCGGCGATCAGGGCGATACCGGCGCCCAGAGCGCAGCCGCAGAGCATAATACCGATTGCGAGTTCAATCATGTCAGGGGAACCTCCTTCATTAATTGTGCGTATTTATGTGCATGCAAAGATCGCTCTTTGCTTTGCGCCGTCGTCATACGGGGTCAGTCGTCCTCGGGATTGGCCTGCGCCACAAACAGCATGGTCAGCATGGCGAAGATGAAGGCCTGCATGCAGCCGCTGAACAGGTCGAAATACAGCGAAAGCACGGCGGGCAGGCCGATCTGCAGGAAGGGGACCTTGCTCAGCGCGCCGGGCAGCCAGCCCAGCAGCGACCGCGATAACCCCTGCATGGCGGCCGCGATCAGCGTGGAGATGACCGCGCCGCTCATCACGTTGCCGTAATGACGGAAGGACATCGAAACCGGGGTCGCGACCTCGCCGATGATATTGAGGGGAGCGAAGAAGGGAATGGGCTCGAAAAAGCTCTTGATGTACGCCCAAAGGCCGCCCTTCAGCTTGTAATGCGTGATGAGCGTGAAGGTGATGATGGCCCAGCCCGCGATGACGCTGATATCGGCCGTGGGCGGATACAGGCCCAGGAGCGAGCTCAGGCTGGAAAACGCCGACAGGCCGAGGATTGCGGCGATATAGGGGGCGAAGCCCATGAACTTGCGGCCCATGTTCTGCTCGACCAGGCCGCTGACCTTTTCCACCACCCACTCGGCGATCACCTGGCGTTTGGAGGAAGGAACCACCGTCAGCCCGCGGGTAAAATACAGGCACAGGCCCAGCAGCGCGATCACCACGGCCACGGAATTGACCATGGCTTCGGTCACGTACAGCGGCTGCAGCGGCATGGGGATTTCCAGATATATCAGCGCGCCGGTGATGGAAATGCCTTCTTCCGCCGGCTTGAAAAGCACCTTCAGCAAAATAGCCAGCAAAAAGGGCACAATGATCATCGCCAGCAGCAAGGAGTCGATCAGGCGGCTTTTGGCTTTCTCATTCATTGCGCGTTGTTCTCCTTATTCAGAAAAATCCCTTCCAGGAAAATCACGATCCTGGGAAACAGCAGCGGCACCAGCGCGGCCACCGCGTCAAACACCGGAAGCTCGATCGCCATCACGGCCATGCCGCCCAGCAGCAGCATGCGCAGCAGGTAAGAGCGCTGGATGCTGCCCCTGATCTGCTTTCCTTCGGGCGTCAGCTGTTTGGCGGCCTTGGGATCCTCGGCTTCCGCCGCTTCCTCTTCCTCGGTTTTGGGCGGCAGATGCACGCCGTCCATTTTATTGACGGCCCGCTGCACCGCCATCGCCATCAAAAAGAAATTGCCGACGGCAAAAACGGCCCCGAGCAGCGCGCCCCAAAGCACGGGCATGCTGAACTGGCCGATGATCAGAAACACGCCGATCATCAGCACCGTAAGCACGGCTACGCCCGCCGCGATCCTGATGGTTTCCTGCCTGACGGCCTGCTCTACCTTCAAAACTCTCATCCTTTCCGATTTTATAATGTAGCATGAATGTACGGGCATTGTCAATAAAACAATTGCACGTTTTTGTCAGTTATTGATGCCGGGAACCGAAAAAGGCGGGGAGCCGGACGGGACGATTGACAAAATACCCGGATTTCACTACAATTCAGGTGGTACGGACAGAAAAACGCGCGCCCGCGTGCATACCGTTCCGCCGCGCCGGACGCATCGTTTGCTTCCCCGGAAGCAAACTGTTATTATGAAAGAAACGGCGCTTGTTTCCGGCGTTCGGGCGCGGTTTTACGGAAAACCGGAGGAATCGTCATGTTCTATTTTTATAATCCTTTCCTGATCGCCGCGGCGGTCATACCGGCCGTCGTGCTGATGCTGTACGTTTACCGCGCGGACCGGCTGGAAAAAGAGCCCTGGCCGCTGCTGTTTTCGCTGCTGATCCAGGGCGTCATATCGACCTCGCTCGCGGTTTTCACCGAGCGTCTGGGCAGCCGGCTGCTGAACGGCATGCTCTCCTACGACACCTGGACCTATCAGATCCTGATGAATTTCCTCGTCGTTGGGCTGTCGGAGGAGGGCTTTAAATACCTTTTCCTCAAGCGGCGCACATGGCTTTCCCCCGACTTCAACTGCCAGTTTGACGGCGTCGTATACGCGGTGTTCGTTTCGCTGGGTTTCGCCTTGTGGGAAAACATCGATTACGTGGTCATGTACGGCCTGCATACCGCGATGGTGCGCTCGGTCACGGCCGTGCCCGGGCACGCCTGCTTCGGCGTGTTCATGGGCACGTGGTACGGCCTTGCCCGCCGGTACGAAAATTACGGGGACGCCGAAAAAAGCAAGCGCTGCCGCAGGCTGGCGGTGGTATGCCCCGTGCTGCTGCACGGCGTATACGACCTGATCGCCACGGTGGAAAGCAGCCCGCTCTCCTGGGTTTTCGTACTGTTCATCCTGACGCTGTTCCTGGTTTCCTTCGTGATGATCCGCAGACAGTCCAGGCAGGATCACTTCATCAGATGAGCGGGACCGGCCGTCCCGGAAGCCTTTGATCAAAGGAGCGTATCATGGCAGATAACAGAATGATCTCCCGCCGTCAGTCGGTCCGCATCGCGTACTGCGGCATGGCCGCCGCGCTCTCCGCGGCGCTGATGCTGCTCGGCGGCGTGATCCCCGCCGCCACCTATGCCGTGCCCATGCTGTGCGGGCTTCTTCTTCTGCCCGTGATGCTCGAGTTCGACGCGAAAGCGGCCTGGACCACCTACGCCGCCGCGGCGCTGATCGTGCTGATCCTCGGCTTCGATAAGGAAGCGGCGTTTTTTTACATCTTTCTGGGGTATTAT
This sequence comes from uncultured Eubacteriales bacterium, assembly GCA_902761825.1. Taxonomy (GTDB): domain Bacteria; phylum Bacillota; class Clostridia; order Christensenellales; family Aristaeellaceae; genus SFMI01. The sequence goes on from CACWLY010000022.1 coordinate 15,477, forward strand.
CCCATCGTCAAATGGAAGCTCGACCGCATCGCCTCCCGCCCGAAACGCCTGGCCGCAAAAACGCTTCTGTTCACGGTCGCTCTGGCGGCCATGTACGGCCTGCTGGCGCTGCTGTTTCCCATGGCGGCTTTCATGCGCGAGTTCGGGGACATGGGAGCGGCCATGGCCGTCGCCTTCGCCGCGCTGTATATCTTCTGCATGCTGCTCTATGACCGCCTGCTGCTGCCCATGGCGATGATCTATATGAACCGCATCCGCCCCAGGCTGAAATTCCTGCGAAATTAGCGGCGGCGCTTATGTTCTTCCCGCCGGCCCTTGCTTTCCGGCGGGCTTTTTCATGCGGCGTTCTTTTGCAGGATTCCATGCGGTCGGCAGCGAATCATATTGCATAACGTGAAAATAAAGACGGGGCATCCGGCGCAAAAGACACGCCGGCAGGATCATGCGAAAGAAGGAGAACGAAGAACATGGATATTTTTCTCGCCTTGCTGCTCTTTTCCTTTACCATCCTTCTGTACTGGGTCATCACGGAGCTGTTCACCTTTTTCTTCCGTCTGACCGGTCTGCCGGATGAGAAGGCGCGCTTTCAGGTCATATCGCTGCTGACCGGCACCGGCTTTACCACAAGAGAGAGCGAAATGATCCTGTCCTCCCGGCGCCGCCGCCGGCTCGCGCGGATCACCATGCTATTCGGATACGTGTTCAACGTCACCATCGTTTCCGTGTTCATCAACGTGTTTATCTCCATGAAGCTCATACAGGCCGGGCATCAGCTGCTCAGCTTCCTGATCCCGCTGGGAACGGCCGCCCTGATCTTCGTTTTCATGCGCGTGCCCAAGATCCACGCCTGGGGAGACAGCCTTCTCCAGCATCTTGCGGACCGCTTTTCGACCGGCAGGAATCCTTCAACGCCGTTACGCTGATAGACAATATCGGCACCGAATCCATTGCCCAGATCATGATCCGGCACATCCCGGATGAATACAGCGGGCTCAGCCTGGCCGAAACCCGGCTGCGCGCGGAAACCGGCATCCTGGTCATACTGGTCGAGCGCCGCGGCGAAAAGCCGCTGCCGGCCCGCGCGGAAACCGTGTTTGAAACCGGCGACAAGCTGACCGTATTCGGGGATTTCAAGGCGATCTGCAAAGCCTTCCACGCCCGGGAGCACTTTTCGGACGACTGACCTTTTCGCTCTCCGCGCGGTTACCGGCGCACGGTCTTTTACGATTTTTGATCTGTCCGCTCCGCCGCGCGCGGCAGCGTGCGGACAGAAAGCAGCACGCTTTCCGATAAAACGGGAGGAATCACGATGTTCGACAGACAGCGTTTGCAGGATGCCCTGGTTCAGTACAAAAGAGACTTTTTGATCTTCCAATGGAAAAACGAGCGATACAAATGGGAAGCGATTCAGTGCTTTCAGAAAAACTGGGATATCAACGCGGCGGATTTTCCCGGTATGCTGACGCGCTCCCTCGCCAAAACACGTAATCTGCTTGTTTCAAGAAACGTTTTTCCAAGGGAAATGATCCAGGGATTCGCAAAAACAGTACCCGAAACGGTGCGCTCCATGTTTATCGCGCTGTTTGATGAAAACAGCGACATTGTGGAACGCATTATGGCGTTCAAGGACAAAGCATCCGCTCTTCTCGAAAAGATCGGAAGACCAGATATCTCGCATTATCAGAATGAGAACGCAATTTCCGTTTATTTATGGCTTCGTTATCCGGACAAGTACTACATTTATAAATACGGCGAAATCAGAACGGTCGCCCGGGAGCTGAAAAGCGATTATCAGTTCAGAAAGGGACTATACGGAGAAAACATCCGGCACGCGTTTCTTCTTTATGATGAAATCTGTCATACCATCAAAGGCGACGCCGAATTGCTTTCACTGTTCAGATCCCGGTTAACCGATGATTGTTACCCCGATCCGGCATATAAGACGCTGGCGCTCGACGTCGGTTTCTATATCAGCCGGTATGATTCGCGGCGCGCTCCGGAAGCGGAACAAGGCGAAGCATGGCATCCGGCGGACTACACGCCCGGGCTGTCCGTGGAGCAATGGGTGGAGCTGCTGAACGATAAAGAGGTTTTCTTCGAGTCCTCGCTGAAGATCGTCAAACGGTTGAAGGATTACGGCGGCGCGGCCACCTGCACCCAGCTGGCAAAAAAATACGGCGCAAACAAAAACTTCTATAATTCCGGCTCGCAGGCGTTGGCCCGTCGGATCCATAAAAAAACAGACTGTCCGATCATCAATCAGGGCAGCGGTTCAAGCTGGTGGCCGGTCCTGTACGTCGGGGAAAGCGCTTCCGCCGATGAAGAAGGCGTTTTCATATGGAAACTGCGCGACGAGCTGTCCGCGGCAATGGACAAGGTGGATCTGTCGTCCGTTCCGCTCTATGAATCCCCGGAAGACGGCGAAGAAGCGCATGGGTACTGGTGGCTGAACGCGAACCCCAGAATCTGGCGTTTTTCCGATATCGCGGCGGGCGAAGAGCGCTCTTGCACCCTGCTTAACGAAAACGGCAATAAACGCCGCGTCTATCAGAACTTTCTGGACGCCAGACCCGGGGACAGGGTGATCGGCTACGAATCCGGTCCCGTCAGGCAGATCGTCGCGACCGGAAGGATCAGCGCCGAACAGGACGGAGAAAAGCTGCGCTTTGAAAAGGTCGAAGGGCTGAGCAATCCCATCGATTATCAAACCCTGAAGGAATGCCCGGAGCTCGAAAAAATGGAATACTTCGTCAATCCCCAGGGCAGCCTGTTCAGGCTGACGAAAGACGAATACGATTTCATCCTGGATATCATCCGCGAGGCAAATCCCCCGGCAGGCGCGCAGAAGAAAAAAGCGTATACGAAAGAACGCTTTCTGAGCGAGGTCTATCTCCCGGAAAGCCGTTACGACATGCTTGCGGCCGTTTTGAAAGCCAAAAAGAATATCATCCTCCAGGGCGCTCCCGGCGTGGGCAAAACCTACGCGGCCAGGCGGCTGGCTTATTCCATGATGGGCGAGGAGGACGACGGCCGGATCGAATTCGTGCAGTTCCATCAGAATTATTCCTATGAAGATTTCGTGATGGGGTATAAACCCGAAAACGACGGATTTGTATTGAAATACGGCGTCTTCTATCGCTTCTGCCAAAAAGCGGCCAATCAGCCCGACAAAGACTTCTTCTTTATCATCGATGAAATCAACCGCGGCAACATGAGCAAAATTTTCGGCGAACTGCTGATGCTGATCGAAAAGGATTACCGGGACAGAAAGGCGATGCTGGCCTATAACGGGCTCAGCTTCTCCGTGCCGGCCAATCTGTATATCATCGGCATGATGAATACAGCGGACAGGAGCCTGGCGATGATCGATTACGCCCTTCGCCGCCGGTTCAGCTTTTTCGATATGGAACCGGGCTTCGATTCGGAAGGCTTCCGCAAATATCGGGCGGGGCTGAACAGCGACACGTTCAACGAGCTGATCGAGCAAATCAAGCAGCTGAACCGCGACATCGCCAGCGACAGATCGCTCGGCAAGGGCTTCTGCATCGGGCACAGCTATTTCTGCGGGCAGACAAAATGCGAGGACGCGTGGATGGAAGCCGTGGTCAATTTTGATATTCTTCCGATGCTGAACGAGTACTGGTTCGACGATCCCGCAAAATATCAGCGCTGGGAAAACGCGCTGCGTGGTGTGTTTCAATGACGAATGACAGGCATATTCTCATCAAAAACATATACTATATGCTTTCGTACGCTTTCACGGTGCTGAATCAGTCCCTGGATGAAAAGGTGGACAAGGAAGCGTTTGAAAACATCCACAATCTGTTCGCGGCGATCCTCTCGAAGGGATTGGGAAGGCAGCTGAAGCAGGGCCTGTACCGCGAGTATATCAGCGTTACCGACACGATGCCGCTGATGCGGGGAAAAATCAATCTTCCCGGAACCATGCGCGGCAGGATCGCGAGAAGGCAGGCGCTGACCTGCGATTACGACGAGCTTTCCGTCAATAATATTTTTAATCAGATTCTGAAAACCACGGCGCTATTGCTCATGCGGAACGACAAAACCGATCCGGTTTACCGGGACGATCTCAAAAAGTGCCTGCTCTTCTTTTCCGATGTGGATAGCGCGGACCCGGCGTCCGTCCGGTGGTCAGCGCTGCGCTTTCAAAGAAACAATCAGTCCTATCGGATGCTGCTCGGCATCTGCCAGTTGATCCTGGAAGGAATGCTGCTGACAACGGCGCAGGGCGAATACAGGCTCGCCTCGTTTCTGGACGAGCAGCGCATGAGCAGGCTCTATGAAAAATTCATACTGGAATACTATCGCAAGCATTATCCCCAGCTTCATGCCAGCGCATCGCAGATTCATTGGATGCTGGATGATGATGAAAGCGCCATGCTGCCCGTCATGCAGAGCGACATCACGCTTTCCCGGGGAAACGACGTTCTCATTATAGACGCGAAATACTATTCGCGCACAACGCAAACGCAGTACGACGCGCAAACGCTGCACTCCAATAACCTCTACCAGATCTTCACCTATGTGAAGAACAAGGAAGCCGGATTGGCAAACGTGCCGCACAAAAAAGTCGCCGGCATGCTGCTGTACGCCCGCACGGATGAAGCCATCCAGCCGGACCATACCTACAGCATGAGCGGCAACAGGATCAGCGTGAAAACGCTGGATCTGAACTGCGATTTTGAGGGGATCAGAAAGCAGCTGGACAGCGTGATTCAGAAGCACCTGCCTTGCCCGGCATTGTGAACCTGCGGGTCGGCGCTTTGTCCGTTTCGCCGACCCGCAACGGGAAACCGCGCGGCGTTACGCCGTTTCGTTTTTTCGGGCGATTTTGCGGTACGTGATTTCCAGCATGCCGAAATTGAGCGCCGCGAAGACCAGCAGCCAGACGGGCATGATCCCGATGCCGACGGCCTGCTGGATGTGGCCGAACGCCATGGGCATGAGCGTGCTGCCGATATACGCGCAGGCCATCTGCAGGCCGATGACCGCGGCGCTGTACTTTCTGCCGAAGTTGGCCGGGGCCATGTGCTGAATGGCGGGATAGACCGGCCCCATGCCCGCGCCGATCACCACAAAGCCGACGGCGGCGACGATATATCCCTCCAGCGGCAGGAAAACCAGCAGGATGCCCAGCAGCTCCACGGCGATGCCGGCCCGGATCAGCAGCCTGTCCCCCAGCTTGTTCGAGATAAAGCCCGAGATCAGCCTGCCCAGCATCAGGCCGCCGAAGATCAGGGAGCCGAAGGCCGCGATGGTTTCCGCGCTCAGGCCGGTTTTCGTGCCGGCGAAATAGCTGGGCGTCCACAGAAAACAGGTCGCTTCGCCGGAGGCATAGGCGAAAAACGCGATCAGCGTCAGCGCCACGCCGGGAACGCCCAGCGTTTCCCGGATCCCCGCGCCGTCCCGGTTCTTCTCCTCCGCGCGGCGCTCGTTCTGCTTCCACAGCGGCAGGGAAAGGACGCACACAAGCAATATGCCCAGCTGGATATAAGCGGTCCATTGATAGCCCTGGTTCCATTTGGCCAGTTTCAGCGCCAGCGACATGATATACGGGCTGATCACCGCGCCGACGCCGTAAAAGCAGTGCAGAAAATTCATTACGGAAGAGGGATAATGATTCGCCACATAATGATTGACCGCCGCGTCGATGGAGCCCGCGCCCAGGCCGTAGGGAACGGCGAACAGGAACAGCATCCAGTACGCGCCTGATACCGAAAAACCCAGCAGGCCCAGCACCGTCAGGCCGATGGACACGATCACGATCCATTTCGTGTGGAATCTGCGGATCATCCGCGGGCTGAAGAGGGCCGAGATCACGGTCATGCAGGCGATCGTCATGGAAACATACCCGGCATACGACGAGGGCACCCCGAAACCGATCTGCATCGTCGGCCAGCCGGAGCCCAGCAGCGAATCCGGCAGTCCCAGGCTGATGAAGATCAGATAAATCACGGCCAGCAGCAAAGAACCCATTTGCCTTTCCTCCTCCGTCATTCCTTTTCGGGATTGACATATAGGATTATATTGTTTATGATAGATCGTGTATAGTATTAAAACAGCTTTCAATTTGGAAAATATAGGATAAAAACGTCAAACGCGGAGGAAAGGCATGGCGCTAACACGTTCGGTCGACCAGGTGGATGAAAACGGGCGCGAGCTGCTGACCTATGGCACGGACGCCTTTCCCATCGCCTTTTTCGACGACGATCTTTCCAAAGTCGCCGTCCCCACTCACTGGCATGACGAAATGGAGATCGTCCTCATCACCAAAGGGATCGTCAACGCCCGGATCGCGGGCGCCGATTTTATCCTGACGGCGGGCGAAGGGTATTTCGCGAACAGCGGCATCCTGCATTCGGAAACGCCCGGATCGAAGGCGGGCCGCCAGCACGCCCTCGTTTTCAGCCCCAGGATCATCTCCCAGACGGAGGATCTGATCTGGCAAACCTGCGTCGCCCCCGTTTACAGAAACGCCGGGCTGCCTTTCATCCGGCTTACGCCGTCCGTGCCCTGGCAGAAGGAGTTCCTTCGGCTGGCCGGGAAGGCCTGGGATCAGGGCGCTTATGACAAGGCGGATTATCCGCTCCAGGTCAGGCACTGCCTGAGCCGCGCGTTTTCTCTGATCGCGGTTCATGCCGACGGGATAGAGAACGAGCTCCGCTACACCGGCAAATACCAGCGGGACGAGCTCCGCGTCAAAAAAGCGCTGCTGTTCATCGAAAGGAACTACGACAAAGCCGTCTCCATCGATGATATCGCGGGCAGCGCCGGAATCAGCGCAAGCACCTGCCTGCGCCTGTTCAGCGACGTGCTGGGCGCGACGCCCGTGCGGTACCTGATCAGGCACCGGCTTGAAAAAGCCGCGGAGGAGCTGAAGCGCATGGATGGCAGGACGATATCCGAGATCGCCTACTCCTGCGGCTTTTCGGACGCCAGCTACTTCAACCGGTGCTTCCGGAAAGCGTACGGCATGACGCCCTCGGAATACATGGCCCTCGATGCCGGGACCGGCGCGTGACGATCCCGCGGGCGGCAGACCTATTTATCAGGGTGCGTACTAATATGAAAGCTTATTATCATCTTCCCGGGCTGTTTGAATTCCGCCGGCTGTATCAGCTCTTCCTGCCGCTGTTCCGCTCGCGCAGGGAATACTTTTACGATTGGTGCGAGATCGGCTCGATCTACGGCGCTCCCGCGGACTGTCTCTGGGGCGGAGGCCGCGTCGGCTTCGGCGACGAACGGCCGGAGGACGCGGCGGCGCTGACGCGGGAATACGGCGTTTCCGCCCGCCTGACCTTCAGCAATTCCCTGCTCAGGGAAGCGCATCTTTCCGACCGCAAATGCAATCATCTGTGCGCATTGTTTGAAAAAAACGGGCCGGCGCAGAACGGCGTGATCGTCTGCTCGGACTTGCTGCTCCGTTACATTCGGGAGCGCTATCCAGGGCTGTATTTCGTATCCTCGACCACGAAGGTGCTGACCGGATTTCAGCAGTTCAAAGACGAACTTACGCGCGAGGAATTCCGCTTCGTGGTGCCGGATTTCAGGCTCAACAAGGCGTTTGGCCGTCTGAACGCGCTGCCCGGGGAACTGAAGCGAAAGGTCGAATTCCTGTGCAATGAATGCTGCTGGGTCGGCTGCCCGGACAGAAAAGCGTGCTATGAAAACGTCAGCCGCAAAAGCCTTGGGGAGGACTGCGCCGATCATGTGTGCGCGTCGCCGAACGCCGAAAGAGGCTACCGCTTCTCCGACGCCATGGCAAGCCCGGCATTCATCGGGACTGGGGACATTCAGAACGTCTATCTTCCGAACGGCTTCTCCCATTTCAAGATCGAGGGAAGGAGCCTGGGCAGCGCAGTCGTGCTGGAATTTCTTCTTTATTACATGACCAAGCCCGAATACCATTTGAAGGTTAGGGAGGAAATCTATCTAGACAGCGCGCTGGATCTGTTTTAACGCCCGGTAAAAACGGCGCTTTTCGCCGGTTCCGGGTATAACCGAACGCATGAAGGAGGAAGAAAACCATGAACACAGAATCCGTTATAAAAAGGAAAACGGCAATGGGCTTGCTGCTGGCGGCGCTTTGCCTGCTGCTGATCCTCCCCGCCGCCGCAGCCGAAACGCGCGAGGGCGTGATCGCGCTGGAGGGCATGGAGGAGCGCGTCGAGGAAACGCTGTTTAAGAGCCCGCAGGGGTTTTCCTTCTGGTACGCAAGCGAAAGGCTGGAAGCGGAATCCGGCACGGCGGACAACATCGAAGGCGTGATCGTCAGCAATCCGTACTCGGACGATTATATGATCCTTTCCATGATCCCGGAAGAGGACGCCGAGGAATACACCGAGGACGACGACGCGAGCATCGTGGAACGTTCGCTTGAAGGCCGGGTGCAGACCGATCTGTACCGCGATCTGGAGGACGGTCAGTATTATTTCCTGACGCTGATCGCCGAAAACGGCCAGTACCTCCGCGCTGTCGGCCAGTATTCCCTGGAAGCCGCGGAAGGCACCGCCAGGTTCTTTCAGCGCGTTCTGGACAGCGTGGCGTTCGAGCCGGGCTGCCTGTTCCGCGCGGAATGGGGCGAATGGGCGTCCGATGAGGAGCCGGGCCTCGCGCAGGTGATCCTGACGGCGCTGAAGCCGGCAGAGAACGTGAAGCTGCTCAGCCTGTCCTGGGACTGCGACGACGGCTTTACCGCTTCATGGGAGGAGCAGACGGCGCTGGGCAGCTTTGACGCGCAGCAGTCGGCAAGCGTCACGCTGGAATTCATCGGGGATCTGCCGAATAACGGGATCCTGTATACGGATGAAGAAGGGAGCACGCGCGCCTTCGCCCTGGATATCAGCGGCGAAAACGGCGATCTGTACTTCTGGGATATCGAAGAATAAAGCAATCGCGCCGCATGAAGGAGGAAAAACGCCATGACAGGAAAAAACACGAAAAACGCGGGCCGCGCGCTTCTTCTCTTGATCGCATTCCTTGCCGCGCTGGCTTTCGCCGCGTCGGCCTGCGCCGACGACGCGGAGCAGCTGAAGCTTCTTCCCGGCCGGTGGGTCTTTTCCCTCCCCGGCGACGAGCAGGGCGAGGAGGAGGAAACGCCGCAGATCGATCTGGCGTTCCTTACGCTGGAGGAGGACGGGAAAATGACGCTTCTCTGCAACGGCAGGGATGGACAGCACCGCTGCACGCTCGATGGCGTCTGGGCGTCCGAATACGTTCCGGACGGCATGGAGCGTCTGACGCTTCAGATCACGTCGACGGCCGATCCCGCCCGCGCCGAATGCGCGTACAGCTTTTATACCGAAAGCTGGGTGGAAGAGGACGTTCTGCATACTTACCTGATCCTTGAGGAAGAAAGCGGCACATCTCCGTTCGCAGAGGTGTACGGCGAAGACGGCGAATGGAGCGTGGCGCTGCACAGGGAACAGGGGCCGAACATGCGGATCGCCAACTGCAAGGAATACGTTTCCCTGCGCGAAAAGCGCGCGGCGTCGTCCAGACGCATCGCGAAGGTCCCGCTCGGGGCGCAGGTGCTCGCGTTCCCGGAGGCGGGAGAAGAGAACGGCTTTATCCAGTGCGTATACCGGGACGAGTACGGATACATCCAGGCGAAATACCTGCAGCCCATAGAATAACGCCGAAGAAAAGCCTGTTGCGTCTTGACAAAAAAGCCCGCGCCTTCTACAATCTATGGGTCATCGGGCGCAGTTGCTTTTTTGCGTCAGCGCGGCGCTCCGCCAGCGCCCGATGCGGAAGATTTCGCAGAGCGCGGCAGCGCGATGAGGTTGCGGCATGAGTTATTTTTCGATTGTGATTCCCTATGTGCTGTGGATGCTGGTCTATATCCTGATGGGCTACGGCGCGACCCGGCTGCATTGGGCCGAAACGGGTCACGCGCGGTCGATCTCCGGCCTGCTGGTGTATATCTGCGCCCCGGCCATGTTTTTCAACGCGTTTCAGCGGCTTACCTACGATCCGGCGGATTTCAGGCGCATCGCGCTGTTTTTCATGACCACGCTGATCATCCAGTTTCTGGTGGTTGGCGGGCTGTGCCTGCTGCTGCGGCGCAGGTTCGACGACGCGCGCTATCGTTTTCTCAGCTTCGCCACCGTGCTGGGCAACGTGGGCTTTCTGGGTCTTCCGCTTGTGACCGCAATGTTCCCGGATCAGCCCATCGTGGCCTGTTACAGCACGGTCTACGCGCTGAGCATGAACCTGGTGGTTTTCACGGTGGGCGTATACCTGATCACCCGCGATAAGCGGTATATGTCCTTAAAGGCCGCCGTATTGAACCCCACCTCGCTGACCATCCTGTTCACCCTGCCCTTCTACCTGCTGGACGTCCATCTGCCGGTCGCGATCCTGGACAACCTGGCCCTGCTGGGTAAAATGACCACGCCGCTGTGCATGATGGTGCTGGGCATGCGCCTGGCCTCGGTCGATCTGAAAGCGCTGTTTACCCGTCCGTACGCGTACGTCGGCAGCGCGCTCAAGCTGATCGCCTATCCGCTGATCGCTTACCTGCTGGTGTATTTCCTTCCCGGCCTGGACGGCACCTTCAAAACCTGCGTGCTGGTGCTCAGCGCCGCGCCTTCCGCGGCCATCATTCTCAACCTCGCCGAGCTGCACCGCTGCGAGCAGGAAAACGCCGCGAGCACGCTGCTGGTGTCCTCCATTCTGTGCGCTTTCACGATCCCGCTGGTGCTGCTGGTGCTGTAAGCGCGAAAAAAGACGGAAAAATCCGCGGGAGCAAAAAAAACGCAAAAAAGCTCTTGCGTTTTTACGCAATTCGTCCTATAATATTCATCGGTTAAGGTTCGGGTCTGTGGTTGAAAGCCGAAGCCAGTCGCAGGCAAAACGGTCCACGTAAGCTGGGGAAATTCTCAGTGAGCACGGTGCGGTTTAGACGTAAGTCCGGCCGGACGAACAGTCCGAGAGAGCGGAGTGGGGGCCGATAAAGGCTATGAGCAATGCTCCCGCCGGCGAGTGTGGGGTCAAAAACCAGGTCAGCCTAATCTTAAACCGCATATCATTATCAGGGGGTTTCCACCTATGTACGAAGACAAGACGCTGGTATGCCGCGACTGTGGGCAGGAATTCGTGTTCACCGCTGAATTCTACGCTGAAAAGGGCTTCCAGAATGAGCCCACCCGCTGCAAGGCTTGCCGTCAGGCTCGCAAGGCCAGCCGTCCGGCTCCTGGCGCTCCCCGCGAAACCTACACCACCACGTGTGCGAATTGCGGCGCTGAGACCACTGTTCCTTTCATTCCCAAGAACGACCGCCCCATCTATTGCAGCGAGTGCTTCGCCGCGATGCGCCGGTAATTTATACCGCTTAAAGGTGAGAGCAATAACGGAGAACCGTTCGGTTCTCCGTTTTTTTGCCTTTTTCCAGGTGAACAGGCGATATTGACGGTCGATCATACTGTTATTCGCGTTCTAAGAGCCATGATGCAAATAGGAAAATAAGACAAGAATCGCCGAATTTCCGCGAAACAAGTAGGGAAAACGCGCTTTCTTTAGGAAAAGAAAGCTGGGCAAAGAAACCTGCGTTTGGGACCGCTTCTGCTGCAACGCTTTCCGCCAACTAGCTTATATGTCGGCAACCGTTCCCGGGCAGGCCAGCTTCGCTGGCCGACTGTGCGCGAAATAGCGTCGAGCGAAGCGAGACTGAGGGCAGGCAATCCGGAAGATTGCCGCCCGAAACCC
>CACWLY010000023.1 GCA_902761825.1 uncultured Eubacteriales bacterium
AGCGGCAACGGGGGCAGCGGCGGAAACGCCGAATTCTTCTTCCAGAGCCTTGACCAGGTCCATCAGCTCGATGACGGACAGGCCCTTGATGGCATCAATAAATTCCTGATGAGTCATTTGAATTGACCTCCATTTAATCTTTCATTTTATTTTTTGATGGGTTACGCTATGCGGCGATCATTCCTCGCCGGCCTGCTTCTTGCGCAGGGCTTCCAGGAAATAGACCAGCTTGGCCACGGGAGCCTGCAGGGAACCGACCACGCGGGCCAGCAGCACCTCGCGGGGAGGCAGCTCGCTCAGGGCCTTGACCTGCTCCACGGACAGCACTTCGCCGTCCATCAAACCGGCCTTCACGGTCAGACGGCCGTCGTTCTTGGTCTTGTTGATGAAGTCGTAAACGATCTTGGCGGGGGCCACGGCGTCGGTCATGCCGAAGGCATAGGCGCTGGGGCCTTCCAGCGTATGATCCAGGCCGGTGATGCCCATATCGTCCAGCGCGCGGCGCACCAGGGTGTTCTTCAGCACGCAGTATTCCACGCCGTTGGCACGGAACTGATTGCGCAGCTCGGTCACTTCCTCAACCGTGATGCCGGTGAAGGAAACCACCACCATGCTCTTGCACGCCTTCAGCTTTTCGCTGATCTCGCCGACGACGACCTTTTTCGCTTCCAGGTTCTTGCTCATTGTTTCAAGTCGCACCTTCTTTCCGGCTATGTATAAAAGAAACCCCTGTGCATGGGCACAAGGGCATAATGATCAACAAATGCGCTTGCGCCTCGGCCGGTGGCAGCTTTTCGGGACCGGATGCTCCGTTTCCCTGAAACAGCTTCCTTTGAACGCTTCCGCGTACCTGCTGTCTGTGGCACGGGCTCTTTTGAGCCGCAGATATATTATCACAGGCGGCGTCCGATGTCAACCGCTTTTTTCGTTTTTTTCAAAGGTTTTCAAAGGTTTTCAAACGTGAACGCTTCCCAGGGCAGCTGCGCGGGCTTATGCCCGGTCAGTATGCCGTCCACGTGCATGAGCAGCGGAAAATCATTCAGATCGATTTCGCCTTTTTCCGCGCGGACGCGCAGCGCGCGCGCCACGCGCCCGGCGACCACCAGGCTTTCCAGCGTGACGCCCTGCAGCTCGCGCTTCGTTTCCCCGATCGACAGCCCTCTGCCAAGCAGGATGCCCGCAAGCCGCGTGCGTCCGCCGTATACCGTCACGTACAGATCGCCGATGCCCACGGCCAGATTGTCCGGCGTGTCGGCTCCCTGCAGCGCCAGCAGCTTTTTCATTTCGCGCAGCGCCTGGCCGAAAACCCCGGCCTGGCTGTTGTAATGCAGGGTGTCGTCGCCAAACCGCGCCTGATTGAGCCCGATGGTCAGCGCGATGCCCAGGGCGTAGCCGTTCTTCAGCGCGACCGCGCTTTCGATGCCCGTTACGTCCTTCGACAGGCTGATATGATAGTAATCGGTCTCCATCAGCCGTTTGGCCCGCAGCAGCGCGGCGGCGTCCCTGCCGCAGAAAGCCACCTCCGTCTGGTCGTGCGCCGCCAGCTCGTAGCTGGTGCAGGGACCGCCCACGGCGCACAGCGGCAGGCGCTTGCCCAGCTGATCCAGTTTGCGCTGCCATAAGACCGGATAAGGCAGCAGCGCCCCGTCCGGCGTGTCCATCAAGCCCTTGGTCACGGTCAATACCGGCGTGCCGTCGGCTACGCGGGGCAGCGCGAAGTCCCCGAACCAGTCCACGCCGAAGCTGCTGACGCCGCCGATCACAAGATCCGCGCCGTCCAGCGCGCCGTCGATTTCCTCGATCTGATAAAAACGCACGCCCGCGGGAAAAACGGGGGCGAGCTTGGGATGCCGGTTTGTTTGGCGGCAGGCGTCGATGATTTCCCGGTCCAGATGGGTGCCGACCAGGCGCACCTCATGCCCGTTTTCCCGGGCGGGAAAGGCCAGGGCGGAACCCATCATGCCGGAGCCGATGATGGTGACGGTTGCCATAGGTTCAGTCTCCTTGCTTTTTTTTCGGGAAGCGCAGCTTTCCCCGCAGGATCGCGCGCTTGGTAAAGAAGTTCCAGATCATGACCAGCAGCGTGGAAAGCGTCTTGTTGAGCATGTACATGGTGACCGTGAAGCCGAAAACGGTCAGCAATACGGCGTCTTCTCCCAACAGGAAGCGGAAAATAAGCATGAACAGCTCGTTCAGCAGCAGCCCCATGACGCTGGTGATCAGGAATCCGGCCTTTGCCGCGGCGTTCTGCTCCTTCGCGCCGGTAAAAACCCAGCGGACGCACAGCAGGTAGTTGACGGCTACCGAGACCAGAAAGGCGATGGGCGTGGCGATCAGCGTATCCAGGCCTATTTTGTCGCGCAGCAGCACCAGACAGACGAACTCCACCGCGAAGCATACCGCGCCGGTGATCACGAAGCGCAGCGTTTCTTTCAGGCCGGTTTTCGATACGGTCATGCTTTTTCCTCCGTCGCTTTGAGCGTGAGCAGATGATATTGGGGCGGAGCGCCCAGCCGCACGGGCAGCCAGGACGCGCCGACGCCGTTGGAAATGAATATCGCTGTCCCTTTTTCGCGGATCAGCCCGCTGCGGTATCGGTTGCCGTAGCGCCAGCCGTACCGGCTGGATACGCGCGGCGCGATCCCGAACAGCGCGATCTGCCCGCCGTGGGTATGTCCGCACAGCGCCAGATCGAAAAAGGGTTCCGGCGAGGCGCGATAGGCTTCGGCCAGGGCGTCGGGGGAATGCGGCGCGTAGATCACAAAGGGCTCGGCGGCGGCCAGCCGCGCTACGCGCGCGTACTCCGGATAGCCCATGTGGGAATCGTCCGTCGCGCATACGGCGAAACGGCAGCCGCCGTAACGCAGCGGAACCAGCGAGTTGATCAGCGGCGTAACGCTGCGCCTGCGCATGGCTTTGCCGAGCTGCGCGGCGCTTATGCCGGTCAGGTCGTGATTGCCCGGCACGGCAAAGACGCCCAGCCGCGCGCGCAGATCGGGCACATCCCGCCAGAAGGCGAGCGCCGTTTGCGAATCCTCGCCGTAATCACCGCCGAGGATCAGGATATCGGCGTCCAGCGCGTTCAGCTTTTCCGCAAGGTCTTCGAGACGCGCCCTGTCCAGATAATGCCCGTAATGGATATCGGAGGCGTAGCCGACGCGCAGGCCGCAGAGCGCCGCGGGAAGGCCCGGCAGCGCGATCTCCCGCTCGTCCGGATAAAGCCGGCGGGCCAGGTTCAGCGGATAAAGCCCGGGGATGGCGGAAAAACGGTACAGCAGAATGCCCAGCCTCGAGGGCTTGCGGGGCGGCTTGCGTTTCGTCATGGTCATCCTCCTTTCGCGGCGGCGGTCGGGGCTATTTTACCATAAAGAAAAACGGGTTACAAGAACCCGCTTGAATATCAAGGTCTCGGATGCCCCAAAGTGCCGCTGCGTCCTATTTTTTCACCCGCTATGTTAAGCAGGCCGGTGCCCTGCAGCAACTTGCCGCCGTCCCCTGGCATGCATACGCACGGGGGCATGACGTCCATTGCTTGACTCGGGCTCCGTTTTTTGAAATGTGGGTAAAAACAGAACACTGGCCTGAACACCCCAGGAGCATCCTTGATGCCCATATTATACGTTTTTCAGCACAGATTGTCAAGGGTTGGAGACAGGAAACATTTTGGAAAGCGATCACTGCGCGCCGCGCAGCGCCTGCAGCACCCTGACCGCGTAGAAATCGCACAATTCGCCCGCGGTCTCGGCGTCGCGGGCCGATACCGCCACGTGCATCAGCGGCAGCGCGGGATCGGGGCGTATCACGGCGCGCGCGTCGCCGCGCCCGGCGCTCAGGCCGCCCTGCCGCCGGGGAGCGGCCTCGGGCAGCAGCGATTCCAGCACGCGCCCCTTGAACTCGGAGGCGCAGGGGATCGAAATGCTTTTGTGATGGATTTCGGGCAGCTTTTCCAGCGTGTCGCCGATGGGCTCGGCGCTGAACAGCTGCAGGATCAGCATGGCGCGGGCCAGCGTATCCTGAAACAGCTGAAGCTGACGCAGACAGCCTTCGCTTCCGTCCCGCGGCACGCCGTACAGGCCGTCGTCCTGGTCGTCGTAGAGCGGCATATCCTGCCGTTCCAGCGCCCGCGCGCATAAAAGCCGCTGCTGGATGGGCGAAAGATCGTGGCCGTTTACCGTGATCGCCAGCTTGTTTTCTTCCAGTAAAATGCCGATGTCGGCGCGGTTTTGCGGCGTATGCCCGGCCAGGGAGATCGCGCTGCGGGCAAGGCTGAGCAAAAACGGGTCTCCGCAGCGCAGGGAGACGGCCTGTCCGTTCCGGCAGCGGAAGGTTTTGGCCAGCGTTTGCGTGTACTGCGTTCCCATGGGGGAGGACGCGACGGCCGTCTGCGGCGCGGAGAGCGCGGAGGGAAGCTCCTGACGCCTGACGGCGGCTTCTATCATCGTTCCCGCGGAGGTATCCAGCAGCAGGCCGTTCCGGTCCAGCAGCGTCAGTTCGCGCTTCCTGCACAGGATGCCGCCGTCCGCGCGCAGCGTCCGGATCGCGTAGGACAGCATGCCCAGCGTTCCCTGCCTCAGGGCATGAACGGTTTCGGCGCCGTAAGCGATGAGCGAGCCCAGCGCGAGGTGGTAGTTGGAGAGGCCGGCGGCGTCGTGCATGACGACGAGTTTTTTTCTCGCTTCGGTCTCCAGAAAGACGGCGGAAAGGCTGACCGCCTGCTGGGGCGTGGCGCACTCCGCGCGTCCGCCGGTCAGCGTAACGCCGACGGGCCTGCGCACCGCCGAGACGGTGACCGAATCGTCCGCGAGGCGGATCCCCGGCCAGATATGCGCGTCTCCCCGCAGCACGGAAAATTCGCCGGTCGACGAGCCCGCGCCCAGGATGCTCCCGCTTTCCATCACCGCGCCCTGCTCCACGCGGGCGCGGCTGCATACGATCGCGCCGTCCAATTGCGCGCCGCTGCCGACGACCGCGTTGTCCAGCACGCAGGAGCCGCGGACGACCGCGCCTTTTCCGATCACCGCGGAGGAGGATACGTAGGAATCGGGCGAAATCACGGCGTCCCCGGCGCAGCGTATGCCGGGATCGTCAATCGTAAAGCCCGCGCGCCCGGCCAGCAGATCCCGCTGCGCCTTGAGAAAAGCCTGCGGATCGCCCACGTCGCACCAGTAGGCGTCGGTGGTGTAACCGTACAGCGGCAGCCCCTTTTCCAGCATCAGCGGGAACAGGTCGCGGCCGAAATCGAAGGGCTTGTCCGCCGGGATCAGCGAAACGGCCTCGGGCTCCAGCAGATAGATGCCGGTGTTGACGAGGCTGCTGATCACGCGGCTCCAGTCCGGCTTTTCGATAAATCGGGTGATGCGCCCGTCGGCCTCCACGACCACGACGCCGTAGGCCAGGGGGATATCGACGTGCCTGAGCACCAGCGTGGCGGCTGCCCGGCGCTGCCTGTGAAAGGCCAGCGCGGCGTCCAGATCGACGTCGGTCAGCCCGTCGCCCGACAGCACCAGGAGCGTATTATCCGCGCGCGCGGCCATCAGCACGCTGCCCGCCGTGCCGACCGGCTCGTTTTCCACCACGTAGGAAAGGGAGATGCCGCGGCAGCCTTCGCCGAAGCGGCGGCGGATATCCCAGGGCCTGTACCACAGCGTCACGTCGGCGCGGTCATAGCCGTGCTTCGCCAGCAGCCGCAGGGTGTAATCCATGATCGGCGCGCCGCACAGCGGCGCGAGCGGCTTGGGGTATTCGCAGGTCAGCGGGCGCAGACGGGTCCCCGCCCCGCCTGCCATGATGATCGCCTGGACTGCCATAAAAAATAACGCCTCCATACAAATTTGATTCGGTAAGCGTTATTCTATGCGGTTTCCGTCCAAAACATGCCCCAAAAAGCGCATTTTCAGCGGGGATCATCCGACAGAATCGCGTAATATGCCACATCCATCCAGGAGCCGTCTTTTCTCTTTTTCATTCCTCTGAATACGCCCTCTTTTTTCAGGCCGCATTTCTCCATCACGCGGCCCGAGGCGGGGTTCTGCACGTCGTGGCAGATCGCGATGCGGTGAAAGCCCACCGTTTCAAATAAATAACGGACCACGCGGTTCAGCGCCTCGGTCATGAGGCCCTGGTTCCAGAAACGGCGGCACAGGCAATAGCCGATCTCGCAGCTTTCCTCTTCTTCCCGCCACAGCGTCACCGCGATATCGCCGATCAATTCGCCCTCTTTTTCGATGCCCCATCGGTAAACGGTCGGGCTGACGTAGCTTTCCACCCACATTTCCAGGACGCCTTTGGTGACCTCGGGCGACGCGTGCGGTCCCCAGCTGAGATATTTTGTCACCTCGGGATCGCCGGCCCAGTTGTCGAACATCGCCCGCCAATCTTCCGGACGGTACGGGCGTAGATGCAGACGGCGGGTGTACAGATCGGGAGAGCCGGAATGGTTCAGCATGGTTTTTTACCTCGATTCCCGCAGCGTTTCGATGGCGATCTGCCGCGCTTTTTTCATGGCGGTGGGCAGGGGAAGGGCGGAGAGAATATCGGCGTCGGCCCAGATGGCGTTTTTGATCTGCGCCTGTTTTTCGACGGTGAAATGATACAGCCGCATGTTCCACACGCGGTGGGTAAACACATGTTTGGCTTCGCCCAGGTCGGCGGCAAAGCGCGGATCGAGCCCCAGGGCGCGCAGCCTGTTTTCCATATCCTGTTTGCCGCTGCCGCTCTCGCACAGCGCAAAGACCCACAGGCCGCGAAGCAGCGCGGCTTCCCGCTGCATCAGCAGGATTTTTCCGCCGCAGGTGACCAGCGACACGCCCACATCCATGGGAACGGGCGGCTTCGCCGCTGCGCGGACGGGCAGCATGTCGGCGTCCTCGTTTGCGCAGGCGTCGCACCGCGCGTTCAGCGGGCAGTACGCGCAGTCGGGCGTTCCGGGAACGCAGAGAGAAGCGCCGATATCCATCAGCGCCTGATTCCAGTCGCCGGGGCGCTCCCGGTCGATGTTCTCCCCGGCCAGACGCCTGATCTCCCGCCGGACGGAGGGAATGCCGACGTCCTCCCGTATGCCGTGCACGCGGCTGATCACGCGCGTCAGGTTGCCGTCGATGGCGGGATAGGGCAGGCCGAAGGCGATGGAGCAGACGGCCGCCGCCGTGTAGTCGCCCACGCCGGGCAGGGAGCGCACAACTTCATAGGATGCCGGGATGACGCCGTTATATTCATGATACACGATTCCGGCCGCCCGGTGCAGGTTCCGCGCGCGGGAATAATAGCCGAGGCCTTCCCACAGCTTCAGGACCTCCTGCTCGTCGGCTTCGGCGAGCGCCCGCACGGTGGGAAAGCGCTTGAGAAAGCGGTCGTAATAACCGGCGACCGTTTCGGCGCGGGTCTGCTGCAGCATGATTTCGGACACCCAGACGGCGTAGGGATCGCGCGTGCCGCGGAAGGGGAGCGTTCGCTTGTTCCGCTCATACCAGGACAAAAGCTGAGAATAGGGCATGACAGCCTCCATGCATGGGATTGCAGCCAGTATATCACACGGCGGACGGCTTGAAAAGAAAAAAGAAGAAAATGGACGAAATTGCCGGAGAAGCAGTTTTTTGTGATTCAGAGCCGGATATTTTTAAGAAAAATTTCAAAATAGGTATTGCATATTGCTCGCGTTTGGGGTAAAATACCATTTGCAGGGCGTTAGCACTCATTGAATAAGAGTGCTAACAAACTGAAAACAGTATTATTTTAGGGAGGATATAACATATGACTATCAAGCCTTTGTTTGATCGCGTGGTTATCAAAGACGTGGAAAGCGAAGAAACCACCAAGAGCGGCATCATCCTGACCGCCGCCGCCAAGGAAAAGCCTCAGATGGCCGAGGTGCTCGCTGTCGGCCCCGGCGGCATGGTGGACGGCAAGGAAGTAAAAATGCAGGTCAAGGTTGGCCAGAAGGTCATTTATTCCAAGTACGCCGGCACCGAAGTGAAGCTGGACGGCGAGGAAGTCAAGATCGTCAGCCAGAAGGATATCCTGGCCATCGTGGAGTAAAGTATCCGTCATTTCATATATAAAGGAGATTGAACGATTATGGCAAAGCAGATTAAGTTTGGCGAGGATGCCCGCCGCGCACTGGAAAAAGGCCTGAACACCCTGGCCGATACCGTCAAAATTACCCTGGGCCCCAAGGGCCGCAATGTCGTATTGGACAAGAAGTACGGCGCTCCCCTGATCACCAACGACGGCGTGACCATCGCCAAGGAGATCGAACTGGAGGATCCCTTTGAAAACATGGGCGCTCAGCTGATCAAGGAAGTCGCGACCAAGACCAACGACGTGGCCGGCGACGGCACCACCACCGCCACCCTGCTGGCTCAGGCCATCGTGCGCGAAGGCATGAAGAACCTGGCCGCCGGCGCCAACCCCATGGTGCTGCGCCGCGGCATCGAGGCCGCCACCAAGGAAGCCGTTGAAGCCCTGACCGAGCTTTCCCGCCCCATCAGCGGCAAGCAGGCCATCGCGCAGGTCGCCAGCATTTCCGCCGGCGACGAGACCATCGGCCAGCTGATTTCCGACGCAATGGAAACCGTGGGCAAAGACGGCGTGATCACCGTCGAGGAAAGCAAGACCATGAAGACCGAGCTGACCACCACCGAGGGCATGCAGTTTGACCGCGGCTATGCCAGCGCTTACATGGTCACCGATCCTGATAAGATGGAAGCCGTTCTGGATAATCCTTACATCCTGATCACCGACAAGAAGATCAGCAATATCCAGGAAGTGCTGCCCGTGCTGGAGCAGGTTGTGCAGCAGGGCAAGAAGCTGCTGATCATCGCCGAGGACGTCGAGGGCGAAGCCCTGGCGACCCTGGTGGTCAACAAGATCCGCGGCACTTTCACCTGCGTTGCCGTCAAGGCCCCCGGCTTCGGCGACCGCCGCAAGGAAATGCTGCGCGATATCGCCGTGCTGACCGGCGGCCAGGTCATCAGCGAGGAGATCGGCCTGGAGCTTAAGGACGCCACCGTCGATATGCTGGGCATGGCCCGCCTGGTCAAGGTGGACAAGGAAAACACCACCATCGTGGAAGGCGCCGGCGAAAAGACCGAGATCGACGCCCGCATCGGCCAGATCCGCGCCCAGATCGCCGAAACCACCAGCGATTACGACCGTGAAAAGCTGCAGGAGCGTCTCGCCAAGCTGGCCGGCGGCGTAGCCGTCATCCAGGTGGGCGCTGCCTCCGAGATCGAAATGAAAGAGCGCAAGATGCGCATTGAAGACGCCCTGGCCGCTACCCGCGCGGCTGTGGAAGAGGGCATCGTGCCCGGCGGCGGCGTGGCCCTGCTGAGCGCCGTGAAGCGCGTGCAGAAGATCGTCACCAACTATACCGGCGACGAGCGCACCGGCGTGCAGATCGTGCTGAACGCCATGGAAGAGCCCCTGCGTCAGATCGCCAGGAACGCCGGCATCGACGGCAGCGTGATCATCGAGAATATCCGCCGCCGCAACCGTCCCGATTATGGCTTCGACGCGCTGAAGAGCGAGTATGTGGATATGTTCGAGCGCGGCATCATCGACCCCACCAAGGTCACCCGCAGCGCTTTGCAGAACGCCAGCAGCGTGGCCGCCATGGTGCTGACCACCGAATCCCTGGTCACCGATATTCCCGCGCCCGAACCGGCTGCTCCCGCGGCGAACCCCGGCATGGGCGGCATGTATTAATCATACTGATTCTTATCCGAAGTCTTGAATCTACAGGCGTCTTTTCCGCGCAGGCGTTGCCTCATTCCGGTCAGCGTAGCGCTGCTGCGCCTCCCTTCATTCAGCTCAGCCAGCACGAAAAAAGCGCTCCGTATCTTTCAATCCTTCGGACAAAAATCAGTATAAACCAAGGCATTGCCTTAAATCAGGAACTGTCCCGTCATGGGACGGTTCCTTTTTTCTTTCTTTTCGCATCGGCCGGGACGGACGGCAATCCCCGGCCGACGCTTTTTTTCGGGCGGATAACGGCCCCGCTGCATGATTTACTGGATTTTTGAGCCGTTTCATGGTATGATTATCCTGTAAAAATATGGAATCAAGAGGGAACTATGCAGATCAACTGGTATCCGGGACACATGGCCAAGGCCAAGCGCCTGCTGCAGGAGCAGGTGACGCGGGTGGACGCGGTGATCGAACTGTGCGACGCCCGCCTGCCCTTTTCCAGCCGGAATCCCGTTCTCAACCAAATGCTGCGCAATAAGGCGCGGGTGCTGCTGCTCAACAAGGCCGACCTTGCCGACCCGGCAAAGACGAAGCAGTGGATGAGCTTTTTCCGGCAGCGCGGAACGGAGTGCGCGGCGGTATCGGCCGATAAAAACGCCCGGGAAGTGCTCAAGGCCATCGAGCGCCTGACGAAGGACAAGGTGGAGCGCAGCGCCGCCCGCGGCATGCGCCGCACGGTGCGCGTGATGGTGGTGGGTGTGCCCAACGTTGGCAAAAGCACGCTGATCAACCGCCTGCACGGCGGCAGCGTCGCCAAGGTGGGCGACCGTCCCGGCGTGACACGGGCCAATCAATGGATCCGCGTGGGCGAATATCTGGAGCTGCTCGATACGCCGGGCATGCTCTGGCCCCGCCTGGACGATCCGGTCGCTGCGAAGCATCTGGCTTATATCTCCGCGATCAGGGACGAGGTGGTGGATACCTTCGCCCTCAGCTGCGGCCTGCTGGAAGAGCTGATCGAAATATCGCCCGATACGCTGGCGCAGCGCTACCATATCAGCGATCTTTCCCTGCGCGGCCAGGCGCTGATGGAAGCGGTGTGCCGCGGGCGCGGGTTTTTGATGCGCGGCGGCGAAGCCGATCTGGAGCGCGGCTGCGCCGTTGTGCTGGACGAATTCCGCGACGGCAAGCTGGGCCGCGTCACGCTGGAGACGCCGCATATTACCGAAGAAACGAAAGAAAATAACCGGGAGGAAGACACCGATGCGCAGTGATACGGCGGCGCGGCAGGCCGCGATGGCGGAGCACGACCGCCCGTACTGGGAAAACTGCGCCCGCGTGGCGGGCATGGACGAGGCCGGGCGCGGCCCGCTGGCGGGCAACGTGGTGGCCGCGTGCGTGATCATGCCGCCGTCGCCCGTCATACCCTGGGTGGACGACAGCAAAAAGCTTTCCCCGAAGCGCCGGGACAGCGTTTTTGAGCAGATCATGGAAACCGCGCTGTACGTGGGCGTGGGCCGGGCCGACGCGCGGGAGATCGACGAAATCAATATCCTGCAGGCGACCATGAACGCGATGCGCCGCGCGGCCGAGGGCGCGAAGGCCAATATCTATTTGATCGACGCCGTCAAAAACCTGGGCCTGGACGCGCCGGAGGTTCCCATTGTCCACGGGGACGCCGTTTCCTATTCCATCGCCGCGGCCAGCATCGTGGCCAAGGTGACGCGGGACCGGGAACTGTTGGAGCTGGACAGGCTGTACCCGCAGTACGGCTTCGCGAAGCATAAGGGTTACGGCACCGCCGAGCATATCGCCGCGATCCGGCAGTACGGGCCCTGCCCCGAGCATCGCAGGACCTTTATCGGAAAATTCCTATGAACGCGTACAGCGTCGGCTTTCTTTACGAGCTGCGCGCGGCGAAGTATGCGCGCGCCCGGGGCTACCGCGTGCTGGCCCGGCGGTATCGCGGAGGAACGGGCGAGATCGATCTTGTCGCCCGCGACGGCGATACGCTCGTATTCATCGAGGTGAAGGCGCGGCCGGAAGGCAGGCTGGGCAGCGGCGCGGAGGCCGTGACCGCGGACAAGCGGCGCCGCATCCGCAGCGCCGCCCGCGAGTATTGCGCGCGGCACGGCTGCGCGGACGCGGACTGCCGCTACGATATCCTGGAGTTTACCCGCGCGGGCATTCAATATATCAAGAACGCTTTTTAGGAGACGCTATGAACAAAAAACGCAGGGGATTGGCGGCCGCCGCGGCTGTTTTGCTGGCGGCGCTTGCGCTGTTTCTGATCCTCCGTCCCGGCCGGAACACGGTCATCCGCACCGGCAACCTGCTGGAGAACGGCGATTTCAGCCTGATGGACGATTCGGGACTTCCGCAGGGATGGTATACCGACGATTATATGAAAACGCCGGGATACACCGATTATTCGGCGGAGGACGGCGTGGTCACCATCGTCAACCATGAGCGCAACGACGCCCGCTTCGCCCAGAGCGTCGACGTGGAGCCGGACAGCCTGTACTGCCTCAGCGGCGAGATCCTGGCCGAGGCGGTGGGCGGCCTTGGCGCGAACCTGTCCGTCGCCGACGTATACGTGTTCTCGGAATCCGTGTATGACAGCGGCGGCCAGTGGCAGCAGGTGAAGCTGTACGGAAGGACCGGCGAAAACCAGAAGCAGGTGACGGTCTTTGTCCGTCTGGGCGGTTACAGCGGAGAAGCGACCGGAACCGCGTCCTTCCGCAATATTTCCCTGGAACAGGTCGCGAGCGTTCCCGCCGATTATTACGAGGCCAACTGGTATCCCGAACCGCAGACGGATACCGGGGCCGACGGCGGCGCAGCGCCCGCCTGGCCGTGGCTGACGCTGATCGCCTGCGGCTACGCGCTGGTTTGCTTTGCCCTGCGCCGCGCGGTGCTGACGGACGCCGGCCCCGGACGCGGACGGCGCGAATGGATTGCCGTGCTCGCGATGCTCCTTGCGGCGGGGATCGCCCGCGTCGTGATCGCGCTGGCGATTCCCGGCTACGGCGTGGATATCGGCTGCTTTACCTATTGGGGCAGTCAAATGGCCGAAACCGGCGCGGCGGATTTCTATAACGCCGCCGGCTTCTGCGATTATCCGCCGGGATATATCCTGGTGCTGGGCCTGCTGGGGCGCATCGGCAGGCTGACCGGCACGGGCGTGACCGAGTTCATGGTCAAGACGCCCTCGATCCTGTGCGATGTGGCGGCGGCGGCCCTGCTTTACGGCTTCTGCCGCAAGCGCGTATCCCGTCGGTCGGCCTTCGCCCTTGCCGCGCTGTACGCGTTCAATCCGCTGACCTTTGCCGCCGGAGCCGCCTGGGGACAGGCCGACAGCGTGATGACGCTGCTTTTGCTGCTGGTGGTCATGCTGGCCGTCAGGGATCGCTGGGCGGCCGCGCTGCCCCTGTATATGGCGGCGGTGCTGATGAAGCCCCAGGCGCTGATGTTCGGCCCCCTCGGCCTGCTGGCGCTGGCGTTCACGCTGATCAGGAAAGGCGATAAAAAGCTGTATATCCAAACGGGCGTCGGCCTGGCGCTGGCTGCCGCCGTCGGCCTTGCCGTCGTGCTGCCCTTCTCCCCGAACATGGACAACAGCGAGGGCTGGTGGATCGTGCGCCTGTACCGGAGCACCATGGGGTATTACGATAAAGCCACGGTCAACGCCTGCAACCTCTATTTCCTGTTCGGCAAAAACTGGATCGGCATCGACGAGTACTGCCCCTGGTATATCCGCCTGCCGGCGATGTGCGCGCTCTTTGGCGGGCTGATTGCCGCCGGGCTGCGGGCCGGGTGGTATCGGCGCGGCACGCTGCGCCTGTCCGCCCTGTGCGCTTCGGGCGCCGCCGTTCTGGCGATATCCATGCTGCCCATGACGTACAGCGCCCTGGGCACGTCGGTGATCGTGTTCAGCGTGATCCTGTGCGCAGCGCTGTATATCGCGGGGCGCGATATCCGGCATCTGCCGCTCCTGGGCGCGGTGCTGCTCATATTGCTGTGCAATCTGGGCGTTATGATGCACGAGCGCTATCTGTTCGCCGCCGCGGCGCTGCTGGCGCTGGCCTGCGCGCTCGAACGCGACCGCCGGGTGTACTTCCTGTTCGCGGCCGTTTCGATCCTCGTGTTCCTCAATGTGAGCGTCGCGCTGGATCGCGGCATCCGGATCGGCGGCGCGGAAGGACACCTGAGCGCTCCGCTTTTCGGCATCGTCAGCGACAGCGGCGCGCTGGAATATATCATCTCCGCCTGCGGCTGCCTGACGGCCTGCTTCGCCGGGCTCACGGCGGTATCGATCTGCGCCGAGGGCGTTTCGCTGCCCATGGCGCAGGCTGCGCGGACGGAGGAGGGGGAGACCGAAAAGTCCGCTTCTCCCGCGCTCAGGGAATTGCGCGAGCCGCAGTCCGTCCCGTCCATGAAGGGCGTCGACTGGCTGCTGATGCTGGGCCTGACGGCGGTTTACGCCGCGGCCGCCTTTATCAACCTCGGCGCGACCAAATCGCCCCAGACCTGGTGGCGCTCGCTCACTTCCCAGGACAGCGTGGTGCTCGACCTGGGAGAGAACCGCGCGATCAACATGCTGTATCTTGGCGGCATACACCGTTCGGGGCAGGAGTTTACCGTGAGCGTCAGCGACGACGGCGAAAACTGGGGCGAGCCCTGCTGGGCCGAGATACAGGAGGGCCAGTGCTTCAAATGGCAGTATGTCTGCGAGAGCAGCTTCTATGACGGCAAGCGCAGCTACAGCACGGTTCCGGAATTGCTGTTCGGCCGGTATGTGAAGCTGGAAGCGTACAGCATCGGCACCACGATTTACGAGGTGATCCTGCGAGATCCCGAAACGCAGGCGGTCTATCCGGTGTCCCTGGTCAGCGGCGACGGGCAGAACCTGATCGACGAGCAGGACGCCTTCTTCGGCGAGCCCGGATGGTACAACAGCACCTATTTCGATGAAATCTACCATGCCCGCACCGGCTATGAGCATTATCTGGCCATGAAGGGCGATTACACCTATATGCCCTATGAAACCTCGCATCCGCCGCTGGGCAAGGTGCTGATGGCTTTCAGCATCGGCATTTTCGGCATGACGCCCTTCGGCTGGCGCTTTGCCGGGGCGCTCGCGGGCGTGCTGATGCTGCCGGGCATGTACCTGCTGGGAAAGCTGCTCACAAAGCGCAGGCTGATGGCGTTTGCCGCCGAATTCCTGATGGCGGTGGACTTTATGCATTTCACGCAGACGCGCATCGCCACCATCGACAGCTTTGTGGTGCTGTTCATTCTCTGGTCCTTCGTGTTCATGGTTTATTACCTGCGCATGGATTACTGGCACGCGCCGCTGTGGAAAACGCTTGTGCCGCTGTTCCTGTCGGGGCTGTTCATGGGCTTGTCCATAGCCAGCAAATGGACGGGCTGCTATGCCGGCATCGGCCTTGCGCTGCTGTTCTTCTGGAGCCTGTACCGCCGTTTTGCCCAGTCGCTGGAGGCGAGGGGGATGGACGCGCGGGAGGACGGAATACGGACGGCCGCGGCGGAGATTTACCGCCGCCCGCTGATCACGCTGGCCTGCTGCCTCGCGTTCTTTGTGGCCGTGCCGCTGGTCATCTATTATGTCTCCTATATCCCGTACTTCTTGCCGTATACGCCATCCGGCGTTACCGTGAAGCGCGTGATCGAGGCCGCCGTTGGCGATTATTTCAGCAGCGGCTTTATGGGCGGCATGCTGGGCTATCACAGCACGCCGGGCCTGGGCATGGATCATCCTTTCTATTCTCCCTGGTATGAGTGGCCGATCATGGCGAAGCCGATGTGGTATTATTCCGGCGCGTACAGAACGGGAAGCACGTCGCAGACCATCGAGGCCTTCGGCAATCCCGCGGTCTGGTGGGGTGGGCTCGTTGCTCTGATTGCGGTGGGCTGCGTCTGGCTGCTGCGGCATTTTTCCCGCAGGGAAGGATTGCTGCTGCATCCCCGGCAGAACGATATGCGCCCGGCCATCCTGCTGATCGGCTTTGCGGCCCAGTTCGTTCCCTGGATGCTGGTGCCGCGCGGAACGTATATTTATCATTATTTCCCCTCGGTTCCCTTCATCATCTTGGCGATCGCGCTCTGCTTCGATCTGCTGGCGGACGCGTGCGAGCGGCCGATCGTGATCGGAAAAGAGCGCGCGCTGAACGCGCGGCGTCTGCCCGCGGTCCTGACCGTATGCGTTCTGGCGGCCGCGCTTGGGCTGTTCATCGCCTTCTTCCCGTACATCAGCGGCGTGACGGCCAGCAACGAGTGGCTGCGGGCGATGCAGTGGTTCCGGGGCTGGATCTATTATTGACGGAATAACATAAGAAAGCGGGGCGATAGCCATGCTTGCGCGCACCTGTTGTTTTGCCCTGCAGGGCGTGGAGGGCATCCCGGTCACGGTGGAAGCGTATGTGACGAGCAGCGCACAGCAGATATTCAGCATTGTGGGCCTGCCGGACACGGCCGTGCGCGAAAGCCGGGACCGCGTGTACGCGGCGCTGAAAAACAACGGATTCGCCGTGCCGACGGGCCGCGTGACGGTGAGCCTGTCCCCGGCGGACGTACGAAAGGAAGGCGCGGCCTTCGATCTTTCCATCGCCGTGGCGCTGGTGATGGCTACGCGGCAGATCAAGCCGGTGGACGCGGAAAAAGTGCTGCTGCTGGGCGAACTGGCCCTGGACGGCAGGCTTGTGCCTGTCCGCGGTACGCTGTCGCTGGTCATCTCGGCGCATGAGCACGGCATACGCGAGGTGGTGCTGCCCGCCGAGAACGCGCCCGAGGTGCAGGCGGTGCAGGGAATGCGCGTGTACCCGGCGCATACGCTGTATGAAGCCGTGATGCATCTGACCGGCGCCGCGCCGCTGCTGGCGCAGGAGCAGAAAACGTATGAGGAATGCCTGCGCGAACGCACGGTGAGCTGCGATATGAGCAGCATCCGCGGGCAGACCGGCGCGCGGCGCGCCCTGGAGGTGGCGGCGGCCGGAGGGCATAACCTGCTGATGGTCGGCGTTCCGGGCAGCGGAAAAACCATGCTTGCCCGGTGTCTGCCCGGCATCCTGCCGCGCATGACGATAGAGGAAGCCTTTGAAACCACGCGCATCCATTCGGCTGCGGGCATCCTGCCACCCGGAACGGGGCTGCTGACCGAGCGGCCCTTCCGGACGCCGCATCATTCGGCCTCCATGCCTTCGCTGGTGGGCGGCGGCGCGAACGCCATGCCCGGGGAAATCTCCCTGGCGCATAACGGCGTGCTGTTCCTGGACGAGCTGCCCGAGTATTCGCGCACGGCGCTGGAAGCGCTGCGGCAGCCGCTGGAGGACGGCGTATGCACCGTTACCCGCGTGAAGGCGCATACCCAGTACCTGTCCCGCTGCATGCTGGTAGCCAGCATGAACCCCTGCCCCTGCGGGTATTACGGCAGCAGCGTGCGCAGATGCACCTGCGGCTCGCATGAGATCAAGCGCTATCTCGACCGCA
This sequence comes from uncultured Eubacteriales bacterium, assembly GCA_902761825.1. Taxonomy (GTDB): domain Bacteria; phylum Bacillota; class Clostridia; order Christensenellales; family Aristaeellaceae; genus SFMI01. The sequence continues at coordinate 17,194 of CACWLY010000023.1, forward strand.
TTTCCGGCCCGCTGCTCGACCGCATCGACCTGCATATCGAGGTGGACGCTGTGCCCGTGGAGGAAATCACGGCCGACGGGAAGGGCGAGAGCAGCGAAACGGTGCGCCGGCGGGTCGAGGCCGCGCGGGCGCTGCAGACGGCGCGCTTTTCGCATGCGGGCATCACCTGCAACGCGCAGATGACCAATAAGCATATCGAGGAATTGGCCTTGCTGTCCGATCCCGCCAAGGCGCTGCTTGCGCGCGCCGTCGAAAAATACGCGCTCAGTATGCGCGGATATACCCGCCTGATCAAAGTGGCGCGGACCATCGCCGACCTTCGCGGGGACGCCGATATCGCCGCCCCGGCCATGGCGGAGGCGATCCAGTACCGCATGCTGGACGCAAAATACTGGAACCGCTAAGGATCGGGCTTTCCGATCCGGGAAAACGCGCTTACCGCCACTGATCCCGGATGCGCAGAAAACCTTCCAGATAGCCGGGCAGGCGCACTTCCTCCGCCAGCACGGCGGGCAGCTCGGCCACCACTGCGCCGTCCAGCAGAACCCGGGCCGTGCCTACCCGCGTACCGGCGGACATGGGCGCCTGGACGGATTCGGGCAGCGCCAGTTCCACCCGCAATTTGTCGGCCTGTCCGGCGCGCAGCAGCATGGAAAGCCCTTTGCCCACCGCGACGTTCACCGTTTCCCGCGCCCCGCGGGTCACGGGCAGCTGATAGCCGGTCAGGTCGCCCGCGTTTATGACCTGCGTGCGCGTATACGTGCCGAATCCGTAATCCAGCATCGCCCGGGCATCGTCGAACCGGCGCTGGCTGGTGTCGGCGCCCAGCACGACGGCGATCAGCCGCATGCCGTTCCGCTTGGCGGTGGCGGCCAGGCAGTATTTCGCCTCGGCGGTCGAGCCGGTCTTGAGCCCGTCGCAGTCGCTGTAAAAGCGCACCAGACGGTTGGTGTTGGTCAGGTCTGTGACCCGTCCCGACGGGTGCTTGATCTGGGACAGCCAGAGCGCGGAGTTCTCCAGATACAGGGGATAGGCGCACACCGCCCGGGCGAGGGCGGCCACGTCCCGCGCGCAGGTATGCTGCCCATGAGCCGGCAGGCCGGTGCAATTGACGTATACCGTGTTTTGCAGCCCCATTGCGGCTGCTTTTTCATTCATCAGCCCTACAAACGCCTGCTCCGTGCCCGCGATGTGCTCTGCCAGAGCTGTGGCGCTGTCGTTGCCGCTGGCTACGATCGTCGCGCGCAGCAGGTCGCCCACGGGATAGCTTGCCCCGGCGTCCAAAAGCGCCGTGGATCCCGTGGCGGCAGCGGCGGTCTTTGACACCGTGACCGGATCGGTCAGCGATGTTTCGCCTTTTTCGATCCGCTCCAGCACGAGCAGTATCGTCATCAGCTTTGTCACCGAGGCCACCGGCCGCTGCTCGTCGGCGTTCTTTTCAAAGATCACCGCGCCGGTATCCACCTCCGTCAAAAGACAGCACGGCGCGTTCAGCGTCATGGGCGGCGCGCTCTCCAGGGGCTGCGCGTGCGCAGCGGAGAACAGAAAAATCCCCGCCAGCAAAAGGGCGGGGATCACTTTACGCAATGTCTTCATACGATCCCTCCTGCTTCCGGGAGATAGTATGCGCATCGCTCTCATTTCATGCTGATTTGTATTTTTTAAGTGCTAAGAGCCAATTCACGAAGGGTGAAATGAGAGGAAAGAGGGAACGTTCGAGGCCTCCGCGATCCGGGGCCTACCGGCCCGCCCTCGCTGAAATAGATCCACTGGATCGATTTCCGGGCGCTGCGGGCCCTCTCGTTCTGCGCCAGGGGACTTCTGCATCCGGGGCCTTCCGGCCCGTTTCTCGCTGAAAAACGGCCCAAGGGCAGTTTTTCCGGGCGCTCGAAACCCCTGGACC
>CACWLY010000024.1 GCA_902761825.1 uncultured Eubacteriales bacterium
AGAGGGCCCAAGCGGGCCCTTTGGCGCGGGTTTTAGGGCCGCGTAGGCCCTAACGTTTCCTTATCCTGCTCTTAATTCACCCTTCGTGAATTGGCTCTTAGAACGCGAATAGTATAACAAAATGCTCTCCGTGCTGCCGGATCATCGCGTATCCCCGGTCGGCGCATCATATTTTTCGAGGCATTGCCGGTAATCGTCCGGCGTATCGATATCGATCCAGACGCCGGCGTCATCCACGGGAACTGTGCGTATGACGCCGGCCATGTTTTTCCACAGCTCCCGCAGCCCGCCTTCTCCGCTGAAGCCGCGGATCGTGGGGATCAGCCGCGCGTCGATCAGCGGCGGATGCTTCCGGTATCCGTTCAGGGTCGGAAAAAGAACGGGCGCGGGCGAGAGCGCGCGCGCCTGAAGAAGACGGAGGAAGGTTTCCTTCGATATAACGGGCATATCCCCGGGCAGGAGGAAGAACGCGTCGCACTTTGGAAGCGCGGAAAGACCGGTTTGCACGGAGCGCAGCATATCCGTTTCGGCATACGCCTCGTTGCGGACAAAACGGACGCGGTTCCCAAAGGATCGGGAAAGCGTCTGTTCCACCTCGCCTGCGCGATATCCGGTCACGACGACCAGCGTATCCGCGCCGCCTGACAGCGCGCTGTCCACGCTGTTTTCGATCAGCGTTCTTCCCCGCAGCGGAAGCAGCGGCTTGAACGCGCCCATGCGCCGCGATAATCCCGCGGCAAGGACCAACGCGCTGATCTGTTCGCCGTTTTTCATATCAATACTTCCTTCCGGTCGTGTGCAAGGGCTGTCCGCGATTGCGGGAAAGAAAAACCGCGGCGGCGTTTGCGCTCCCTTCGCCGCCGCGGCTTTTTATCGGATGGTCAGATCATCTGCTCGGGGTGGAACACCTCGTCGAAGCGTTCCGGCGTCAGGAAGCCGAGCGAAACGCAGGCTTCGCGCAGGGAGATGTTTTCGCGGAAGGCTTTTTTGGCCGTTTTGGCGGCGTTTTCATAGCCGATATAGGGGTTGAGCGCCGTGACCAGCATCAGCGAATTGGTCAGGTTATGGCGCATCTTTTCGCGGTTGGCGGTAATGCCCACGGCGCAGTTCTGATTGAAGGCGAGGATCGATTCGGCCAGCAGCCGGGCGGACTGCAGGAAGTTGTAGGCAATGACCGGCATGAACACGTTCAGCTCAAAATTGCCCTGGGAGGCCGCGATGCCGATGGCGGTATCGTTTCCCATGACCTGCACGGCCACCATGGTGACCTGCTCGCACTGGGTCGGGTTCACCTTGCCGGGCATGATGGAGGAGCCGGGCTCGTTTTCCGGGATCTGGATTTCGCCAAGCCCGCAGCGGGGGCCGGAGGCCAGCCAGCGCACGTCGTTGGCGATCTTCATCATATCGGCGGCCATTGCTTTTACCGCGCCGTGAGCGAACACCAGCTCATCCTTGGAGGTCAGTGCGTGGAACTTATTCTCCTCGGAGACGAAGGGCTTTCCGGTCAGATCGGCCAGCGCCTTCGCCGCCTGCTCCGCGAAACCGGCGGGCGCGTTGAGGCCGGTGCCCACGGCGGTGCCGCCCAGGGCCAGCCCGCAGAGGGGCTTCACCGCCAGGCGCAGCATCTGCACATCGCGCTCCAGGGACGCGCGCCAGCCGCTGATTTCCTGGGCGAAGGAGATGGGCACGGCGTCCTGCAGATGCGTGCGCCCGCTCTTCACCGCGTCGGCGTTTTCGGCTTCCAGCCGCCGGAAGGTGGCGATCAGCGTTTCCGCGGCCGGGATCAGCCGGTCTTCCAGCGCGAGCACGGCGGAAACGTGCAGCGCGGTGGGGAAGGTGTCGTTGGACGACTGGCTCATGTTGATATCGTCGTTGGGATGGCACAGCTTTTCGCCCGCCAGTTCATTGGCGCGGGCGGCGATCACCTCGTTGGCGTTCATGTTGCTCTGGGTGCCGCTGCCGGTCTGCCAGACGACCAGGGGGAAATGCCCGGCCAGCGCGCCGGAAATGACCTCGTCCGCGGCCTGCGTGATGACCTGCAGCTTGCGGTCGGTCATCTTTTCCGGCTTTACGGCGTGATTGGCTATGGCCGCCGCCTTCTTGAGCAGGCCGAAGGCGTGAATGATTTCCTTCGGCATGGTTTCAATGCCCACGCCGATGGGAAAATTGCCCCGGCTGCGCTCGGTCTGCGCGCCCCAGTATTTGTCGGCGGGCACGCGCACTTCGCCCATGGAATCGTGTTCGATGCGATATTGCTTCTCCATATGCTTCTCTCCGTTATTCTTTATATTCTGTCGTGCGCCTGTCAGGGTCAGAACAGGTTGCCGTTCTCGTCAAACTGCCATTCATAGGGGCCTTCCAGCACTTCCATGCCCTGCGTGGCGCGGGCTTCCTCAATGAAGGCTTCCGATACCTCGATCTCCGTGATGTGCAGCGTATCGGGAATGCGGATCAGCTTCACGGTTTCGGGCCGTCCGCCCACGGAGGTCTTGATGGCCGCCTGGATCGCCAGCTTCTGATTGTCCAGGATCATGGGGATCTTGGCGGAATCCGTGCCGCCGGAGGTCAGCAGGTTCGGATAAGTGGTGTTGAAGTCGATCTTTTCAAACAGCCGCTGCGTGGTCACGTCCGCCTGGCCGATGCCCACGGCCGAGCCGTGGCTCTCGTCGGTGAGGTCCAGGGCGGCGATGCGCTTCGCCCGGCCCTCGCGGCTGATTCCATAGCCGTGGGTGTAGGAGCGGGTGATGTTGGTGTCCATGCCCGTGCCGCTGATGTTTTTGCCCATGCGATCGACCACCAGCACGTCCGCGTACTGCAGGTACAGGCTGGGCAGCAGGCGGCGCGCCTCCTCCAGCAGCAGCGGCTCCTTTTCGCGGATCTCCCCGCGGGTCAGCACCGCCAGCTTCCAGGTCTTGTCAAAGGAGTTTTCCACCGTCGCCACGCCGAACAGGATGTTCGCGTGATCGAGGTAGGCGTTCCCGCACAGCTCGATGGTTTCTCCCATCTTCAGGCGGCCCCGCCCGTGGGTCATTTCCGCGCCCTTCTGCTTGCCGAGACCCACCGTCATCATTTTGAACAGGCCGCTTTCATACCGTCCGCGGAAGCCCGTGTGCGGCTTCACGCGGTTGACGACGACCACGCCGTCCGCTTCCATGGCGTAGCGGTCCATATTGACCGGTGTGCCGTCGGGCAGATGCGCCATCACGCGCACTTCCATGGTGGCGTGGATCGGGCAGCCCACGCTCTCTTCCGTAATGCCCAGGCTTTGCAGGATGGCGACCTGGCCTTCCGCCGTCGCGCCGCCGTGGCTGCCCATGGCCGGAATGATGAAGGGCTCCGCGCCGAGCTCCTGCAGAAAGCGCACCGTTTCCCGCAGGATCAGAACGATATTGTCGATGCCGCGGCTGCCCGCGGTCACGGCGATGCGCATGCCCGGCTTTACCGTTTCACGGATGGCCGGACGCTCCAGTTCCCGCCGCAGCGCGGCCGCGGGATCGGCCACCCGGTCCGTATCAAAGACCTGGCGCACCCGGTACATCCTGGGGATCGGGATATCGCGCAGCAGCGCGTTTACGTTTTCATGACTGGTGTTCATGCTTGCCTCCCTGCGTATCCGTAAAAACGGGGATGATCTCGGACGCGTGCGGAACCACCGCGATCGGCGCGTCCGGGCCGAAGCGCCGGAGCATTACGGATATCGCTTCCTCGATGGTGTCATAGCCGTCCAGGAACATATCGCGCAGCGCGGCCTGGGGGATCCTGCTGCCGGCCAGGGCGATCGTGAATTTTTTGGCTGCCCGGGCCAGCATGTACGCTTTGCCGTTCCCGTTCGGTTTCAGTCCGTTCGTGAGAAAATCGTCGATGACCTCGTCCGGGCTTTTCGCCTGGCGCAGCAGTTCGCCCGGCTTGCCCGCCCCGTCCCGGCATTCGGCGCAGAGGATCAGCCCGCCGCCTTCCGGCAGCAGCAGCTCGGCGCAGCCGATGGCCTTCTGGGACTGATGCAGATCGAAATCGCGCGGATACCCGCCGGGACTGACGATCACGATCCGCGGCCGGACGGGAAATTCCACTGTCCACACCTTGCGGGATATTTCCACGCCCGCCAGGAAGGCGGCTTCCAGATCGCCCGCCACGCAGGCGACCAGCTCCCGTTCGGCGTTGTCCACGGAGTTTACGATGAAGTCGACCCCGGTTATTCGCGCGGCCTCGAGCGCTTCCAGATGGAAGCGGTTGTTTTCCAGAATCCCCAGCGAGATCTTTTCGGGCCGGATCGGGAAGGAATGGTGACGCTTGACCGCCTTGATATCCGCGATGCCCGGAATGACGCTCTTGCGTCCGCCCGAAAAGCCCGCGAACTGGTGCGGCGCGATGCAGCCCGTGAGGATTTTGAGATCGGATTCCATATAGAAGCGGTTGACCGATACCGGCACGCCGCCCTGCGTGACGCCGACCGTCACGTTCTCCTCCGGCGCGTTTGCGTGGTGATGTACGATCCTATAACGCCGCGTCAGCTCTGGCCCGTAGAGGCCGAGCAACTCTTCTTCAGTGTTTTCGCGGTGCTGCCCGTAAGCGATCAGCAGGGCGATCTGGTCGTCCCGCATGCCGGCGGCATGCAGCTCCCGGATGATTTCTTCCGCCATAAGCCGTCCCGGATAGGGGCGGGTGATATCGTTGACCACGATCACCGCGCGCCTGCGCCCGGCGGCCAGCTCCCGAAGGGGCCTGCTGCCGATGGGCGACGCGATGGCCCGGCGCACTTCGGCGCGGGGGTCGGCTACGTCCGGGATGCGCGCGGGCTCCGCCACGCGGATCAGGTTCGGCACCCGCGCTTCCACGGTCTTTTCCCCGATGGGGATGCGCACCGTCTGCGTCTTTGGTTCCATATGCTTTCCGTCCATTCCTCGGTCGTTTTCCGCCCGGCGTCGGGCGGTTTTCAGGAAGAGGGGAAACCCCTTCCTTCAAGAAGCTGTTTCCCCTCTGGTTTGATTCCGTTTGCTCAGATCACCGGACCCAGGCAGAAAATATCCATGGAGCCGAAATAGCCGAGCGCTTCGTTCTTGGTCATCTTGCCGCTGAGCACCTTGAGCATCTCCTGGAAGGCTTCCTCGCCCACCTGCTCGATGGTGGCCTCGCCGGTAATGATCCGCCCGGCGTTCAGGTCCATATCGTGCTGCATGCGCTCATAGGTGTTGGGATTGCCGCAGATCTTGATGACCGGCATGCTGGGGAAGCCCTGAGGCGCGCCCCGGCCGGTGGAGAACATCATGAACTGCGCGCCGGTGGCCGCCATGCCGGTCAGTATTTCCGGCTCGCGGCCGGGCGCGTCCTTGATCCACAGGCCCTTCTGCCCGTCGATGCGGTCGGTGTATTCCAGCACGCCCTGGATGGGCCGGGTGCCGGACTTGACGATCGCGCCCAGGCTCTTTTCCTCGATGCTGGACAGACCGCCCGCGATATTGCCGGGCGTGGGCTGTCCGCCGCGCATGTCCTCGCCGATGGCCTTGGCGCGATCCTCCATGCGCTTCACGATCTCGTAAATCTTCTGGCCGACGGGGCCGTTTTCACCGCCCACGGCGCGGCGCGCGAGGATATGCTCGCCGCCCAGGAATTCGGTCGTCTCGCCGAAGACCACGGTCGCGCCCAGATCGACCAGCTTATCCGCCACATAGCCGATCACGCAGTTGGAGGCCATGCCGGAGGTGGTATCCGAAGCGCCGCACTTGATGGCCATGACGACTTCGCTCACGTCCACCGTCTCGCGCTGCAGGCCGGAAATCTGCTGCACCAGCCGCTGGGCCGCGTCGATGCCGGCCTGAATGGCGCGGGCTGTGCCGCCCAGCTCCTGGATGCGGATGATCTCCACGGGCTTGCCGGCGGCGCTGATCTCATCCACCAGGCGGTTGGCGTCCGTGCCCTCGCAGCCCAGGCTTACCACCAGCGCCGCGCCGACGTTGGGGCTCTGGCCCAGGTTGGACAGGGTGTCCGTTACGCGCTTTAAGTCAATGGGCAGCTGGCAGCAGCCCTGATGATGGAAATAGCCGATGGTGCCCTGCACCTGGCGGCAGATCGCCTGACCGACGTCGTTGGCGCAGATCACGCTGGGGATGACGGCGACCAGGTTGCGGGAACCGAACTTTCCGTTGGCGCGGCGATATCCCTGAAATGTATAGCTCATGCTGCGACCTCCTTACAGATCCCCGCGTCCGCGCAGGGCTTCCAGATTATGAACGTGAACGTATTCGCCTTTTTCGATATCGCGGGTGGCCGCGCCGATCTCTTCGCCGTACTTGATGATCAGCTCGCCCTTGCGGATGGGCTTTACCGCGATCTTATGGCCGTAGGGCACGTCGCCGATCACTTTAATGATTTCGCTGTTGCCTTTCTTGTCGTGCACGTCCACCTGCGCGCCGTCCTTAACGCCGTTGGCGAAGATGGTCGCCACATTGTCCAGATCCGTTACTTTAAGTGCCAGGCAATCGTTCATATTGCGCCTCCCTGTTGCTGTATTGTCCGGGGATCCGCGTCCCGGGTGAGGTTACTGGTTTTCGTACTTCGCGTGGGCGGCGCGGACGTTGCGCACCACCTGATCCACGATCTCGCCGCTCAGGCCGGTGTAGCCCTCGGGGTTCAGGATGCCGCGGATCTCTTCCTCCGTCATGCAGGAGGCCACGGTTTCGTTCTTGAGGAGCATCTCGCAGAAATCGGCGTTCTGCTCGAAGGTGTCCATGCAAACCTGATAGACGATGCTGTGAGCGGTCTGCTTGCCCACCTTCTTGCCCAGCTCCAGCATGATGCCTTCGCTCTGCATCAGGCCCTTGAGGATGTCCAGATCCTCGCGCATCTTGCGGGCGTTCACGGTCAGGTTGGCGAAGACTTTCTTTGCGCGCATGGAGGAGGAACCGGCCAGGATCACCACTTCGTTGGCGGCCTTCCATTCGATCTTCCACAGCGCGCCGTCGCGCTCGTGAGCGCAGAACATGCTCTCGATGGCGGCCTCGGTATCGCCCTTGATCAGGCGGGCCAGCATCTGCAGGGATTCCAGGGTGTTGGGGTTGCGCTTATGGGGCATGGTGGAGGAGCCAACGGAGCCCTTCACGAAGCCCTCGGCCACCTCGCTCAGCTCGGTCATCTGCATGCTGGCCAATTCGGCGCCCATCTTGCCGTAGCTGTAGGCGATGATGGTCAGGGTGGTGCAGATTTCGGCGATGCGGTCGCGGGAGGTGTGCCAGGCCACGTCGGGCACGCTCAGGCCCAGGCGCTCGATGGTGCGGCGGCAGACTTCCAGTCCGTCGGGGCCGAAACCGGCCATGGTGCCCACCGCGCCGGCCATTTCGCCCACGAAGCAGCGCTTCATGCACTCTTCCAGGCGCTCGATGTTGCGGCGATGCTCGCTGGCCCAGACCGCGACCTTGTAGCCGAAGGTGATGGGCAGCGCCTGCTGGGTGTGAGAGCGGCCGGGCATGATGGTATCCCGGTATTTTTCCGCCGTGTTGCAGAGCAGCACTTCGGTTTCCAGCATATCCTTGTAGATCACTTCAACGCCCCGCTTCATGGCCAGCATGAACGCGGTGTCGATGATATCCTGCGTGGTCGCGCCCATATGGACGTATTCGCCCAGATTGCCCTCGCAGACCGTCTGGAACTCGCGCAGGATGGGCACCAGCGAATGCCCCACCTTGTTGACGCCGGCTTCCACCCGGGCGAAGTCCAGGTTTTCGGCCTTGGCTTTTTTGCAGATCTCCTCCGCGGCTTCTTTGGGGATCAGGCCCATTTCGCCCTGCGTGGCGGCGAGGGCGGCCTCGATGTCAAGGATGTTCTGCATGATGCTCTTGTCGTCGAAGATCTCGCGCATCACCGGGGTGGAGAAGGAATTGCGGTACAGGCTGGAATCGAGCATATTGCATGCCATGGTCATCTCTCCTTTGCTTATGCAGTTCAGGTCAGGCTGCGGACGATGCCGCATACGCCGCTCAGGGAGTCGTTTGCAGCGAGGCCGAGAACGGCGGAACGGATCTCCGCGCACTTTTCAGGGGATAGGTTCATGCCCGCCAGGGCGTCGAATTTCTTTTCGATAAAGGCGTACGGGGGACGGCCGACCGGCAGGTCGACCTGCGCGGAAAGCACGCGGCCGTCTTTCAGGCGAAGGGTCACTTTTTCGGTGCGCAGGGACGGGTACGCCGCGGTGAAGGCGGGCGATTCCTTTACTTCCACGCGCCGGGCCAGCTCCGCCGTTACGGGATCGCGCAGCGCCGTTTCGCTGAACTCGCTCAGCGTCACCTGCCCGAAGCGCAGCATGCAGGCGACGCAGTAGGGCATGGAAAACTTGGCCTGGATCTCTGTTTCCGTCGCGTAACCCGCGCAGAGCTTCTCCGCGGTACGGTAGACCTCCACGGCCGCGCTTTCAACCTCCCCGGCCTTGACCGGGTTATCGCTAAGCAGCCCCTGCAGGGCGTCCAGCGCGGAATGCGTGTGGCCGCAGGAGGCGTGCATTTTATAGTACGCGTCCTCCAGCATCAGCGGATCGCCGGGCTTGGGCACCATGAAGGAAAGGTCTTCCTTGCCGTTCGCGGCGCGGGCGTAGCCCTTTTCTCCGGCGAAGCCGTCGACGGGGGCCGAATACCCGGCCTGGGCCAGCTCGGCGGCGATGATGCCGTTGCGGGCCGCGTTGCCCACGGTCACGAGCTTGGCTTCGGTGCCGAATACGCCCACCAGCCCGCTGGCCATGGTGGCCGCGATGCCGAAGGCGCGCTCGGTCTGCTCGCCGTCCAGCCGCATGATGCGGGCGGCGGCCGCGGCGGCGGCGAAGGCGCCGCAGGTGCCCGTGGTGTGCCAGTATTCATAGTGATCGGGATTGACCGCGCCGCCCAGCCGAATCATGGCCTCGTAACCGCTGGCAACGCCGCAGGCGAAAAGGCTGAAATCGGCGTTTTCGGCCTCTGCGACGGCCAGGGCGGCCGCGATCACCGGCGCGCCGGGATGCGTGATGGCGATCTTGTTGGTATCGTCGTACTCCAGCAGGTGGCTGATCATGCCGTTGTAGAAGGCCGCTTCATGGGTGCCGGTTTTGTCGGGCAAGCCCACGGCGGTGGCCATGGGATTGCCGCCCTGACGGAGCAGCAGGTCCGCGGCCTTTTTCTGGGCCGGCCTGCCCTGGGCGGCGACGCAGCAGCCCAGCCAGTCCAGCAGCTTGTATCGGATATCTTTCAGGTTTTCTTCGCCGATGCGCTCGGGGCTCATCCCGGCGAGAAAATCACAGAGGGTTCTGGTTTGGTTCATTTGCGTCCTCCGGGTGCTGCGCGACGCTTGAAAGCGCCAGTATTTCTTCCCAGGTGCTTCGGGAAACGGCGATGTGCTCGGGACAGCGGGCCTTCAGCGCGTTCTGCGTGTCTCCGGGGATCCGGATGCGGTCCGCGCCGGGCCTCAGGCGGGAGGAACGGATGCGCTCCAGCCATTCGGCCGTCCGCCGCTCGTAGGTTTCGGCGGGAACGAAGCGGGAGAGGTCGAGCACGGAGATGAAGCAGCCCGTGTTGACCGCCCGGTTCCCTTCAAACATGTTGGATGCTTCATAGCTCAGGTCGGCTCCGGTCAGGATAGCGCTGAGCATGTCCACCGCCATCGCCATTCCGTAGCCTTTATGGCCTGCCATGGGCAGCACCGCGCCGTCCATGGCGGCCTGCGCGTCGGTGGTGTCGTTGCCTTCGCTGTCCATGGCCCAGCCCGGCGGGATCTTTCGCCCTTCCCGGGCGGCCAGACGGATCTTGCCCCGGGCCGCGGCAGCGGTGGATACATCCAGGGAGAAGGCGTCGCCCTTCACGGTGGGAAAGGCCAGGGCGAAGGGATTGGTGCCGAGCACCTTGTCCATGCCGCCCCACGCCGCCATCTGCGGGCTTGCGTTCGTGCACATGAAGGCCAGGCAGCCCGCGTCGGCGGCCATGCGGGTATAAAACCCGATGGCTCCGAAATGGAAGGCGCGGCGGACGGCGGCGAACGCGCTGCCCTTTTCCAGGGCGAGACGGATGCAGTCCTTCATGGCCCGTTCTCCCGCGATCTGGCCCAGCGCGCCGTCGGCGTCATAGCAAAGGATGTTGTCGGCGGTCTGTTCGCGCCGGATGCGCGGCCGGGGATTGACGATGCCGGAGCGCAGGCGCTCCACCGTCGGCTTCAGACGCATCAGCCCGTGAGAGGGCATGCTGCTCATTTCCGCGAGCAGCCAGGATCGCGTAACCAGCGCCGCGTCCGCTTCGGGCACGCCGGCGCTTTGCAGCGCCGCTTCACAGCGCCGCGCCGCCTCGCCGCAGGCGATCGTGAGCTTATCCGCGCTCATCAATCGTCATCCATCTCCTCGGTGGTCTCTTCGGCCAGGTCGCTCGCCTTCACTTCGTCGGGGTGCCGCATCTTGCGGGCGCTCTTGACGGCCTTGGAGATGATGGGCACGAAGAAGCTGACGGCGGAGATGATCAGCACGATCAGGGCGACGGGATGGGTGTAGAGGAAGCTGTAGGAATTCTTGTTGGCTACCAGCGCCTGCCGCAGGTTGCTTTCCGCCATGGAGCCGAGCACCAGGCAGACGATCAGCGGCGCGGTGGGGATATCGAATTTATAGAAGGCATAGCCCAGAATGCCGAAGAAGATGCAGGTGAGCACGTCGAAGGGGCTGGACGAGATGGAGAAAACGCCCGTGACGCAGAATGCCAGGATGATGCCGCCCAGCAGCGCTTCGGGAACGGAGAGGATCTTCTTCATGTACCGCAGGATGAACAGGCCCAGCGGCGCCATGATGACGTTGGCGAAGAAGAAGGCCAGGAACAGGGAATAGGCTACGTCCGCGTGCTCGGAGAAGAGCACGGGGCCGGTGGTCAGGCCCTTGAGCAGCAGCGCGCCCAGGAAAAGCGCGGAGGTCGCGTTGCCGGGAACGCCCAGCGCCAGCAGGGGAACCATCGAACCGCCGGTAACGCCGTTGTTGGCGGCTTCCGGGGCGGCGATGCCCTTGGGATTGCCTTCGCCGAACTTCGGCTTGGTGCGGTTGATCTTGTTCTCGGTGTCGTAAGCCAGGAAGGTGGCCACGTTGGTGCCCGCGCCGGGGATGATGCCCACGATGGTGCCGATGATGGAGCCGCGCAGCCAGGTGGGCAGCAGCTTCCGGCACATCTTCCAGCCGATCCAGACGTGATCGACATCCGGGATCGGGCCGTTTTCCTTGGTCTTCTTTTCGGCGTTCTTCAGCACGGAAATGATGCCGAAAATGCCGATCAGGGCGGCCACCAGGGTGACGCCGCTCAGCAGGTCGATGCTGCCGAAGGTGAAGCGCTTGATGCCGTTCTGGGGATCCTGGCCGATGATGGCGAAGAACAGGCCGATGAAGCCGGACAGCAGGCCCTTGGTGATGGACTTGCCGCCGATGCTCGCGATGCAGCTCAGGCCCAGGATGGCTACGGCGAAGTATTCGGCAGGGCCGAATTTCAGGGCGAACTCAGCCAGCACGGTGGTCAGGAACATCAGGATGATGGCGCTGAACAGGCCGCCGAAAACGCTGGAGATCGTGGATATGCCCAGCGCCATGCCGGCTTTTCCCTGCTTCGCCATCGGGTATCCGTCGAGCGTTGTGGCAAAGGAAGAAATGGTGCCGGGAATGCCCAGCAGGATGGCGGAAATGGAGCCGCCGAAGATCGAGGAGCAGTAAATGGCCGTCAGGAAAGTCAGGCCGGTGGTGGCGCTCATGGTGTAGGTGATGGGCACCATCAGCGCGATCGCCATGTTGCCGGTCAGACCGGGAAGCGCGCCGATGATCAGGCCAACCAGGGTGCCCAATACCAGGAACAGGATGTTTTCCAGGGTGAAGAGCGCCGCGAAGCCTTCAGCGATATTATGCAGCATATCTTTTCACCTCTTTATCAATAGAATGCGCCTGGAAAGTGCACATGGAAGACCTGGGAGAAGGCGACGTACAGCAGCACGGCCACGACGATCGCCGTCGGAATAAGGACTTTCCAATTCCGGTAGCCCAGAATAACGCTTGTGCCGGTGACCAGGAGAACGGTTGCCAGGATGTAGCTCACATACTGGAACAGGAAATAGAAAACCACCAGCAGGCCGACCACGGCGGCAACCTTCAGGTATTTCACGGTTTCCTGCTTGACGGCGGTTTTCACTTCCGCGGTTTTGCCCGCGGCCGCCGCGGCTTTGTTCGCTTTGACCAGGGCGATGATGCCCTGGATCAGAATGATGACGCCCAGGGCGATGATGCCGACGGCGACGATCTTCGGCCAGAAAGCGGCTTTCTTTTTCAGGGTGGTGGCGATGTAATAAACCCATGCGCCGAAGCCTATGGAAACGATTCCCAGGCCAATATCTTTCTTTGGCATTATTTACACATCCCTTGTTTCAGTTATCAGCCCCGCGACAGGGAAAAGAGGAGGGCGAAGGAGCCCTTGCGGTAACTCCTGCGCCCTTCATGATCGGTTTTGGATTATTCTTCGTCCAGCAGGTAGTAGATGGCGCTCATACCGGCGAAGTCGTCGTCCAGCATGGTCTGATAGGCGGCGGCGTCCAGGTACATGATCGGGAAACCGCTGTCGTTGAAGGCCTTGATAACGGCTTCGGATTCCATGGCCTCCTTCAGGGCCGCGGACAGCTTGTTGACCACTTCTTCGGGGGTGCCGGCGGGCACGGCGAATCCGCGGTAAGCGCCGTAGGTGAAGTCATAGCCGCATTCGGCCATGGTGGGCACGTCGGGCAGCGCTTCGTGACGCTCGGTGTTGCAGACGGCCAGGGGAACGATCTTGCCTTCGGCGATCAGGGTCGCGGCGCCGCCGTAGGTGGTCAGGCCCACCTGGGCATGGCCGCCGGCCAGCTGCACGACCTGCTCGGCGGAGCCGTCAGTATGCATGTAGGCGAAGGGGGTCAGGCCGAACTTTTCGGTCATGATCAGGCTGGCGATATGGTGGGAGGTGGAGAAGCCGGGAGTGGAGTTGGTCAGGGACTCGGCCTTCGCGGCGGCCATGAACTCGTCGATGGTGGTGATGCCGGTGTCAGCGCCGACCACGACGATTTCGGGGTCGAAGCAGAACTGGCCGATGGCGGTGGCGTCTTCCATACCGAACTCGGTATCGCCGGAAAGGATGTTGGTGACGAAGCTGGAGGTCAGGGCAAGCATGGTGTAGCCGTCGGCGGGCTGGCTCAGGGCGTAGGTCTGACCGATGATGGCGCCGCCGCCGGGACGGTCGTCAACGATCACCTGCTGGCCGAGGATCTTGGTCAGCTCGTCGGCAATGATGCGGCAGCAGAGGTCCACGTTTCCGCCGGCCTTGAAGGGCACGACGATGGTGACTTCCTTTTCCGGGAAATCGGCCAGGGCGGTGGAAGCGAGCGCGAAGGTCAGGATCAGAGCCAGAGTCAGAGCGAGAATCTTCTTCATGAGTCATCTTCCTTTCTGTTTATATGGTGCTGAGTGGTATTGTGCAACACATCGGTCTGTCTGGTGATGTGCGCGTGTCGGTCAGAAACGGTTCTTCTGTCTTTCTTTCGTACTTATTATGGCACATTTCTCCCAGTTTGTACAATACATATATTGAATACATGATATAACATTTTGTTATAATGCGCATTTTGGAAAAAATTCAGCCCTTCGCTTTTATATATTGAAGCAGTCCGCCCGCCCTGAGCACCGCCCATTCATAGTCGCTGACCCGCAGCGCCGCCCTGTGATCACGGCCCGTGGTCTCGTTATGCACAATCAGCGTTTCGGGACGGCCGCCCGACAGGAGGCCGCGCAGCGAAAGGCGGTCGCCCGGATGATAGACGCCGGTTTCCTCCGCTTCCAGCGGCAGGATGCCGAAGTTGATCAGGTTGGCGCGGTGGATGCGTGCGAAGCTTCGGGCGATGACAGCCCGGACGCCCAGGTAGCGCGGCATCAGCGCGGCGTGCTCCCGGCTGGAGCCCTGGCCGTAGTTTTCCCCGGCGACGATGACCGAGGAGCCGAGCGCCTGCGTGCGGCGCCAGAAATCGGGATCGAGCCGTTCAAACGCCGATTTGGACACCTCCTCGATGTTGGCGCGGTTGGCGACGTTTTTGGCTCCGGAAGGCGCGATGTCGTCGGTGGAGATGTGGTCGCCAAGGCACAGCGCCACGCATACCGGGAGCTGATCGGGCAAGGCGTCTCCCAGCGGGATTTCGCGGATGTTCGGCCCGCGGACCACCTGCGCGTCCGGGTCCGGCGTCGGGCGGATGATCAGGCTGTCGTCCTCTTCGCAGGCTTCGGGCTCCCGGATATCCGCCAGCTCACGGAGGTCGAAATCCTCCGCGCCCCAGGCGATCTTTCCGGCAACGGCGGTAAAGGCCGCCGTCTCGGGACCGGCGATGTAGACGCTCGATTCCTTGGTGCCGCAGCGCCCTTTGAAATTGCGGTTCACCGTGCGCAGGGATACGCCGCCCGTGCGCACGGCCTGGCCCATGCCCACGCAGGGGCCGCAGCCGCATTCCAGCACGCGCGCGCCGGCCCGCACGAAGGCTTCCACGGCTCCGCTCCGGAGCAGCGCCAGGTAATTCTGCCTTGTGCCGGGGGTGACCAGCAGGCTCACGTTCTCCGCGATCCGGCGGCCGCGCAGGATCGCGGCGGCCTTCATCAGGTCGCTGTACGAGCTGTTGGTGCAGCTGCCGATGAACACCTGGTCCACGGCGGTTCCCGCGGCCTCGCGGACCGTCACCACGTTGTCCGGCCTGTGCGGCAGGGCGACCATGGGCTCGACTGCGCCGAGATCCAGCGGGAAAACGTCGTCGTAAACGGCGTTCGGATCGGGCGCGAGGGCGATGAAATCCGCCTCCCGTCCCTGGAAACGCAGGAAGCGCAGCGCTTCGCCGTCCGTCGGGCATACGCTGGTCGTCGCGCCGGTTTCCACGGCCAGGTTGGTCAGCGTCATGCGCTCGGGAACGCTCAGGGTTTTCAGCCCTTCGCCCCCGAATTCAAAGGCGCAGCCAAGACCGCCCTTCACGCCGAACGCCCGCAGGATGCACAGCGCGGCGTCCTTCGCGTTGACGCCCGGCCGCAGGCGGCCCGTCAGCTCGATCTTCACGATCCGCGGCATGGCGAGCATCAGCGGCTCGCCCGCCATCACGGCGGCGACGTCCAGCCCGCCCGCGCCGATGCCGATCATGCCGAGCGCGCCGGCGCTGGGCGTGTGGCTGTCCGTGCCCACCACCAATTTGCCGGGCTGCGCGAAGCGGGCGAGGTGCACCGAATGGCAGATGCCGTTGCCCGCCCGGGATACCGTGATCCCGTATCTGCGCGCGACGCTCATCAGATAGGCGTGATCGTCCGGATTGCGGTAATCGGCGTACAGCAGGTTATGATCCAGATAGCTGACCGAAAGCTCGGTGCGCACTGCCGGCAGGCCGAGACTTTCAAAGGCCAGGTAGGCCAGCATGCCCAGGGCGTCCTGCGTCAGCGTCTGCTCCACCCGCAGGGCGAGCGGTTCGCCCGGCCGCATGTCGCCGGACAGCAGATGCGGCTTCAGAATTTTCTCAACAAGGTTCATCCTGCGCTCCTTTCTTTCCGGCATCGCACAGCAGGCCGCCGGACAGAAGTACCTGCGCTTCGTGCGCGTTCAGATCGGTGTGACAGGGGATGCGGATCCCACTTGTTTCATTCAGTACGGTCAGCCTGCCGCAGCGCAGCCCCTCGTGTACGCCGCTGAGGCTCAGAACGTCGCCCTGGCTGATCAGCTCAAGGTCTTCCGCCCGGTCAAACAGCAGCGGCAGAATGCCGTAATTGATCAGATTGGCGCGATGGATGCGGTGCATGGAGACGGCAAGCACCGCCCGCACGCCCAGCGCCAGGCATCCGGCCGCGGCGTGCTCCCGGGAAGAGCCCTGGGCGTAATCGCCGCCCGCGACGATGGCGCTTTGCCCGAGCGTTCCGGCGCGCCCCGCGAAGTCCGCGTCCAGATAATGAAACAGGTATTTTGACAGCGCGGGGATATTGGCCCGCAGCCCAAGCGCTTCGGGAACGGCCGGAACGATGTCGTCCGTGCTGATCCCCTCCCCGGCCTTCAGCGATACGGGAAGCCGCAGCGCGTCGGGCAGCGGCTTTCCGCGCGGAATGGGCCGGATGCTGGTAGTATAAACCGGCCTGACGCCCTCCGTCCATTGCGTATCAAAAGGAAGATAAACGTTTTCTCCGGCCGGGAAACTTTCCGGCGGCTGAACGATGTCCAGTTTCCGGGGATCCATCAGCTCGGATACGCCGGTCAGCCGTCCGGTCACCGCCGACGCGGCGGCTGTTTCCGGTCCGGCAAGGTAGATCAGCGCGTCCTTGGTGCCGGAGCGGCCCGGAAAGTTGCGGTTGGTCGTGCGCAGCACGCTCGTGCCGGCGGCGGGAGCCTGGCCGATCCCCATGCAGGGGCCGCAGCCGCATTCCAGCAGCCGCGCGCCGGCGGCCAGGAACAGATCGATGAAGCCGTCCCGCAGGAGCTGCCTGTATATCCGGCGGCTGCCGCACGCGACCAGCACCTCGGCGCCCGGCGCAGTATGGCGGCCTTTCATGATCAGCGCCGCCCGGGCCAGGCTTTCATAGCTGCCGTTGGCGCAGCTGCCGATGAACACCTGCGAGAAGGGCACGCTGCCCGCCTCGCGCAGTGGGACGCCGCGGTCGGGACGCCCGGGCAGCGCCGCCATGGGCTCCACTTCGCAAAGATCGAGGCAGTGCGTTTCGCTGTAGACGGCGTTCCGGTCGGCTGACAGAGGCTGAAAATCTTCGCTCCTGCCCTGCCTGGCAAGCCACGCGGCGACCTGAGCGTCGGCGGGAAACACCGAGCCCGTCGCTCCCATTTCCGCGCCCAGGTTGCAAAGCGTCTGCCGCTGGGGCACGGTAAGCGCCGCCGCGCCTTCGTCGAAGTATTCCAGCACGGCGTTGACCGCGCCCTTGATGGTCAGCCGGGCCAGCAGCGCGAGCGCCGCGTCCATGGCGCTCACGCCCGGACGGAGACGGCCCGTCAGGCGGATGCCGATGATCCTGGGAACGCGCAGCGGGAAGGGCTTTCCCGTCATCGCGGAGGAAACCTCCATGCCGCCCAGGCCGATGCCGAGCATGCCCAGCGCGCCGCAGGAGGCCGTGTGGCTGTCCGCGCCGATCAGCAGCATGCCCGGTTTCGCAAGGTCCTCGGCGTACAGCGTGTGGCAGATGCCGCTGCCCGCCCGCGCGTAGCGGAGCCCGAAGGCCTGCGCGCAGCTTTTCACGAAGGCCTGGTCGTTGGCCGTCTGCGGGTCCGTGCCGACCAGATTGTGATCGGTGAAAACCACGGGCAGCGGAACGCCCGCCCGGCGCATGCCCATGGCGTCGTACGCCATCAGGGCGAGAATGCCGGACATGTCGTGAAACAGCACGCTGTCCACGTTGAAATGACAAAGCGCGCCTTCCGTCATTTGGCCGCTCCGCAAATGCGCCAGCAGCAGTTTTTCGGTCAGGGTCAGCGGTGAATTCATTGTATTCATTCCTCCGGCAGTCAGCGGATTTCGTCTGTTCGGGTCGGTATTTGTTGTTTGCTTGTGCTTATTATATTGTTTTCTGCCCGATCTGTACAATATCAATCTTGAATTGAGGGATAATTTTATGTTATACTGTTCCTGAACCGAAGGAAAAGATTATACGGGGAAAGCAAGGACGGCAGCATGCGTTTATCCACTATCCGGTATATCGTCTGCATTGCGGAAACGGGCAGTTTTACCCAGGCGTCCGCGCGCCTGTTCGTGAGCCAGCCTGCCCTGAGCCAGTCGATCCAGCGCTTTGAGCAGGAGATCGGCATGGCGCTTTTTGTGCGCGAAAAGGGCCGCCTGCGCCTGACCGAGGCCGGCCGGATCGTGGTGGAAGAGGGCCGGAAAATGCTGGATATCGAGCGGCATGCCTATTCGCGCCTGAACACTCTGAAGAACGCGAAGCCCACCTTTATCCGCATCGGTTCGGCGTCCACGTACCAGCGCTTTTTCCTTACCGAAACGCTGATGCACCTGCAGAGCCTGCACCCGGACATCCATATCCGCATTCAGGAGGGCTTCAGCCACCATCTGAACCAGATGGTCGCGGACGGGGAGCTGGAATTCGCCCTGGTCTTTGAACCCTTCCGGCCGCAGCTGAAAGCCGTTCCCATCATACGCGAGGAGGTTCTGCTTGCCGTGCCGCCCGACTCGCCTCTGCGCGAGCGCCTGCCTTCCGAGCCCGAGAAAGGCTCCGAATTTCCGCTGGCCGATCTGAGCCTGTGCCGGGACGAGCCTTTTATCCTCTATCCCGACGACCGCAGGATCCAGCAGATCCTGCTGGCCGAAACCGCGCGGGCCGGCTTTTCGCCCCAGGGCGTCATAACGGGATACAGCACCGAAACGGCAAACGCCATGGCCTTCCAGGGCGTGGGCCTGGCCTTCGTTCCCGCCGTGACCCGCGTCATGTGTCCGCCCGCGCTGCGGCCCGCCTACTACCGCATCCGGTCCGGGGGATATTACCGCGTGCTGGCGCTGGTCAGCCGGGGCGACGACGAGCTCAGGGACATCGGGGATTCCCTGATCGAGCTGCTGAAAAAAAGCGTGCTGCCGCAGGAAGGACTGGAGCCGATCGCATACGAATGACGGCGGAAAGTGCAAAAGCATACAAACGGGGCTGTTGCACAGCCCCATCGATCAAATGGATCCTCCATTTGATCGAGAGAAACGCCTTTTCCTCTCGTCCCTGCGGGACTCCCGGGCGGAAA
>CACWLY010000025.1 GCA_902761825.1 uncultured Eubacteriales bacterium
GGGAGGCGTAGCAGCGCTACGTTGACCGGAATGAAGCAACGCCAAGACGGAAAAGACACCCAAAGATGATAAGATTTTAGATTGAGAATAGTATCAGAAAAAAGCGCGTTTTCCCCCTCCAGTAACTCCCACCGTGCGCCGAAAGGAGCGCCTATGTCCAGACATATCCTGCTTGAAATCTGCTGCGGCTCGGCGGACGACGTGATCGAGGCCGAGCGCGGCGGCGCGGACCGCGTGGAGCTCAACAGCAACCTGTTCCAGGGCGGGCTGACGCCCACGCTGGGCACGCTGCGCACCGTCAAGCGCCGCGCGCGCGTCCCGGTCATGTGTATGGTGCGCCCGCGTGCGGGCGGCTTCTGCTACACGGACACCGAGTTCGAGGTCGCGCGGGAGGACGCCCGCCTGCTGCTGGAGAACGGCGCGGACGGCCTGGTTTTCGGCTTCCTGCATTCCGACGGCACGGTGGACGAGGGCCGCACGCGCGCGCTGGCTGATCTCTGCAAGGGCCGCCCCTGCGTGTTCCACCGCGCGATCGACGTGGTTCCCGACTGGAAGCGCGCCCTCGATCAGCTGATCGGCCTGGGCGTCACCCGCGTGCTCACCAGCGGCCAGCAGAGCGACGTATTTTTTGCCCTGGGCACCATCAAAGAGATGATCGATTACGCCGCCGGGCGCATCGAGATCCTGCCCGGCGCGGGCGTCACGCTGCGAAACGTCGGGCGCGTGGTCGCATCCACCGGCTGCGATCAGGTGCACCTGGCGCGCCATAAAACGCTGCCCGATCTCTCGGTCAGCAACAACCGCAGCATCTACTACGGCGGGGCGCTGTATCCGCCGGAGGACCGCTTCGATGTCACCGATACCGACTATGTAGCCGCCGTGCGCGGGGAATTGGACAGATAATATGATCCGTATCATCGGCACCTGGAAAATGTGCAGGGAAGGGCTGGCCGAAGCCTACGCCATGCTGCAGCAAGGCGCATCGGCGGGCGACGCCGCCGTGCACGCCGTCACGCGCGTGGAGGACGATCCCGCATTCCTTTCGGTGGGCTACGGCGGCCTGCCCGACGCCGAGGGCCGCGTCCTGCTGGACGCGGGCTATATGGACGGCGACAGCCTGCGCCTGGGCGGCGTCATGAGCGCCGAGGGCATCCGCAACCCCGTCAGGGCCGCGCGCCTGCTGTGCGGAAGGGAAACCGACTGCCTGCTCGCCGGGCGCGGGGCCGAGCGCTTCGCCCTGGAAAACGGGCTGGAAATGCGCGATATGCGCACGCCCCGGTGCATGGACCGCTGGCGGCAGGCCGTGGCGGAAAAGGCCGCGCGCCGCTCGGCCTATACCGGCCACGACACGGTCTGCGTGCTCGCGCTCGATCAGGGCGGGCATATGGTCTCGGCCACCTCGACCTCCGGCCTGTTCATGAAGGCTCCCGGCCGCGTGGGCGATACGCCGCTGCCGGGCAGCGGCTATTACTGCGACAGCCGCTACGGCGCCGCGGCGGCCACCGGCCTGGGCGAGGACATCATGCGCGGCTGCCTGAGCTACGAGACCGTATCGCTGATGAAGCGCGGCGCCTCCCCCCTGGACGCCTGCCGCGAGGCGCTTTCGTCCTTCACCGCGAGCAAGCGCGGCCTGGGCGAGGACGCGGGCAGCATCAGCCTGATCGCCCTGTCCCCGGACGGCGCTTTCGGCGCGGCCACCACCTTGCCTGTCTTTCCGTTTTCCGTGGACGGCGCGCTGTACGCCGCCGATCCTGAGGGCGGCGTCCGCCCGGCCGCCGACGCGGAGATCGAGGGCGTGGACTGAACATGGATACCCCGCTTTGAAGCCTTTCAAAGCGCAGCGATATCATAATAAAAAGGAGGAACGCAACCATGAAGAAACTCATCGCGCTGCTGGCGGCCCTGCTGCTGGCGCTGTCCTGCGTGGGCGGCGCTCTGGCCGAGGACGACATCACCCTGGACGTCATCATCTGCCAGTACGGCCCCAACACCCAGGAATGGTTCCTGGGCAAGGGCATGAACGGAACCAACTTCGTCGAAAAGTTTGAGGCCGAGAACCCCGGCGTCAAGCTGAACCTCGAAGTGGTCTCCTGGAACGACGTGTACACCGTCGTGTCCACCCGCATCAGCAACAACAACGCTCCCGACATCCTGAACATCGACGTGTTCGCCGATTACGCCGCCGAGGGCCTGCTCGAGCCCGTCAGCGACTACTGCCCCGAAGAGCTGTACGGCGATTTCTTCCCGCAGTTCATCGCCCAGTCCGTGCTGGACGACACCGTGTGGGCCGTGCCCGATCTGGCTTCCGCCCGCGCGCTGTACTACAACGTGGACCTGCTGACCGAAGCCGGCGTTGAAAAGGTTCCCGAGACCTGGGCCGAGCTGGAAGACGCCTGCCAGGCCATCGTCGACTTCTACGGCGGCGACGTGTATCCCTGGGGCGTTGACATGACCACCGACGAAGGCCAGGCGGCCTTTGCCTACTACGTATGGGGCAACAACGGCGGCTTTGTGGACGAGGAAGACAACTGGACCGTGAACAGCGACGCCAACGTGGAAGCCGTCAACTACGCCATCGGCCTGGTCAACAAGGGCTACACCAACCCCAACCCCGCCACCCAGACCCGCTATGACCTGCAGGATATGTTCGCTGCCGGTAAGCTGGCCATGCTGATCGCTCCCAACCAGCTGCCCACCATCATCGCCAACAGCGGCAACGAGATCAACTTCGCCACCGCCGACATCCCCCACAACGAGGGCGCCTCTTCCGGCTCCGTCGGCGTTATGGACCGCGTGATGGCCTTCAAGGACACCACCCTGAACGAGGAAGAAACCGCCAAGCGCAACGAAGCGATCGGCAAGTTCCTCACCTTCTTCTACAAGCCCGAAAACTACGTGGGCTGGGTCAGCATGGAAGACTTCCTGCCCGCCGTCAACAGCGCCGTAGCCGCTCTGGTGGAAGCCAATCCCGCCTTTGAAGCCTGGCTGAACGTGCTGGCCAACGCCAAGTTCTATCCCACCGCGAAGCCCGAATGGAACAGCGTGAAGCAGGGCGTCATCAACGTGGAGCAGAACGCGCTGACCGGCGGCGACGTCAAGACGCTGCTGGACGAGCTGCAGGCCACTCTGACCAAATAATCTCCGCATCCCCGGGGGCCGGCGCGTTCCGGCCCCCTTTACGGCTTATAATTGCCGACGTCCCGACGGCCGCCGCCGTTTATAAACCGTAAAACGCACATAAAGGGGGAACCGGTCATGGATACCATCCTTGTCCGCCGCAAATGGGAGCCCTATCTCTGGCTGCTGCCCAGCCTGATCCTGATGACGGTGTTCGTCGTCTTTCCCATCCTGATCGTCTTCAAGCTGTCCTTCAGCGAAATCAGCCGCGCGGGCACGGTGGGCGGCTTCGTGGGCCTGAACAATTTCAAGGCCGCCGTGCAGGACAAGGCCTTCGGCACGGTGATGAAGAACACCGCGGTCTGGGTGGTCAGCGTGGTGGGCATTTCCACGCTCCTGGGCTTCATCATCGCGATGGCGCTCAACAGCGAATTCCGCGGCCGCAAGATCGCGCGCTCGATCGTGGTATTTCCCTGGGCCACGTCGCTGGTCATCCAGGCTTCGGCGTGGAACTACATCATCAAGTACGAATACGGCAACCTCAACAACGTGCTGCTCAATCTGGGCATCCTGAAAAACGCCGTCAACTGGCGCGCAAGCTACCAGATCGAGTTCGCCTGGGAATGCGGCGTGGGCATTTTCGTCACCATTCCCTTCGTCACCTTCTGCGTGCTGGCCGGCCTGCAGTCCATCGACGCCGCCTATTACGAGGCCGCCACGGTGGACGGCGCGGGCTTCTGGAAAAAGCTGCGCCACGTCACGCTGCCGCTGGTGCGCCCCTCGCTGACGGTGAGCACGGTGCTCAACATCATTTACGTGTTCAATTCCTTCCCCATCGTCTATACCATCACCAAGGGCGCTCCCGCCAACAAGACCGACACGATGGTCACGCTGCTCTACATGCGCGCCTTCTACGACCAGCAGAAAGGCCCGGCCACCGCCATGTCGGTGATCGGCTTCGTGATACTGTGCATCGTGGCCGGCGTCTACATGATCATGTCGATGCGAGGGGAGGAAGACCTGTGAAAAAGCAGTCCCCCGACAATTCCGCCCGCAGCCGCCGCGCCGGGCTGATCCTCTCGCTTTCCGCGCTCGCGCTGATCCTTCTGCTCCTCTTCCTTCCGCTGATGCGGGCGTCCACCACGGTATACAGCAAAAAGAGCGCGAACACCTTCGTGGGCGACGAAAAATACCTGGCCGTCCGCGCCGAGGTCGAGGCCGCTGCCGCCGCCTACGGCGACGTCACGATCACCGAGGACGTGACGCTGCGCGAAAAAAGCGACGGCACCCAAAGCAGCATGGTCGCCTTCAGCGCCGCGGTCGCCCGGGGCCTGAACGCCCCGCGCCTGCTGAAAAGCGGCCTGCCCTCCGGGCTTCTCCCGCCCGCGCTGCTGCTGTGCGCCGCATTGTGTCTGCTCCTTTCGCTGGCCAGGCCGCGCTGGGCGCAGTCGCTCGGCGTCGGCTTCGGCATCCTCTCGCTTCTGTGCGTGCCGGCCTTCGCCATGCTCACCACCCGCGTTTTCGCCCGCACGATCGGCGCCGTGCTCAGCGGGGCGCGCCAGGCCGATATATCGGCGTATCTCTCGGCGGCCGACCGCCTGCTGTACGACGGCCAGGCCGGGGAGAACATCCGGTCGCTGCTGGGCGGCATGCAGTTCCGCTATACGCCCTGGCTGTGGGCGCTGCTTCCCGCCTGCTTCGCCCTGCTGTGCGGCGCGCTGCTGATCATGAACGCGCGCCTGGGCAGCGCCCTGGGCCGCGGCGCGCTCTACGCATTCATCATCGCGCTGTGCGTGATCATCCTCTATCCCTACTACGTCATGTTCATCACCGGCCTGCGCACGCCCGCCGAAACCAACGACATGTATTTCCTGCATATGCTGCCCGTCAGATGGATGTGGAGCAATTTCCGCGACATCATCGACCGCGGCGTGCTGCGCTACCTGGGCAACAGCCTGCTGCTTTCGCTGGGCGCCACCGGCGTCAGCCTGGCCTGCGGCATTCCCGCCGCCTACGCCATGGCGCGCATGCGCTTCAGGGGCAAAAAAGCCTTCCTCGGCTTCGTGATCATGAGCCAGATGTTCGCCCCCGTGGTGCTGCTGGTGGGCATCAGCCAATTGATGAACTTCCTGCGCCTGAACGACACGGTCGTGGGCCTCATGCTCATCAACGCCGCCTTCAACCAGGCCTTCGCCATCTGGCTGCTGCGCGGCACCTTCGTTTCCATCAGCAGCGAAATGGAGCAGGCCGCCTGCATCGACGGCTGCACCACCTTCGGCGCGCTGGTGCGCGTGCTGCTGCCCATGGCCGCCCCGGGCATCGTGACCACGCTGATCTTCGTGTTCATCAACGCCTGGAACGAGTACACCATCTCCACCGTGCTGATCTCCACCGCTTCCAAAAAGCCGATCACCGTGGGCATCACGCAGTTTTCCTCCTTCAATATGATCGAGTGGCATTACCTGTTCGCCTCCGCCCTGCTCGCCACAATCCCGGTGGTCATCCTCTTCCTCTGCATCGAAAAGCACCTGGTCGCCGGCCTCACCAGCGGCGGCGTCAAGGGCTGAAGCGCGGGGTATTTCTCCCTGATGTTCCTTTTGTTATGGAAATATGAAAAAATGTAACATTATTTTACGAAATGATTATTTTTTGCTTGCATCTTCATTCTTTATATCATATAATAAGATTGATATATCATCATCCAAAGGCTGCTTATCTTTGAATACGCAAAAAGGACGGTTGGCTACGATGAAAAAAATCAGGTATCTTCTGCTGTTGACGCTGTGCGCGGCGCTGGCGCTGGTGCTTGTTCCGCAAGCGCTGGCCAGCGAAGTTCCGGTCATAAGCGTCAACCTGTCGCCCTCTTCGCTGACGCTGGTCATCAACGGCACCGAAACGCTCAGCGCTTCCGTGCTTCCGGCCAATACCACGCAGACGGGCGTCGTGTTCTCCTCCTCCGATCCGTCGGTCGCCACGGTGGACATGTACGGCAACGTCAAGGGCATCGCGCCCGGCTACTGCATCATTTACGCGACCTCGGCCAGCAACGCCGGTCTGTGGAAGAGCTGCACCGTAAACGTGCTCACGCCCACCACCATCAAGATGGACGTATCCAGGCTTTCGCTCAAGATCGGCCATACCGCCTCGATCTACGCCCAGATCACCCCGGACGCGATGCTTGCGCAGGGCGTCAGCTTCCGCAGCAGCAATCCCAACGTCGCGGTGGTCTCCAACACGGGCAGCGCCAACGCCACGATCACCGGCGTTTCCCAGGGCACGGCCACCATCTACTGCTCCGCCGCGGACGGCACGATGGCGACCGTCGAGGTATCGGTCGGCGTCCCCGCCACAGCCGTCAAGCTCAGCAAAAACTATATCACCATCAATACCGGTTCGCAGACCTCGCTGACCGCCACGGTGGAGCCCGCCAACGCCAGCAACCCGGCGCTCACCTGGAGCTCCAGCAACACCAACGTGGCCACCGTGGATAATTACGGCAACATCACCACCTGGTGCGCGGGCTACGCCACCATCACCGCCACAGCCGCGGACGGCAGCGGCGTCAGCGGCAAATGCGATATCTCGGTCGTCGGCGTGAACGTGACCCACGTGCCCACGCCCAAGCCCACGCCCACCCCCGCGCCCACGCTCGCTCCCGGCGCCACCTACACCCCGCCGCCGAACGGCGTGACGGCCTACGTCAACACCGCGAAGGGCAGTCTGAACCTGCGCGCCACCCCGAGCCAGGGCGGCAAGATCTTGGCCCGTATTCCCGAAAAGGGCGCTTTCACGCTGCTGGAAAAGGGCACGACCTGGTGCAAGGCCTGGTACAAGGGCGTGACGGGCTACGTCATGACCGCCTATGTGCGCTTCGATAAGGCGCTGCCCACCCTGCGCCCCGGCACGACCCCCACGCCGACGGTCGAGGTCACCAAGGCGCCCGGCTCGCCCTCCGGCACCATCGCTTTCGTCAATACCGTCAAGGGCGGCCTCAATCTGCGCGCCGCCGCCGCCACCGGCGCCAAGGTGCTGCGCCGCATCCCCGAAAAGGCGGCCTTCACCGTGATCACCTACGGCGCAAACTGGTGCTACGCCTGGTATAACGGCACCTCGGGCTACGTGATGACCAAGTTCGTCCGCATGAGCAACGTAACGCCCACGCCCATAGGCACGACCCCCACGCCCAAGCCCGCCACCGCCGTCAGCCCCACGCCCCAGCCGCTCAGCGGCAGCCGCGCCCAGGTCACCACGGCCAACGGCTCCAGCGTCAACCTGCGCAGCGCCGCAAGCATCACCTCCACCCGCGTGCGCCTGATCCCCAGCGGAGCCACCGTCGATATCCTCGCCTACGGCAAGGAATGGTGCAAAGCCAGCTATAAAGGCTCCACCGGCTATATCATGACCAAGTTCCTCTTCCTGGGCACCGGCGTCAAGACCAACTGATCCGGATCGGTCCGGGCTTATCATCCGTAAAAAAGGGCTGTCTCAAAACGCCGTTGGAACCGGCGAAAGAGACAGCCCCTTTTTTATCCTTATCACGGGTTTCCCCCAAAATTCCCTTTGCGTTATCGCGCTTCCGGTGGTATCATAAGATAAAGCACAAAGGAACAGGAGAGGGCGATATGAACGCAAATGTATACCTGGCATCCCTGGCGCAATACGGCGTTGACCGCGGGCTGATCGAGGAGAGCGACCGGACGTTTGTGATCAACCGGCTGCTTCGCGCGCTGTCGCTGGACAGCTATGAACCGGCGGAGCCGGCCGACCTGCCGCTGGAAGAGATCCTGGGCGGCCTGCTCGACGACGCCGCGGCGCGCGGCGTGTGCGAAAACGACGTCACGCACCGCGATCTGCTGGACACCGAGCTGATGGGCATTCTCACGCCCTGGCCGCGCGAGGTCAGGAAGCGGTTTTCGGAATTATACGCCGCCTCCCCGCAGGCCGCGACCGACTGGTATTACCGCTTCTCCCAGGATACCGATTACATCCGCCGCTACCGCGTGTCGAAGGATCTGCGCTGGCTCGCGCCCACGGAATACGGCGACCTGGTGATCACCGTCAACCTGAGCAAGCCCGAGAAGGATCCCAAGGCCATCGCCGCCGCGCGCAGCGCGCCGCAGAGCGGCTATCCCAAGTGCCAGCTCTGCATGGAAAACGAAGGCTATGCCGGGCGCATCAACCATCCCGCGCGGCAGAATCACCGGCTCATCCCCGTCACCGTGGGGGGCAGCCCCTGGTTTTTGCAGTACAGCCCCTATGTATACTACAACGAGCACTGCATCGTGTTCAACGCGGAGCACACGCCCATGAAGATCGACCGCGCGGCGTTTGACAAGCTGTTCGATTTCGTCACGGTGTTCCCGCATTATTTCGTGGGCAGCAACGCCGATCTGCCCATCGTCGGCGGCAGCATCCTCAGCCACGAGCATTTCCAGGGCGGGCATTTCACCTTCCCGATGGAGAAAGCGCCCGTGGAGCGCGAGCTCAGCTTCGCGGGCTACGGCGACGTGCGCGCGGGCATCGTCAAATGGCCCATGAGCGTCATCCGCCTCACCGGCCCGGACCGCGGACGGCTTTCGGCGCTCGCCGACAAGATCCTGCTCCGCTGGCGCGGGTATACCGACGAGTCCGCCCTCATCCTGGCCGAGACCGAGGGCGCGCCGCACAACACCATCACGCCCATCGCCCGCCGCCGCGGCGCGGATTATGAAATCGACCTGGTGCTGCGCAATAACCTGACCACCCCCGAGCATCCGCTGGGCGTGTATCATCCGCACGCCGAGCTGCACCACATCAAGAAGGAGAACATCGGCCTGATCGAGGTCATGGGCCTGGCCGTGCTGCCCGCCCGCCTCAAGAAGGAGCTTTCCGATCTGGCCGAAGCGCTGGTCTCCGGCGCGCCGCTGACCGGGGATATCGAAAAGCACGCGCCGTGGGCTGAGGAGCTCAAAACGCGATATACCTTCACCGCCGAAAACGCCGCGGGCATCCTGCGGGACGAGGTGGGCAAGGTGTTCGCCCGCGTGCTGGAGCACGCCGGGGTATATAAGCGCGACGACGCCGGCCGCCGGGCCTTCCTGCGGTTCGTAAACGCCGTCAACGAGGAGGAGTAAGCATGCCGTTCATCGATTCCAAAATCACCGTTCCCGTTTCCCCCGCCGTCAAGGAGGAAATCAAGACCGCCCTGGGCCGCCTGATCGCCACGCTGCATAAAAGCGAAACCTACCTGATGGTGGGCATCGAGGATAATTACGACCTGTGGCTGGGCGGCAAAAAGCTGGACAGGGGCGCTTACGTCTCCGTCAGCCTGTACGGCAGCGCCGCGCCGCAGGATTACGATAAGCTCACCGGCCAGATCTGCGCCCTGCTCTCCGATAAGCTCGGCATTCCCGGCAGCGCGGTCTACGTCACCTACCATCCGGTCAGCGACTGGGGCTGGAACGGCGGCAACTTCTGACGCCCGATCAGACGCGCCATCATAAAAGACAAGCGAGGATCGCATATGATTATTACCGTAACGCTGACCCCTGCGCTGGATAAAACGGTGATCCTGCCCGGTTTTCGGGTCGATCAGGTGAACCGCATCCAGAGCCTGCGCCTGGACGCGGGCGGCAAGGGCATTAACGTATCGAAGGTGCTGCGCTCGCTGGACACCGACAGCCTCGCCACCGGCATTCTGGGCGGCGGCACGGGCCGATATATCGAAAACAGCCTGCGCTCGCAGGGCATTGCCGCGGACTTCGTGTGGGTGGAGCAGGAAACGCGCGCCAACCTCAAGGTCGTGGACCCCGAGCTGCATACCAATACCGATATCAACGAGCCCGGCGCGCCGGTATCCGCCGATGTGATCGAGGCCGTGTATCAGAAAGCGGAGGCCGTGGCGCGGGCCGGGGATATCGTGGTGCTGGCGGGCAAAGCGCCGGCGGGAACGCCCGACACCGTGTTCGCCGATTGGATCGCGCGGCTGAACCGCCGCGGCGCGCGGGCGTACCTGGACGCCGACGCCGGGCTGCTGATCGAGGGCGTCAAGGCCAAGCCCGCCCTGATCAAGCCCAACGACGCCGAGCTCAGCCGCCTGACGGGCCGCGCGTTCGACGGCGTCGCGGATATGGCCCGGGCCGCGCGGGAGCTGGCGCACAGCGGCATCGGCACGGTGGTCGTTTCGCTGGGCGGCGACGGCGCGCTGTTCGTCACCGCGGAACAGACGCTGCGCGGCCACGGCCTGCGCGTTCCCGTGCAGAGCACGGTCGGCGCGGGCGACAGCATGATGGCCGCCATGGCCCACGGCGCGGAAAAGGGCCTGCCCTTCCGCGATACCTGCGCCCTGGCGATGGCCGTCAGCGCCGCCGCGGTCACCACGCCCGGCACGCAGCCCGCCGACGCGGACACCGTAAATCAATTGCTCAGGCAAGTGAAAATAGAAGAAATCTGACGTGCTTCTGACGGAAAGGAGATACTTATGAAAACCCGTGCCGTACGCCTGCATGGCGCAAACGATCTGCGTCTCATGGAATTTGAGCTGCCCGAGATCAGGGACGACGAGATCCTGGTCAAGGTGGTCAGCGACAGCATCTGCATGTCCACCTACAAATGCGCCCTGCTGGGCGTCAAGCATAAGCGCGTGCATCCCGACGTGGCCGAGCATCCGGCCATCATGGGGCACGAGTTCGCGGGCGTGATCGAAAAGGTGGGCAAAAAATACGAGGGCAAGTTCACCCCCGGCTCCAAGTTCACCCTGCAGCCCGCGCTGAACTATAAGGGCACCATGTGGAGCCCGGGCTACAGCTATCCCTTCTTCGGCGGCGACTGCACCTACTGCATCATCCCGCAGGAGGTCATGGAGCTCGGCTGCTTCCTGGAATACAAGGGCGACGCCTTCTTCGAGGCCTCGCTTGCCGAGCCGTACAGCTGCTCGATCGGCGCTGCGCACGCCGCCTTCCATACGCGCATGGGCGTATATACCCACGAAATGGGCATCCGCGAGGGCGGCAAAATGGCGATCCTGGCCGGCGCGGGCCCCATGGGCCTGGGCATGGCCGAGTATATCATCCACTGCGACCGGCGGCCCGGCCTGCTGGTGGTCACCGATATCAACGAGCAGCGCCTGGAGCGCGCGCGCGAGCTGTTCCCCGCCGAGCTGGTCGAGAAGACCGGCGTACAGGTGATGTTCGTCAATACCGCGGGCAAGGAGGACGCCGCGGCCTACCTCAAAGAGCTCGCGGGCGGCGGCTATGACGACGTGTTCGTGTACGCGCCCGTCGCCGGCGTCGTGGAGCTCGCCAGCGATATCCTCGGCCGCGACGGCTGCCTCAATTTCTTCGCCGGGCCCACCGATCCCAAGTTCGCCGCCAAGCTCAATTTCTACGACGTGCATTACAACAGCACGCACGTGATCGGCACCACCGGCGGCAATACCGCCGATATGATCGAATCGCTGGAGCTCACCGCCGCGGGCCGTATCCGCCCCGCCGTGATGGTCACGCACGTCGGCGGCCTGGACAGCGCCGCCGAAACCACCCTGAACCTGCCCAATATCCCCGGCGGCAAAAAGCTGATCTATACCCATATCAGCATGCCGCTCACCGCCATCGAGGACTTTGCCGAAAAAGGCAAGGAGGATCCCCGCTTCGCGGCGCTCGACGAAATCTGCAAAGCGCACAGCGGCCTGTGGTGCCTGGAGGCCGAAAACTACCTGCTTTCGCACTGGGAGAACATAGAGTAATACCGGAAACGCCGGATAAAAAACAGGGAGTACGACAAGGCCACGTCCTTATCGTGCTTCCTTTTTGTGTTCAATGAGCCATGAAGCAAACAGATAATCAAGAGAATGAAAGAGAACGTTCGAGAGCTCCTCGCTCTCGAGCTCTTATACTATTCTCAGTATAAAAGATTATCAGATTTGGGATGGATTTTTCGCCCTGGCTAAGCTGAATGGAGGGAGGCGTAGCAGCGCTACGTTGAACGGAAAAGACACCCAAAGATGATAAGATTTTAGATTGAGAATAGTATTAGCCAGGGGACTTCTGCATCCGGGGCCTTCCGGCCCCGGACAGGCTCCCTCCCCGGCGGGAGCTCGAGGGCAGCGCCCTCGTCGTTCTCCCTCACCCCACCACCGCGGCTGCCGCGATCAGCAGCGCCATGACGGCGCAGGCAATATAATCGTTTTTGCCCACTTTGAGCACGCGCAGGCGGGTGCGTCCCTGGCCGCCGTGATAGCAGCGGGCCTCCATGGCCATGGCCAGGTCGCCCGCGCGGCGGAAGGCGCTGACGAACAGCGGCACCAGCAGCGGCACCATAGCTTTCGCGCGCTGGATCAGGTTGCCCGATTCAAAGTCCGCGCCGCGCGCCATCTGCGCCTTCATGATCTTGTCGGCCTCCTCGAGCAGCGTGGGGATGAACCGCAGGGCAATGCTCATCATCATGGCGAGCTCGTGCGCGGGGAATCCGATCTTCGCCAGCGGACGCATCAGCCGTTCCATGCCGTCGGTCAGCGCCACGGGCTGCGTGGTGAGCGTCAGCAGGCTGGCCCCGGTCACCAGAAACACCAGCCTGAGCGAGAACCGGCAGGCTGTCGTCAGCCCTTCGCGGGTGACGCGCACTTTCCACGCCTGCAGCAGCACGGTATCGCCGGGGGTAAAAAACAGGTTGAGCACGAAGGTAAAGATCAGGATCACGCGCAGGGGCTTGATGCCCTTGAGCAGCAGCTTAAGCGGCAGGTTCGCGGCCTTGGCCGCGCCGATAATGAACAGCGTAATGGGGATCGCGGCCCACAGGCTGCCGCCCACGAACACCGCCACGATAAAGGCGACGGTCAGAAGGATCTTGACCCGTGGATCGAGCTCGTGCACAAAGCTCCTGACCGGATAATACTGGCCCAGGGTGATGTCCTTAAGCATTGCCACGGCGCGTCCCCCCTTTCGCGGCGCAGATAGCGTCGCACAGCTCCTCGGCCGTCAGGCAGTCGGGAAGGTCCATCCCGCCCGCGCGCAGGCGGCGGCACAGCTGCACGGTCTGCGGCACGTCCAGCCCCATGGCCTCGAGCTCGTCGCCGCGGCTGAAGATCTCGCGCGGCGTGCCCAGCATGGCCAGGCGGCCTTTTTCCAGCACGGCGACCCGCGTGGCGATGCGCGCGACGTCGTCCATGTTATGGCTGATCAGCACGATGGTCACGCCGCCGCGGTGCAGCTCATGAATGATATCGGTCAGCTCGTCGCGGCCCTTGGGGTCCAGTCCGGCGATGGGCTCGTCCAGCACAAGCACCTCGGGCTCCATCGCCACCACGCCGGCCAGCGCCACGCGGCGCATCTGTCCGCCGCTGAGCTCGAAGGGCGATTTTTCCAGCGCGTCTGCGGGCAGGTGCACCTTCATGAACGCGCTGCGCACGCGCGCGTCCAGCGCGTCCCCGGTCAGCCCCTGATTTCTGGGGCCGAAGGCGATATCCTTGTATACCGTTTCCTCAAACAGCTGGTATTCCGCGTACTGGAACAGCAGCCCCACGCGCTGGCGCAGCGCCTTGCGGTCCGCGCCCTTGCGGTTGATATCCTGCCCGTCCACCAGCACGCGCCCGGCGGTCGGCGTAAGCAGGCCGTTCAGGTGCTGGGCCAGCGTGCTTTTTCCGCTGCCGGTATGCCCGATCAGCGCAAGCAGGTCGCCGTCCTCGATGGTAAAATCGATATCCTCCAGCGCGTCGGACTTAAACGGCGTCCCGGGCTGGTAGGTATGATACATATGTTCGATCTTTATCGGCATGCCAGCACCTCCCTGGCCATGCTCTCGATATCCATGGCCTCGCGGGGGATCCTGAGCCCGCGCGCGCGCAGCAGGTCGCCCAGCGCGACCATCGGCGGCACGTCCAGGCGCATGGCGCGCAGGCGCTCGGCCTGGGTGAACACCTCGGCGGGGGTCCCGTCCATCACGCACTTTCCCTGATCCATCACGATCACGCGGCGGCAGCGCGCGGCCTCCTCCATAAAGTGCGTGATCCAGACCACGGTGATCCCCTGCTCGCGGTTAAGCCGCTCGACCACGGAGAACACCTCCCGTCGGCCCTTGGGATCGAGCATCGCGGTGGCCTCGTCCAGGATCAGCGCCCTGGGGCGCATAGCCAGAATGCCCGCGATGGCGATGCGCTGCTTCTGTCCGCCCGAAAGCATGTGCGGCGCGCGGTCGATAAAATCGAGCATGCCCACGTCACGCAGCGCGTCTTCGATGCGCCCGGGCATTTCGGCGCTCGGCACGCCGATGTTCTCCAGGCCGAAGGCCACGTCGTCGCGCACGATGCTCGCCACCAGCTGGTTGTCGGGGTTCTGGAAAACCAGCCCGGCGCTCTGCCGTATCTGCCAGGTATGCTCGTCCAGCGCGGTGTCCATCCCGCATACCGTCACCTTGCCCACCGTGGGCGTGTACAGCCCGTTGAGCAGCTTCGCCAGCGTGCTTTTGCCGCTGCCGTTGTGTCCCAGCACGGCGGTCATTTCGCCCGGGCGGAAGGCCAGATTCATATCCTGAACCGCCATGCCCGCGCCTTCCTCGTAGGCATAGCTCACGTTTTCGACCCGCAGGATAAACTCTTCCATGCTCTCTCCTAAGAAATCATATTCCGATAGATTGTATCACGTTTTCCCCCGCCGGGCAAGTTAAAAGAAGAACGCAAGGAAAAAGGGCCTTCCGCCCCGTCTCCCATTGTGAAACGGTTCGGAAGGCCCGGTATTATCGCCTCATACTATTCTCAGTATAAAAGATTATCAGATTTGGGATGGATTTTTCGCCCTGGCTAAGCTGAATGGAGGGAGGCGTAGCAGCGTTACGTTGACCGGAATGAAGCAACGCCAAGACGGAAAAGACACCCAAAGATGATAAGATTTTAGATTGAGAATAGTATCAGTTCGGCGCGATCGGGATCTGATGCTCCGCGGCGTACTCCGCCGCGATATTGTTGTCCGGGCAGCGGAAGGCCACCGTACTGCCGGAGAAGGCGTTGCCGGCGATCGTCGTCACCGTCGCGGGAATCTCCACGATCACGGGCACGCTCAGGCCGGCGAAGGCCTCGCTCTCAATGGTCGTCGTGTCGGCGGGCAGTCGCAGGATATTGGCGTCCAGACGGAACGCGGGAACGCCATGCGCGGATGCCCAGTTTTCGATCACGGTGTTTTCGTAGTAATACACGGCGCTCAGGCCGCTGTTGTCGAACGCGCCCTCGCCGATGCCGGTTATGCTCGCGGGCAGCGTGGCGCAGGTCAGATTGCCGCAGCCGCTGAAGGCATAGCCGCCCACGCCGGTGATCCCGCTGCCGATCACGACGCTGCGGACTTCGCTCTTGTCCCAGGGCGTCACGGCATCGTAATAGTTATACATCGTTCCGCTGCCGGTGATCGTCAGCGTTCCGTTCTCCAGCGTCCAGCGCGCGTTCGGGCCGCAGTAATCCGACTCGACGCTGAAAGCAGCCGTATCGGTTGCGTTTCCGTAATTGCTGATCGCTTCAACCGTCACCGTATACGTTCCGGTTTCCGTGAACAGCGTTCTGTCAATGGAAATATCGCCGGGCTGGTACGCGTAGTCGCTATAGATCGTATCGCCCGAGGGCGCGGTGATCATCACGTAGTAATATCCGGAGCACTCGCCCCCGATGGTGACGACCGCGTCCGAGTCCGGCGTCGGCGCCGTCGCCGATACGCTCAGCGTCGGCGGGACAGGCTCGGTGATCGCGATATTCACGACATCGCTCTTGGCCGTCCATTCGCCGTCCACCAGCGCCCAGGCCTGAATGCTGACCTGCGCCACCTGGTTCCACGCCTGGAATTGATAAGCCAGCACGCCGTCATCCGTAGGCTCATAACGGCTGGCGCCCATTTCCGAGCTGTATCCACCTTCGAAGAGTATATCGGTCTTTACGTAGAAGGCTTCCGCGCCCTCGCACGTTATCGTCGCCCTGACGGGGCTGGAGAGCGGGCATTCGTCGTTCGCCGCGATCGCGGGCGCGGAATGCAGTTCGCTCGCCGCTGCGCTCAGCTGCTGTGTGGCGGAGGCTGGCACGAAGCCCGGGGCGTTTGCCGTGACCGTAATATCATAGACGCCCGCGTCAAGCGCGTAATCCAGCGTCAGCGTTCCGGCGTGATCAAAGCTGCCGCCCCAAACCTGCCGGTTTTCCTGCCGGATATCGACGTCATAACTGGTCGCGTTTTCCACCGCGTTCACCGCGATCTGCAGCACTTCGTTCTGGCTGAAGGACGCGGGCAGGGTAAAGACGGGCTGCGCCAGCGTCTCCGCCTCGGCCACGGGGATATCCAGCGTGCTCCAGTCCGTCCACGCGCCGTTTACGCGGGAACGCGCGCTGAACCGCAGCGTTTTGCCGTTCCATTCGGGATTCACAGATATCCCGCAATCAGCAACGGAATTATATACGTAGTACTCACTGTTGCTGTAATAGTTCGAGTAAACTGTTCCGTCCGCGTTGAGAATATCCAGGCTGAGCCGGATCCTGTCCGCGCCTTCCTGCTGTACCGTCGCATAGTAGCTTTCACCGATCGTCGCTTCGGTTATCTCCGCGGTCCCTTCCGCGTCGCGCTTTATGAAGGACAGCGCCGGACCGGCGGCCAGGGTGCCTTCAATGGTAACGGTCACTGTAACCGGATCGGAATCGAGATAGCCGCTGCCTCTCGCGAAAACCTGAAGTGTGTACGCGCCGGGATCGGTCAGCCACTCCAGATCAGCCGTGCCAGGCTGGCTGAAAGCGTTGCACAGCCAGCTTCCGTCTCCATTGGCGGTATCGACGCAGTAGGTGTCCGCGCCGTCTACCGCGCCGATTGTCAGCTGCGGCGTTTGCCCCGCCTGCACCGGGTTCGTTACGACGCTGACCGCGGGCGTACTCAGCTTCGCCATCTCCTGCACCTGTACGTATACGGGCGCGCTGGTATGCGTCAGTTTTCCGTCCACGACGGCGTTTGCCTGAATCATGATCCGCATACCGGACAGATTCGTCCACACGTAGAAGCTGCCGGTCGCCGTATCGCCGCCTTCAAGGATCTGAATGCTGTTGCTATACTCGCTGCCGTCTTCCCGCAGGATTTTGAACATGACCGCATACTGCCCGGCGTTCTCGCTCGCCACAGTATACTGGAATTCGCTGCTTATCGTGCAGGATGCCGGCGCGGTGACCGTGGGCGCGGAGGCCATCTCGCCCTCCGAAACGGTCAGGTTCCGGGTTACACGCCCGGGAACATATCCTCTCGCAGAGATTATGTACTCCAGCAGATAGGAGCCGGGCTCGGCCAGTTGGTACAGCGCGGTCTCCTGGCCGGGCTGCAGGCCCATGCTGCCGACCCGGTCGCCGCCGCGGGAAATATGCACGGTGTAATTTTCCGCGTTATCCACCGCGCTGACCGTAGTCCTGACGATCGTTCCGGCTTCCACGGGACCGGTGGGAAGCGTCACCTCGGGCGCGGCAATCCTCGGAGCCTCCTCCACCTGCACGTAAACGGGATCGCTGGTCGCAGTTACCTTCCCGTCCACGACGGCGCTGGCCTGGATCATGATCCGCATACCGGCTATCTCGTTCCATGCACGGAAGCTGCCGGTCGCCGTATCGCCGCCTTCAAGGATCTGATTGCTGTTGCTATACTCGCTGCCGTCTTCCCGCAGGATTTTTAACATGACCGCATACTGCGTCGCGTTTTCCCTTGCAACGGTATAGGTGAATTCGCTGCTTATCGTGCAGGATTCCGGCGCGGTAACCGTAGGCGCGGAGGCCATCTCGCCTTGCTGAATGGTCAGGTACCGGGTCGTAACGCCGCGGGCATATCCATTCGCAGAGGCGACGAACTCCAGTTCATAGTTGCCGGGCGCGTTCAGGGGGCTCAGCTCGGCCTCCACGCCGGGCTGCAGTTCCACTCTGCCGCAGTAGCTGTAGCCATTGCTGGTATCATACATATTCACGTAGTAATTCTGCGCGTTTTCCACCGCGCTGATCGTAGCCTTGACGACCGTTCCGGCTGTCACGGTTGAAGGAACCGTCACCTCGGGCGCGGCAAGCACGGGCGCGGGATCGATCGTAAATTCCGCGCGGCCCTCTTCGCTCCATAAGCTGCCCACGCGCGCCTTGACGACAGCGACGACCCTGCATCCCTGGTATTCATCGCTGCAGTAGAAGCCGTCCTCAAAGCTGCCGTTCTCGGCGGGATACTCAGCGCTATACCACCAGCTTCTGAACAGATTGCCGTCGCTGTCGTATATTTCAAACCCGAGTTTGAACGCTTCGGCGTCCGCCTGGGTCGCGGTGACAAAAACCCTGTTCCCGATCGCCGCCTGCGTCCTGTCCAGGGAAACCGTCGGCGCGGGAGGCAGCTCGCCGGTGATTACTATTGTCTTTTGCGTGTAGTCGGAGCCGATAAACTGTCTTTGCGTCGCTCTTACCCGCACCGTATTGGTGCCGTATGCAAGCAGGTCGCTGATATCGTAAGTGCCCGCCTCCGTAAAATCGCGGGAGAACCACATGCCGTCGCCATTCCAGCCGTCCACCGTATAGATTCCGGCGTTATCCACCGGCTCGATCACGATGTTGACCGGCTGGCCCAGCTCAGCGCTTGCGGGCAGCGTGAACTCAGGCTTTGCCAGCGTGCCCCGGCTTTCGCCCATCTGCACGCTCTTTTCCGAGAAAGCCGTCCATTCGTCGTCTATGAGCGCGCTGGCGAAGAAGACGAAGGTGCCGTTGCTGACTTCGGCTTCAAATCCTCTCCAATTATTATCACTGTACGGTTCCTCGCGCACGCTGTACCAGGCAGTCACGCCGCCGTCCGCGTTGAACGTTATGCATTTCCAGCGCAGCATGGTCGCGCCGGGCGCGGACACGCTGAAAGACATGACATCGCCGATCTCGTAAAAATCGGCATTATCCGAGGTGGTGATGGTCGGGCCGGCAGGGCGGGAGCCGGTGGGGGTCACGCGGACTTCCGTGCTGTTGTTTTCATAGCCTATGCCGTACGCCACCACTCTGATGACGCATTCGCTGCCGTCAAACAGCTTTTCCGGCAGCGCGTATCCGGCAATCAGCTCCTGCGGCTGTATATCGTAATAATAGCCTATATTGATATTGTAGGCGTCGGCAACATAGATCTCATAATAGGAAGCGTTATCGTCGGCCTGCGTCAGGCGGACCACCGCGGGACTGCCAACCTGGAAATCGTCCACGCTCACCTGCGGCGCAGCCAGAGGCCCGTAGGAGGTCACGGTGATCGTGCAGGGCGCGCTGTAATCGGACCACTCGCCGTTAAACCTGGCCTTGGCCCATACATGCCTGACGCCCGGCTTGTCATAGACGAATTGGTTCTGCCAGGTACTGCCGTTCCCTGAAAACCTGCGTCCGGTGTCGTCTCTGATCTCCAGGGCCTCGGCATTGGGCGCCGTGACGGAAAGCGCGACCCTCTGGTTGACCAGCATTTCGGTCTTGTCGGCCGTCACCGTAACGCGGGCATCCGGCGTGCGCTGCGCGGTAATATACTGCATGTCCCGGGCGATTTGATTGTTCGGCAATTTCGCCGTAACGATGATCCAGTAGCAGGGGCTGTTGTCGGCGAAATAGCTTTTGTCGATGGTATAGCTCGTCTGCCTCGTGGTTGTCTTCAGGACTAAATCATAGGTGTCGCACGGCCGCATGAGCACTTCATATTCCGTGGTATTATCCACCGCGCTCCATGCGATCGTAAAGTCCTGCGCAGGATCGATCGGCCCGGCCGTCTGGATGGCCGGAATATCCGATTCTCCGCTCGCCGCCGCAAAGCACGCAAGCAGAACCAGCAGGAAAGCCAAAATACCCGCAACGCGTCTCATCGATATGCCTCCTTAAAATGGGAAATCATCCCGTTTCAACCTTTATATTATCAAATTTTATACATGTT
Organism: uncultured Eubacteriales bacterium; assembly: GCA_902761825.1. Lineage (GTDB taxonomy): Bacteria > Bacillota > Clostridia > Christensenellales > Aristaeellaceae > SFMI01. The sequence continues at coordinate 20,004 of CACWLY010000025.1, forward strand.
TGCAAGAAACAGGCGGTATTCCTCCCGCTTTTTTTCGCGCCGTCCCCGCTTTTCGCTTCCGCGCTTTACATTCCGGCAAATAGCGGGTATAATATGAACAGGAAAGATCATACAATATGGAGGATACCGTTTTGTACCGTCAAGAAGACTATGCGGATATCTGCGCCCAGCTGAAAAAATACCGGCTGGCCCTGGGCGCGCCCGTCGCGCTGCTGCTTGCGCTGAGCGCGCTGTCCTTCGCGCTGCGCTGGCCCGAGGGCGTAACGGCGGCGCTGAGCATCCTGGCCCTGTGCCTGCTCATTTTCTGCCACATCATGTTCATATCGCCCGTCGTGGCCTACCGCAGGCACCTGGACCACGCCCTGCGCGGCAAAAGCCACGACACCCAGGGCGTTTTCGTCGCCATGGAGCAGAAGGCCGTCACCCGCGACGGGCTGCGCCTGTACCCCATGACGGTCAACGTGGGCGCGGGCATACGGGACGACGGCGACCGCCTGTTCTATTACGACGCCAACCTGCCCCGGCCCGACTGGCGCGAAGGCGATACGCTGCTGCTGACCTCTTACGACAACCTGGTCGTCAAATGGACCCGGGTCAAAATCAAAGCATGACGGAAGGATGACCTTCATGGACGAAACAACAATATTGGTATGCGTGACCGTGCAGAAGGAATGCGAACGGCTGATCCTGGCGGGCAAGCGCCTTGCCGACAGCGCCGGGCTGCCGCTGCGCGTGCTGCACGTGGCCGAGCCGGGCGACGCGCCGCTGAACAGTCCCGACGCCCAGGAAGCGCTCAACTGCCTTTACGCCCTGAGCCGCGATAACGGCGCGGTCATGACCGTGCTGTACAGCAGCGACGTGCGCGCCACCATCGTGCGCTACGCGCATCTGGTGCACGCCGTATGCGTGGTCGTCGGCAGCGACCGTCAGGAGGGCTGGGCCATGGCCGAAGCGCTCGAAGAGCTGCTCGACGACAGCGTGACGATCATGCGGGCGTGAAAATGAAGAATGAAGGCTGAAGACTGAAGAATATCATCGAGGAATCGCAGAGACAGCGCAAACGTTGCCCATGAAACCCTGCGCGCTGGCAATTGTACGTTTATACATCCCCCAAACAAAAACAATATACGCAGGAGGCACCCATGACCACCATCACCCTGAACCCCGCCCGCAGCCGCGGAACGATCAACAAGAACATTTACGGCCACTTCAGCGAGCACCTGGGGCGCTGCATTTACCAGGGCCTGTTCGTGGGCAAGGACAGCAAGATCCCCAACGTCAACGGCATGCGCACCGACGCCGTGGAAGCGCTCAAAAAGATCGGCGTGCCCGTGCTGCGCTGGCCCGGCGGATGCTTCGCCGACGAGTACCACTGGGAGGACGGCATCGGCCCCGAGGCCGGCCGCAAGCGCATGGTCAATACGCACTGGGGCGGCGTCGTGGAGGACAACAGCTTCGGCACGCACGAGTTTCTGGAGCTGTGCCGGCAAATCGGCTGCGAGCCGTACATCAACGCCAACCTCGGCAGCGGCACCATCCGCGAGATGAGCGAATGGATCGAATACTGCAACAGCGACGGCGACAGCACCGTTTCCCAGCGCCGCTGGGCCAACGGGCAGAAAAAAGCCTGGGGCGTCAAATACTGGGGCATCGGCAACGAAAACTGGGGCTGCGGCGGCAACATGCGGCCCGAGTATTACGCCGACGAGTTCCGCCGCTACCAGACCTACTGCCGCCAGTACGGCGAATACAAGCCCTTCAAGATCGCCTGCGGCACCAGCGGCCTGGATTACAACTGGACGCGCGTGCTGATGGAACAGGCCGGGCGCTATATGGACGGCCTGACCTGCCACTATTACACCGTGCCCGGCGACGCCTGGGAGCACAAGGGCAGCGCAACGGACTTTACCACGGCCGAGTTTTACAAAACGCTCAAAAAGGCCGCGCGGATGGACGAGCTGATCACCCGCCACGACGCCATCATGACGCATTACGACCCCGAAAAGCGCGTCGGCCTGATCGTGGACGAATGGGGCTGCTGGTTCGACGTGGAGCCCGGCACCAATCCCGGCTTCCTGTACCAGCAGAACACCATGCGCGACGCGCTCGTGGCCGCCATCACGCTGAACATTTTCAACCGCCACTGCGACCGCGTGATCATGGCAAACCTCGCCCAGACCGTCAACGTGCTGCAAAGCGTGCTGCTGACCGAGGGCGACAAGGTGGTGCTCACGCCCACCTATCACGTGTTCGACCTGTTCAAGGCGCACCAGAACGCCCGCGAGATCGACTGCTTCGTGAGCGCGAAGGACGTCGGCGAGGGCGATATCTCGCTGCCGCAGATCACGGCCTCGGCCTCCGAAAAGGACGGCAGGATCACCGTTACGCTCGCCAACCTCAGCGCCGATCAGCCCGCCGAGGCCGCGCTGAACGGCGTTTCGGCAAAGGCTGCCCGCGGGCGCGTGCTCGCCGGCGAAATCCACCAGTATAACGATTTTGACGCCTCGCCCCTGAGCGTGCAGCCGCTCGACGTGCTGGTGAAGGACGGCGCGGTCAGCGTCTGCCTGCCCGCCTGCGCCGTGGCCGAGATCACCCTCGAAGCATGATAAAGCCCTTCTGCCGCCGCTGCCTGCTGGAAGACATGCCCGACCGGGCCGCGCTGGCAAGCAATATCCGCGAGCTCATCAGCCTCCTGCCCGATACGCTCCGGGCCGAGGAATCGCAGCGGCAATCGCGCCTCGCGGTCTGCCGCTCCTGCGATCACCTGGTCGACGGCATGTGCGCGCTGTGCGGCTGCTATGTCGAGCTGCGCGCCGCAAAACGCAAAATGACCTGCCCGGACGTGCCGGGAAGGTGGGAATGCTGATCTCTGTTCAAAAGAAAAACAGCGCCAGGCCTGACAACAGCAAAACAGGAGCGCAGCGAGGATGCCGTCCCCGCCGCGCTCCTGTTTTTTCAAACCAATTCTCGTCTGAGAGCCAATTCACGAAGAGGGAAGTAAGAGCAGGGAATACGTTAGGGCCTACGCGGCCCTAAAACCCGCGCTTCCCGCAGGGAGTAGCGCGGGGCGAGTCAAAAGAAAGCGCGTATTTCCTGCCTGTTTTGCGGAAATACGGCGCTTCTTGTCTAATTTCCTATTTGCATCATAGCTCTTAAAAGATTGAAAGCTGCGGAGCGGATTATTCTCTCTGGCTAAGCCGAACGCAGGGGAGGCTGAGGGCGGGCAATCCGGCAGATTGCCGCCCGAAACCCGCGCGCAGATTCCCTATTGAGACGGGAATCAGTATCAGCCCAGCATCACCTGGCCGCCGGTGACCGGGATCGCCTGGCCGGTTTCGTACTGCTGCTCCACGGCGTAGAGCACCGCCCGCGCGACGTCCTCGGGCGTGACGCCGCGGCCCATGGGCACCTTGCTTTCGTAATAGCGGCGCACGTCGGCCACGGTCTTCGCGCCGGGCGCCTTGCCGGCCCGCAGGTACTGCACGAACAGGCCGTTTTCGGGGTCGGACCAGAGCGGGCCGTCCAGATAATTGCCGGGGCACACGGCGTTCACCTTGATCCGGTCGGGGCACAATTCGAGGGCAAAGCTCTGCACCAGGCCGATGCCGCCGAACTTCGACCCGGCGTAGGCGAAATTGCGCGAGGAGCCCGCAAGGCCGCTCTTTGAGTTGATCTCCACGATATCGCCGCTCCAGGCCGGGTCCGCGCGGTGCTGGGCCTTCATGACCGCCGCGGCGTAGCGCGCGCAGAGGAAAAACCCGCCGTAATTGACGGCGGTCACGCGGTCGAAGTCCGCCTTTTCCAGCGTGTCCAGCGCGCCGGAGCGCACGATGCCCGCGTTGCTGACCAGCAGATCGATGCCGCCGAAGGCTTCGACGGTCGTTTGCATCAGCCGCGCGGCGTCGTCCTCGAGGGATACGTCGGCCCGCACGGCGGCGGCGCGTTCTCCCAGCGCTTCGGCCTGCAGGCGCGCTTTTTCCAAATTCATATCGGCCAGCACGACGGCCGCGCCCTCGCGGTGCAGCGCCTGCGCGATGCCGAGGCCCAGGCCCTGCGCCGCGCCGGTGATCACCGCGATCTTGCCCCGCATGCGTCCGGGGGCCGCGGGGCGGTCATGCACGCGGCGGGCGGCGATCTCCTGCCAATGCTGCATATCGTTCATGTCTGCTCTTCCTTTCTTTCCGGGCGGGAACGCCGCCCGGCGCGTATGAAAATAAATGCGACCATCCGCAATCGTCCCATATGTTTTCCCCTGAAAATATACAGGAATCCCTTCTTCTTGAACAGCATACAATTTTTGATACGGAATGTCAAGAATCGTCGGTTGACGGGAGCCGCGCGCGGGCTTATCATGGTGCCCATGGAGATACCGGACGCGCCGGATATCCGGCGGACAGAGCGCTTCGGCGCGCCGGACGCGGACTGCTTTGAGCCCCGCTGTCCGGTGTGCGGCGCGGAATGCGAATGGATTTACGTGTACAGGGACGGGGACGCGGCGGGCTGCGACAGGTGCCTGAGCCGCCGCGACGCGTGGAAGGAGGAAGCATGCGCCGGGAACAGGTGATACGGATGCTGGAAAACTATCGGCGCTGCGCCGCGCGGCGGGACTGCCTGAAGCTGGAGATCCCGCTGGCCCGGCGGCAGCTGGAAGCCGAGCGCGAGGACGCGCTGCGCGGCGAGGCGCTGCCGGGGCGCAGTCTGGAAACCCCGCGCGCGGGAGCGCCGGGCGATCCCACCGGCCGCGTGGCGCTGCGCTTCGCCTCAGGCTATCAGCCCATGTACATCCGCGAGATGGAGGGCGATCTGGCGCGCATGCAGGACGAGCTGCGCGAGTGCGAAACCGTGTGCCGCTGCGTGGAGGCGTGGCGCGGCGCGCTCAGCGAGCGCGAACAGCTGATCATCGACCGCCACGTGATCGACGGGGAAACCTACGCGGAGGTCATGGAGGTCTTTTCCCACCGCTTCCCCGCCGCGGCCATCACCAGCCCCGAAGGGCTGAAAAAGCTGAACCTGCGCGCCGTAGCCAAGATCTGCGCCGTCGCGGGCGGCTGAGAAACGCGTCCGCTCATCACGGGACAGGCTGTTCTGTCCCTTTTTTTATTGCGGTTTTTCATCAGATTTGATCAGTTGTTGAAGAATTATTCACATTTCCGTATTCCATTTTTTGGGTTTCGTGGTATAATAAAAATAGGTTAATATTCTCTGCGCGAAAAAGCGCGCCGGACAGGAAGCCATACGCCGAATTGCATACCGCTCGTTTGCCTTGAAAGGGGGAGAACCATGAAGCACCGTATCCTTTTATGGACGATCATCGCCGTGCTGGCAGCCGCGATGTTCGTTCCCGCCGCGCTTGCGGAGGGTTCCGAGTTCACCTACGGCACGATCCCGTGGAACAACAACACCGCGGGCCGCGATCCCTGCGAGAATGGCCACGACTATGTGACCGTCCGGGCGACGGAAGCCACGTGCTCGCAGCCGGGCGCGATCACAAAGGTCTGTTCCCGGTGTCAGAAAACCGTGACCGAAACGATCCCGGCCACCGGGAAGCACAATTTTGTGGTGACCGACATGCAGCCGGCCACCTGCGGCAAGGAAGGCTACAAAAACCAGGTCTGCACGTACTGCGGCCAGAAAAAGACCGACAAGCTCCCGGCGACCGGCGACCATAAGTGGAGCAAATGGACGACCGAGGACCCGGCCACCTGCCGCGACAAGGAGCGCCAGCGCAGGAAATGCTCGGTCTGCGGCCAGCGCGAGCACCGCTACGTCGGCCAGAAGGGCGACCACCAGTATGTGGAAACCGGCCGCACGCCGGCCACCTGCGTGACGCCCGGCACGGTCAGCTACCGCTGCTCCGTGTGCGGCGACACCAAGCAGGAGATGCTTCCGGCCACCGGCAACCACACCTTCGGCCCGTGGGAGACCGTGGAAGCGCCCGCCCCCGGCAAGATGGGCCTGGAGCACCGCGTGTGCTCCGTGTGCGGCTATGTTGAAAACCGCGATCTTGAGGCGGATTACGACGTGCTCAATCTCCAGCTGAAAGCCAAGTTGACTTCGCCCGAAAAAGAAGTCTACGAGCCGGGCGACGAGCTGACATTTGAGCTGGCGCTGTGCAATTACGGCACGGTCGATTTCGTCATACCGACCATCATAGGCGAAAGGGAAGAGATCACCGGCGCGTGGCCTGCGTTCGATACGCTCGAGGGAACCACCCTCCCGCACGGATATCAGGTCAAAGCGCCCGGCACGTACACCGTGACGGAGGAGGACGCCGATGCGGGCGTATTGCACCTGCGCTGGCGGGGCAAGGCCCAGTTCAGCGCGGAGAAGCTGCCCAAACTGGCCACGCACCAGGCGCAGCCCGGGGATGAATGCAACACCGATTACGTAGCGTTCGATTTCGCGGTCAAAAAGGCCGGCTCCAGCGTGGAAGACCTGAACCTGACCGTTGAGCAGATTTCCGAAGAGAAGGAAATCTACCGGTATGGCGATACGCTGCGCTTCCGCGTGACGCTGACCAACGATACCGATCTGGACATCCCGCTGCCCGAAGGCGGCGTGATCATCAAAGGCCCCAACGAAAAGCAGCTGACCCTGATCGGCGGCAGCAACGGCGTGCTGCCCGCGGGCGAAACGCTGACCGTTGAGGATGAATACGACGTCACCGAGGACGACGATGAAGAGGGCGAATTTGAGCTGGAGTGGATTCTGTCCGGCACGCCCGTCAAGATGCGCGCCGCTTCGGCGGGCGGCATGCTGCGGCTGGCCGGAAAGCCCTCCCACGTCGTCACCATGCACTTCAAGAGCGGCTCGGGCAAGAAAACCCCGAAGGTGACGCTGACGGTGAAGCAGACCTCCGCGGAGCAGGAAACCTACGCGGAAGGCGACAAGCTGACGTTTGAAGCCACGCTGAAAAACGGAAAAGCGCTGACCATGTACCAGCCCACCGTGACCATGCACCGCAAGTATTCCGACGGGCAGAAAGATCTGATGGGCACGAAGAAAAAGGACGGCAAGCTGGCCACCAGCGCGTCCGAAACCTTCAAGTTCACCTATACCGTAACCGAAGAGGACGTCAAACGCGGCGGATTCAAGCTGATCTGGGCGGGCTTTGCCCTGCCGGGCGAACCCACGCTGGACCCGCATACGCATGCGCCCATCTATCCCGAGTCAATCAACTCCAAGGAAGTGGAAATGTCCTTCGTCGCCAAGGAGGCCGAGGCTTCGCTGGTCCTGATCGCCACCCAGAGCGAGGAAACCAAGAAGGAAACCTACGCCGAGGGCGATAAGGTCTACATCGCGCTCAAGCTGATGAAGGTCGGCAGCGGCAAATTGGATCATCCCTTCATCCTGATCGACGCCGATCCCGGCACCGGCACGATGCGCGACGTATTCAAGAAGGCGGATATGACCAGCGGCATGTTCGCCGGAGCCGACAACTACACCATCACCAAGGAGGACGTCGAAAAGGGCAGCGTCACGCTGGTCTACGACGGCTGCGCCTGGAAGAAGGGCACCTTTGAGAGCGGCTGGGACGTGACCAAGGACAATCCCAATCTCGTGCGCTCCAATCAGGTGGTCGTCCTGCTGACCTGCGCCAAGGAATCCAAGGAATCCGGATCAAAGCCCAGCCATACCAAGCCCCTGCCCAAGCCCAGCACGGGCGAACCGAAGCTGCTGCTGAGCGTGTCCGAGAAAGTTCCCGAAACCGAGCTGCAGCTGGACGAGAAGGACGAAGCTCCGGAAAAGAGCTACACCATTACCGTGAGCAACGTGGGCAAGGCGGCCTGTTACCTGGATAGAATCTATACCGGCATCAACGGCGTGGCCGTTTTTGAAGACATGGGCTCCAAGCTGCTCAAGCCGGGCGAATCCAGGACGACGGTTTACAAGCACGTTTTCAAGGCCGGCGAGGCAACCCCGGGCACCGAAACGGAGACGCTGGCCGGCACGGCGGAAATCGACTTCTGGGCGGAAGGTCACTGGAAGCCCGGCATAAAGCATGTGACGAAGTCAATAGAATCCAATACCGTCGCCTTCACCTATAACCTGCTCAAGCACGTGCCCAAGAAGGGCATCACCGGCTGGACGATCCCCAGCGCCACAAGCCCCAGCGACATGCTGATCGTCAAGGCGGCGATCCCGAACGCCAGCAACCCGAAGGGCTGCGTGGAAGGCGATAAGATCTACTATCTGATCGCCCTGCGCAACACCTCCAAGGTCGATCTGGATATCACGCTGACCGATGAATTGGGCGGCGTCGGCACGCTGTTCAGCGGCAAGCTGGCAGCGGGCAAGATCCGCCTGGACGGCTTCGTGTATACCATCACCGCCGAGGACGCCTCCCAGGGTTATGTGGAGAACCAGGCCAAGGTCTCCTGGAAGGATCCCGATTCCGGCGAGGAAATCACGAAGAACTCCAACATCACGGTCACGCCGGTGATCGATCCCGCCGAGGACAAGGGCCTGATCGTGATCAAGGAAGTGACCAACAGCCCCAAGGAAGGCACCTACTTCAAGCCCGGCGAGGAAATCGAGTTCAAGATCACCGTCAAGAACCCCTACGATTACGAGTACCTGATCGTCAACATGGTGGATAAGCTGTATCCCGGCTGCGACAAGTTCGGCAACTTCAAGACCCTGTACAACTTCGGCAAGGGCGACAGCGAAACCATCACCTTCAAGTACAAGGTCACGGATGCGGACGCCGATACGGGCTATGTGGAGAACGTGGCCAGCGCCCGCGCCATCGACGGCAAGAACCCCGTTGCGCCCTTCCCGAGCAACACCGTCAGGGTGGACGCCGGCGACGGCAAGGTGAAAGTGCCCAGCCTGACCTGCACCAAGACCGAAAAGAGCCATCCCAAGAACGATAAGTTCTACCAGGAGGGCGAGACCATCGAATACACGATCTCGGTCAGCAACGTGGGCAAGTATCCCGTAACCAACGTGGAAATCACCGACGTGCTCGAGAGCGATCCCACCAAGGTGGTCGGCACCATCGCCAGCATCGCTCCCGGCGCGACCGAATCCATCACCTACAAGTACGTGGTGACCGGGCCCGACGTGGACGCCCTGCAGGTGATCAACGCCGCCGTCGCGCACGTCAAATACGATGAAAAGATGCCCGAATACGCCGTGATGAGCGCGTCGGTCTGCAGCTCGACGGGCAAGGAAACGACCGAGGAAAAGAAGGAAGAGGAGAAGAAGAAGGAAGACGATCTGGAGAAGCTGATCACCACCGGCAAGCTCAAGCCCGAGACCCCCGATAAGGAGAAGGTGGCGGACAACGCCGATCCCGGCAAGACCGACCTTTCCAAGCTCGCCGCGGCCGAATGCTGCGTGCGCACGCTGACCGGCGTAGGCGAGACCGAAACCTCCTACTCCCTGCATTACTGCCCCGTGCACTCGCCCGTAGCCAAGGCCGCCGAGGATCTCATGAGCGCCGCCGTGACCGAGGAGCAGCAGGCCGAGGCCTGGAAGAAGGCCGCCGATATGTGGCGCGCGGCGATCGAGGAAGAGTACAGCCGCTGCGTCGGCGCTTCCACCGGCACCGCCAAGGCCGCCTTCCTGATGGAAAAGGACGCCTTCGACGACTATGTAAACACCATGACCGAACAGCTGACCCAGATGCATCCCGATCAGCCCGCGCTGGTGGCCGAGAAGATCGCCGACCTGCTGCGCGACCGCGCCGCAGAGCTGTGCTACGAGATGTCCGGCGGCAGCGAGGAGCGCGCGGACAGCGTGTTTGACGCCAATCCCGTGCTGCTGGACGCCGTGGACCTGGAGGACTGCACGCGTCTGAACGCCACCCGCATGAACGGCGACCTCGCGTACAGCGAGGAGCTGTGCGAGGAGCACGCCTTCGCCCAGGAGACTGTGATCTCCATGATGGATGAGGAAATGACCGTTCAGGGCAGGCTCGACGCCTGGCTGGCCGCGCAGGCCATCTGGCAGAGCGAACTGGACGCCATGACCAACAGGCACTATAAGGAAGCCGACGCCGATAACCGCACGGTCATCGCCGCCGCGCGCATCGCCTTCGATCAGCTGCTGGCCGCGCGCCAGGCCACCCTGGACGCCCTGTATCCCGACGCGCCCGACGTGGCCGCCGAGCTGCTGTGCCAGATGATCCAGCGCAACGTGATGATCCTCTGCGAGGGCTGGAACTGAGTAAATCCCGTTGAGCGTCTGCCGGGGGAAAGCTGAACTGCCCGTAAAGCGGCGCGCCGCTTCCGGGCAGTCCGGCTCCGCCGGTCAGACGGAGTAAAAAAGGGGATGTTGCAGAAGCCAATCTGCAATATCCTCTTTGTTTACAGGTATATTGGTTCTCATATAATACTATTCTCAGTATAAAAGATTATCAGATTTGGGATGGATTTTTCGCCCTGGCTAAGCTGAATGGAGGGAGGCGTAGCAGCGCTACGTTGAC
>CACWLY010000026.1 GCA_902761825.1 uncultured Eubacteriales bacterium
CAACGTAGCGCTGCTACGCCTCCCTCCATTCAGCTTAGCCAGGGCGAAAAATCCATCCCAAATCTGATAATCTTTTATACTGAGAATAGTATTAAACGAAGGAATTACCGTTTCAGCTTTTTCATATGCTGAATGGTCGCGCGTGCGGCGATGCCGGTGACTGCACCGCAGGCCAGGCCGACGAGCAGAAGAACGGCCATATAATAGATCAGGCGGTCGGTTTCCAGAATGATCATTGCCAGCAGCACCTGGCCCAGGTTATGCAGCACAGCGCCGATCATGCTGACAGTGAGCAGATTGAAACGCAGCTTTTTCAGCAGGATCATGCCGATCATGCTGAGCACGCCGCCCGCCATGGCGTACATCATGGCTGAAACGCCGCCGAACAGCAGGCCGGAAAGCAGGACCTTGAGCAGCATCAGGACGAACGCGGTGGGCGCGTCCATCATATACAGCGCGAAAAGCAGCACGCCGTTGCTGAGCCCGAGCTTGATTCCGGGCACTCCGGCGGCTACCGGAAGCAGGCTTTCGATAAATCCAAGCACCAGCATCATGGCGGTCAGCAGTCCGCACTGGGCGACGGTCTGTACCGTAAAGCGTTTCTTGCGCATGATTGCCTCCAGATTCGGTATTCTTAAATATTATACTCATACTGATCGATTGATGTCAATTGAACCGTAAAAATGTATAATTCAGGCAAGCGCCCTTGAAAAAGATCCCGGGGCGTGATATGCTGTCAGCGTCAAAAGGGAGGGAGTAACAATGCTTCAGATCAATCATTTGAGCAAACAGTACGGCGGTAAGGACCGCAAGGCGGTGGACGACCTTACCCTGCATATCAAGCCCGGCGAAATCTATGGATTTATCGGCCATAACGGCGCGGGCAAAACCACCACGCTCAAGGCGTGCAGCGGCATATTGAAATTCGATTCCGGCGAAATCCTGATTGACGGCATTTCCATCAAGGATAACCCCTTGGAATGCAAACGCCGCATGGCGTATATCCCTGACAATCCCGATCTTTATGAATTCCTGACCGGAATCCAGTATCTGAACTTCATCGCGGACGTCTATCAGGTGCCCGCGAGCGAGCGTGAAGAGCGCATCGCGGAATACGCGACGGCGCTGGAGCTGACCGACGATCTCGCGTCCAAGATCAACTCTTATTCCCACGGCATGAAGCAGAAGCTGGCCGTGATCTCCGCGCTGATCCACAACCCCAAGCTGCTGATGATGGACGAACCCTTTGTCGGCCTGGATCCCAAGGCGGCGCACACGCTCAAGCAGATCATGCGTCAGTTCTGCGATAACGGCGGAGCCATTTTCTTTTCCACGCACGTGCTGGAAGTGGCGGAAAAGCTGTGCGACAAGGTAGCCATTATCCGGGCCGGCAAGCTGGTGATCGCGGGCGATACCGAGACGGTGCGCGGCGATGAAAGCCTGGAGGATGTGTTCCTGGAACTGGTGGAGGAGAGCCATGCTTAAAACACTACTAAAAATCCACGCGAAAGCGTGGATGGAAAGTATGTTCAGCCGCCGCCGCGGCAAAAAGCATATCGGCGTCGGCATGAAGATCCTGTTCGTTTTCCTGGGCATTTATGCGGTGGCGGCCTTCGGCCTGCTTTTCGGCATGATGTTCGACGCCATGTACGAGCCCTTCAATATGATCGGCATGGGCTGGCTGTATTACGCGATGGCCGCCATCATGGCCGGCATGCTGTGCTTCATCGGCTCGGTGTTCTTCACCCAGTCCATGATTTTTGAAGCCAAGGACAACGAGTTGCTGCTTTCCATGCCGATCCGGCCTTCGGCTATTCTGGGCAGCCGGATGCTGCTGCTCATCCTGATCAATTACGCGTATTCGTTTTTGATCATGGCCGTCTGCGGCGTTGTGCGCTGCATCATGGGCCCGGTCACCGTTCTCGGCGTGATCCGCTATCTGCTCTGCTGCCTGCTGCTGCCGCTGATTCCCAGCACGCTCAGCTGCATCGTCGGCGGCCTGATCGCCCTGATCATCAGCCATCTCAGAAATAAAAACTTCTTCACCATGCTGCTGTCGCTGGTATTTCTGGCGCTTTACTTCATGTTCTGCTTCAATATGCAGAGCTATATCGAGCGCATGGTGAAAAACGGCGCGGCCATTGGCGCGGCGATTCAAAAAGCCCTGCCGCCCTTCTATGCCATGGGCCTTGCGGTGCAAAACGGCGACTGGGGGCAGCTTCTGATCTTCACGCTGTGGTGCGTCCTGCCCTTCGCGGCGGTTTACGCGCTGCTCAGCCATTACTTCATCCGCATCGCCACCTCCAAGCGCGGCCTGAAAAAGGTGAAGTATGAAGCCAAGGCCATGCACGCCTCTTCCGCGATCTGGGCGCTGACGGTCAAGGATCTGCGCCGGCTTATCAACAGCTCAAACTATATGCTGAACGGCTGCCTGGGCGCGATCCTCGCATTAGCCATCGCGATCATCACGGCCGTGAAGGGCAACGGCATTTTGCAGACGCTGGCCGATATGTACGCCGGCGGCGCGGACGTCAATTCCATCGCGATGCCTTTCGCCTGCGTGGTGGAGTGCATGACGATGTCCATGTGCATCCTTTCCGCGCCCTCCATTTCGCTCGAGGGCAAAAACCTCTGGACGCTGCAAAGCGCGCCGCTGCGGGCGAAGGAAGTGCTGCTCTCCAAGGCGCTGATGCACCTGGTCGTCACCGTGCCCGCTAGCCTGATTGCGTCGCTGCTGTTCTCGGTATCGCTGAAAATGAAGGGCCTCGACCTGCTGCTGATCTTCCTGATGCCGCTGATGCTTTCCGCTTTCATGGCGCTGCTGGGCGTGACGGTCAATCTGCACTGGCCCCGCTTCGACTATACCAGTGAGACGGCGGTCATCAAACAGAGCGCCAGCTCCACGATCACCATGTTCTCCGGCATGGGCATCGTGCTGCTGCCGGTGCTGCTGTACGTCCTGCTGCTGCGTAAATACATGAAGGTGCATGTGATGATGCTGATCTGTGCCGCGGCGCTTGCAATTGGCGTGTTTATCATGTATGATTATCTTGCGCACAGGGCGGACCGTGCCTTTGCAAAACTGAATCAGGAATAAGGATATCATGCAGAAGAACGCTTCAGCGGGCGATCGGTTTCTGCCCGTAACAAAAGAAGACATGGTCCGGCGCGGTTGGGACGCGCCGGACTTTGTATATGCCGTGGGGGAGGCCTATGTGGATCATCCCTCCTTCGGCCACGCCATCATCAGCCGCATCCTGACCGAGGCGGGGTATAAGGTGGCGATGCTGTGCCTGCCGGACTGGCATACCTGTGAGGATTTCAAGCGCTTCGGCAGGCCCAGGCTGGGATATCTGGTGACCGCCGGGGTGATCGACAGCATGGTCAACCACTATACCGCCGCCAAGCGCCGCCGCCATGACGACGTTTACGCCCCGGGCGGAAAGGGCGGCATGCGTCCCGACCGGGCGGTCACGGTGTACAGCAACCGCATCCATGAAGCTTATCCCGGATTGCCGGTGCTGATCGGCGGCGTGGAAGCGTCCCTGCGCCGCTTTTCCCATTACGATTACTGGGACGACAAGGTGCGCCGCAGCGTGCTGGTGGACAGCGCGGCCACGCTGCTCATGTACGGCATGGGGGAAAAGAGCATCCTGGAATGCGCCGCCTGGTTGCGCGACGGGATGCCGCCCGAGCGCTTGCACGGTATCCGGGGAATCTGCTATATGGCCAAGCAGCCGCCGGAGGGCGTCAAGATGCTGCCTTCGCACGCCGAGATCACGGCGGATAAAAAGGCCTATGCACGATCGGTGATGATGGAATATGACGAAGCCGATCCGATCCGGGGACAAACGCTGTGCCAGCAGCAGGATACGCAGCGCTATGTGGTGCAGAACCCGCCCTCGCTTCCGCTCGCTTCGGAGGAGCTGGACGCCGTATACGCGCTGCCCTATACGCGGGAATACCATCCCATGTATGAAAAAATGGGCGGCGTGCCCGCCGTCAGCGAGGTGCGTTTTTCGATCAGCGCGGTGCGCGGCTGCTTCGGCGCCTGCGCTTTCTGCGCGCTGACCTTTCATCAGGGGCGCATCGTGCAGAGCCGCAGCGAACAGTCGCTGCTGGACGAGGCGAAAATGCTGACGACGCTGCCCGACTTCAAGGGATACATCCACGACGTGGGCGGCCCGACCGCCAATTTCAGGCAGCCGTCCTGCCGGAAACAAATGAAGCACGGCTGCTGCCCGAACCGGCAGTGCCTTTTCCCACAGCCTTGTCCCAACCTGCAGGTGGACCATACGGCGTTTCTGAGCACGCTGCGGAAAATGCGCAGGATCCCGGGCGTCAAAAAAGTGTTTATCCGTTCTGGCCTGCGGTTTGATTACATCATGGCCGATCCAAAGCGCGAGCAGGTGGTCAGTGAGCTGTGCCGGTATCATATCAGCGGCCAACTCAAAGTCGCGCCCGAGCATATCAGCGACGGCGTGCTCGCGATGATGGGCAAGCCCTGCAACGCGGTGTACGAGCAGTTCGGCGGATTGTATCAGCGCACCAATGAAAAATTGGGCATGAAACAGTATCTGGTGCCCTACCTGATGAGCAGCCATCCCGGCAGCACGATGCGCGACGCCGTGCAGTTGGCGCTGTATCTGAAAAAGAAGGGCGTGCAGCCCGAGCAGGTGCAGGACTTTTATCCGACCCCGGGCACGCTGAGCACCTGCATGTACTACACCGGCATCGACCCGCGCACGATGAAACCGATCTATGTGCCCAGAACGCAGAAAGAAAAGGATATGCAGCGCGCGCTGCTGCAATGGAAGAATCCCAAGAACCACGCGCTGATCCGCGAAGCGCTGCGCCAGTGCGGGCGCGAAGACCTGATCGGCTACGGAAGCGGCTGCCTGGTGCCGCCGGCGGGCGAAAGGGAGAAGACGCGGCGTCCCGATCCCGCGTGCCGGAAGAAACGAATCCGCTGATACATCATACTGCGAATAATAAAATATTATTTTTCACAAAATACCTCTTGACACGATGTACTATGCGTGATATAGTATAGCGTGTTAAGAGGTATTACCCTTTGAAGGAGGGATCGCATGGATGCTCAAATGAAACGCGGATTGATCGAAGCCTGCATCCTGAAGCTGCTGACCCGGGGAGACTCCTACGGCTATCAGCTGGTTCGGGAGGCCGAGGAGGTGCTCTCCATCTCCGAGTCCACGCTGTACCCGGTGCTGCGGCGGCTGGAAACGGCGGGGGCGCTCACGGTGTACACCATGGAGCATAACGGCAGGCTGCGCAAGTACTACGCCATAACCGACGCCGGACGGCAGAAGATCAGCGATTTTCTGACCGAATGGGAAGACGTGATGAAAGTGTATGACTTTATCAGGAGGGAATCATGATGACACGCGAACAATTTTTGAACGATCTCAAGGCCGCGCTGTCCGGCATGAAGGAAGAGGAGCTGGAAGGCGTCGTTTCCTACTATTCCGAAATGATCGACGACCGCATGGAAGCCGGCATGAGCGAGGAAGCCGCCGTGAAGGCGATGGAGCCCGTGCGCGAGATCGCTTCCCGCGTGCTGGAGGAAGCGGGCGTAAACGAACCGAAGGATGAAAAGGACGAAAAGAACGACGACCGTCAGGAAATCGTGCGTCCCGCGGAAGCCGTGCGCGAACTGCATATCCAGGCCGAGAACAAGCGCGTCAAGATCACTTCGGAGGACGATATCCATGATATCCGCCTGCGCTACAGCATCGGCAGCAACGATATCTTCCGCCTGCACGAGGACGACGGCATCCTGACGCTGGAGCACAAGATGCGTCCGATCACCAGCTTCGCCAATGAAAAGGGAGGGGACAGCCTGACGCTGGAATCCATCCTGAACGGCGTGGGCAAGTTCATCGCGAGCCTTGGCGAACGGGTTGTGAACAACAGCTGGTTCTCCGGGGAAGCGCAGGAAAACGAGATCGAGATCACGCTGCCCAAAACCTTCTGCGCTAGGCTGGAGGCCGCGACCCGCAACGGACGGATCCTCGCGGAGGACGTCACCTTCACCCAGCCGCTGCGCCTGACCACCAGCAACGCCTTCATCGAGGCCCAGAACCTGAACTGCGCCCAGGATATCACCTTTACCACCAGCAACAGCAAGATCGTGCTGGACGACGTCAACGTGAACGGCGGCAAGCTCAGCACCAGCAACGGCCGCATCGTACTGGACGACATGATCGTGCGCGAAGAGCTGGTCGCCGTAAGCAGCAACGCCGCGATCAGGATCAGCGACTGCCAGATCGGAACGGCGCTGGCCGCCTCCACCAGCAACGGCGCGATCGAGCTCGATTCGGTCAGCTGCCCCGATATCACGCTCAAGACCAGCAACGGGTCGATCAGCGGCACCGTTCAGGGGAACAGCGACGAATATACCGTCGTCAGCGGCACCAGCAACGGCAGCAACCAGCTGGGCAATTTCGGCGCGGGGGAAAAGAAGCTGCGCGCAATGACCAGCAACGCTTCGATCACGCTGAAATTTGAAGAATAATAGGCCCGAAGCAGCATTTACATTTTAAACGTTGCCGAATGCGCGATTCTGTGGTAAAATAAGCGCGTATCATCCCTTCAAAACAGGAGGACACGCGTATGCGCAGAATAACAGCGCTGCTGCTGACCCTGGCGCTGCTGCTGACGGCGGCGGTTCCGGCGGTCGCCGATAGCTATAAATTCCCGCAGCTTTTCATGGTGCTGGATATACCGCTGGATTATCTGGTGCAGATCACGCCAGACAATATCGAGCAGAAGGCCGATTATCTTGCGACGATTGGCGAAACGCCGGAAAGCATGAAGGCGCGCTTCGAGGCGGAAGGCATCCTGGTATGGGCCTACAACGAGGAAAAAGACCGCACGGTGGTGATTACCGCCGTACAGGACGATCCCGCGAAGCAGCTCTACGATATCAATGAGCAGACGCCGCAGACCCGCGCTTCCTACAAGGCGAATTACCAGAACGGCGTGTTCTACAGCAAAGCGGATTATGCCTTTGAAAGCGTGGAATGGAAGGACTTCGGCGAAAACCAGGGACGTTTCCTGATGGTGCGCTATACGCACAAGGTGGACGGCAAAACGGCCTGGAAGGGTGAATGGCGGCGCACGATCCGCAACGGCTACACGATCACGGTGGATATGCGCGTTGGCACCCGGAACGTGAAAGGCGCGGATATCGACGCGCTGAACATCATCCAGAAATCGCTGGCATTCGTTGTCATGACCGACGCGCCGGAAGCGCTGCTGACGCTGGCCTTCAGCGCTCCGCCGCCGGAATCCACCAACTCGGATACGTTTACCATCAAAGGAACTACGCGTCCCGGCGCGTCGGTCGTGGCGGCTTACGCCTCGCTGCAGAGCAGCCAGAGCAAAGCGTTTGCAACAACGGCGGATGGCAAGGGCGCGTTTTCTGTTGAAATAAAACTGCCGGGAAAGGATCTGTACAACCTGATCGTCAGCGTGACGGCCAACGAAGGGATGAAGAACGAAGAGACGGTCAGCCAGGATTTTTCGATCGAGTATGATCCCTCCGCCCTGCCGGTCAGCTTTACCTCTCCTTTCCCGGAGCAGTTTACAAGCGATTCGTTCAAGCTGAACGGAACCACGCTGACCGGCGTTACGATCCAGCTGGTCGTCAACAATCAGCTGCAGACCAAGAAAACCGGCAACAACCACACCTTTTCCTTCACGGTGGATACGTCCAGGGAAGGCGACTATGATATCCAGCTGACCTTCTCGAAGAAGGAGTACGACACCAAGATCTACAACTACCGGATTGCGCGCGTGATGGATGAAGGACAGCGCCGCGATACGATCCGCGGCCAGTCCAGAAGCCCGGAATACGATAATATCGTCGCCTCGCCCGATAAATACGTGGGCAGGATCCTTCGCTATAAGGGATATGTGATCGACGCGCAGGAGAACGGCAGCGAATGGGTGGTCACCTTCGCCACCGAAAAGACCAGCAAGAGCTTCAGAAAACTGATCATGGTGCTCAGCGACGAGCCGGTGAACGTCGATCCGGATGCGCAGGTGACGCTGTACGGAACCATGACGGGCACCTATACTTCGCTGACAGAAGGCGGCGAAGAGAAGCAGCTTCCCCGAATGAGTTTGTCATTTATAGACTAATTGTTCGCGTTTTGTTTGTGCATTTGCCCAAATCAAACTAAATCTGATATATTTTCCTTTTCAAAGGGAAGGGTTTTGTGTATAATAATAGCGACAATTGAAACAAACAGCCGGAACGGGGAGGATAAAAATGACCAGTTTGCTTACCACCTGGGAAAAAGACCCGACCAGCGTACCGTTCGGACCGCTTGGCATCATCGCGATGCCGGGCTGTGAAAAGATGGGCGAGAGGATTAACCAGTGGCTGCTGAAATGGCATAGCCTGCAGGAAATGCAGGACGAGGAGTACTATACCAGCCCCGGCGCGAACCGTGATACATTCCTTCTGAAGTGCAGCTGTCCGCGCTTCGGCACGGGTGAAGGCAAGGCGGTGCTTCGTGAGAGCGTGCGCGGCCTGGACGTGTATATCATCGTGGACGTCTGCGCCCATAACGTGACCTATAAAATGTACGGGCAGGAAGTGCCCATGTCTCCCGACGATCATTTCCAGGATCTGAAACGCGTGATCTCCGCCATCGCGGGCAAAGCCAAGCGCATCACGGTGATCATGCCCATGCTTTACGAAAGCCGTCAGCACCGCCGCTCCGCCCGCGAAAGCCTGGACTGCGCGCTGGGGTTGCAGGAGCTGATGAATATGGGCATCCGTGATATCGTCACCTTCGACGCTCATGATCCGCGCATGGTCAACGCCGTGCCGCTCATCAGCTTCGAAAACGTGATGCCTACCTACCAGATGATCAAGGCCCTGTGCCGCTCCGAAAAAGATCTGCATCTGGACAAAAACCATATGATGGTCGTCAGCCCCGATGAAGGCGCGCTGCATCGCAATATCTATTATTCTTCCGTTCTGTCTCTCGATATGGGCATGTTCTATAAGCGCCGCGATTATACCACCATCATCAACGGCCGCAATCCTATCGTCGCCCATGAATACCTGGGCGCCGACGTGGAAGGCAAGGATATCCTGGTGGTGGACGATATGCTGTCCTCCGGCGATTCCATGATCGACGTCTGCCGCGAGCTCAAGAACCGCCGCGCTAACCGGATCTATGCCCTGCCCACCTTCGCCTTCTTCACTTCGGGATACGAAATGTTCCGCAAGGCGTGGGAAGAAGGCGTGATTACCAAGGTGATCGCCACCGACCTCACTTACTGCCCGCCTGAGATCCAGGAGGAACCCTGGTTCGTTCAGGCTGATATGAGCAAGTATATCTCCTATATCATTGCCACGCTCAATCATGCGCGCTCGCTGCATGGGCTGCTGAACCCGTACAACCGCATCAAGGCGCTGCTGGATCGCTATCATGACGAGCAGGCTGCTATGGGGATTACGATGGTATGAGAAAATGACTGAAAATGAAAATGATCTGATCGTTCAGGATGAACAGCTGCCCGCCGCGGACGAGCACACCGGCAAAAAGCTGGGTCTCGTTCGCGGCGCGCGCGATTTTATCGGGAATACCTTCGCTACGCTGAAGGGAAAGGATATGAATCAGGCTGTGGAGGAGTTTACCAGCGAAATGACGCTGGTGGCGGAGGGCCTCAGCGAGGACCAGGCCGTGCTGCGTCAGGACGTGGATAAGCTGTCCGCCCAGCAGACGCTGCTGGAAGAAAAGATGCAGCGCAGCGGCAAGGACGCGAAAGCGGAAACGGCCGAGCTTCGGGAAGCCCTGAAACAGAATAAGAAACAGGCTGAAAACCTGGAAAAACGCCTGGACGCGCTGGAAAAAGCGCTGAAGGACGCCGAAAAGAAACCGCAGAAAATGGGCCTGGGGCAGACGCTGCGCCAGGCGACCTGGATGGTGGGCATCATCTGCGTTGCCTGGGTCGTGGTTACCGTGCTCAAGCTGATCGGGAGGTGAAAGCCATGCCTGCGTTTGAAGAACTGGTAAACAAATACAAAAAACGCCGCCATGATACCGTGGTGGACGCGGTGACGGCCGGGCTCTCGCTTGCGGACAACGTGTCCGTCGATCTGGGACTGCTCGAGGATACCGGCATCGTGACCGATGCGCTGGAGACCGTCAGCAATATGCTTCCCTTTTCCGTGATTGCCGTGACCGAAGGCTGCCAGGTGCTGATGGGCAAAAAAACCGGCGTCGCCGCAACCAGCGACGCGGCTTTCCGCATGATCAAAACGGGGGCTGCCATGGGGGTCGGCGCGGCGGTCGTGGCCGCGGGCGCGGGCGCGGTCGCGGCGCTTCCGGCGGCGATCGGGTCGCGCATCCTGCTCGATCATTACCGTGGAAAAGCGCTCATAGGCCATCGTGTGCATCTTCGCACGAAGCGCCTGCAAGCCCTGCGCGCCGCGCATGACGGGCAGAAGCCGCTGCCCGAAGTTACGGTAGTGAGAGATTAACAAGAACGACGAGGGCGCTGCCCTCATGCTCCCGCCGGGGAGGGAGCATGGCGCAAGGCCTTAGGGGGCCTGCAGCGCCTGGAAATTGATCCAGTGGATCAAAATCCTGGCCTTCGGCCAGCGCAAGCGAACAGCGAGGGCGGGCCGGAAGGCCCCGGATCGCAGAGGCCCCTGACGTTTTTTATACACTCATTTTACCTTATATCACAACGCGCTGACAACCGCGTCGCCGAATTCCTCGCAGGTATGGCCTTCCCGCGTACCGGTTACGGGGCAGGCGGCCGCGGCGGACGTTATTGCGCCGTTCAGGCGTTCCGCCTTGTCCGCAAGCCCGATATGGCGCAGAAGCATGACGGCGGCGCGCAGGATGCTTTCGGGATTGGCGTAATCTCCGAGCCCTTCGGAGATCATGCGGGGAGCGGAGCCGTGGATTGCTTCAAACATGGCGTACCGGCTGCCGGTATTCGCGCTTCCGGCGGTTCCTACGCCGCCCTGCAGTTGCGCGGCCTCGTCGGTAATGATATCGCCGTACAGATTGGGCAGTACAAACACCTGGAACTGGCTGCGGATCGCGGGATTGACCAGATTGGCGGTCATGATATCGATGTAATATTCGTCTGCCTGTATTTCCGGATATTCCGCCGCGACCTCATGGCAAATCCGGGAGAACATGCCGTCGGTCTTTTTCATGATGTTGGATTTTGTGACGATAGCAACGCGCTTTTTGCCGTTTGCCCGGGCAAAATCAAAGGCAGCCCTGGCGATCCTGCGCGTGCCCGCTTCGGTGGTCACCTTGAAATCCATGGTCAGAAGCCCGGGAATCTCGATGCCTTTGCTGCCGAGGGTGTATTCGCCCTCGGTATTTTCGCGGAAAAAGGTCCAGTCGATCCCTTCCCCGGGGATGCTGACCGGCCTTACGTTGGCGAAAAGATCGAGCTCGCGCCGAAGCGTCACATTGGCGCTTTCCATCGTGCCGCCCGAAGGCGTCGTGGTCGGCCCCTTCAAAAGCACGTCGCATTCCTTGATTGCGGCCAGCACGTCGTCCGGAACCGCCTTGCCTACCGCAAGGCGGTTTTCGATCGTCAAGCCCTCGATATCGCGCAGGATGATTTTTCCCGCGGCGATCTCATCGGCAAGCAGTTTTTCCAGCGCTCTTTTCGCCTGACGGGTGATGATGGGACCGATCCCGTCGCCGCCGACGAGACCGATGACGACGGCGTCCTTCTTTTGCGTAACGGATTTGGAATCCAGGGTTTCGGCGCGGCGCACCTGCGCTTCCAGCAGCTCCCTGTAATGCGCTACCGCCTGGTCGATATATTGCCGGTTCATATGCCTGCCTCCCTTGTGTAATTCAGCAGCCCGCCGGCCTTCAGTATGGCGATCTGACGGTCGGTAAGCGGATAGGTGAGTCCGATGGTCTTTCCCGTGCGCTCGTTTACGGCCGTCAGGCGGCCGCTTTTCAGGCTTGCGTGGATCTGTTCGACGCGCAGCGCGTCGCCCTGCTCCAGCGCGTCGTAATCGGCGGGATCGGCGAACGTCATGGGCAGTATGCCTGCGTTGATCAGGTTTGCCGCATGGATCCGCGCAAAGGATTTGGCGATCACGAGCCGCACGCCCAGATACAGAGGAACCAGCGCCGCGTGCTCGCGGCTCGAGCCCTGGCCGTAATTGCTGCCGCCGATAACGCAGCTGCGGTTCAATTCCTTCGCACGCCGGGGGAAGGTCTCGTCGCATACGCCGAAGCAGAACTCGCTCATCTTGGGGATGTTGCTGCGGAAGGGCAGCACCTTCGCGCCCGCGGGCATGATATGATCGGTGGTGATGTTGTCGCCCACCTTCAGCGAGACGGGAAGCGTCAGCGTATCGGGCAGCGGCTCGCCCTTGGGGAAGGGCTTGATGTTCGGGCCGCGGACGACGTCCAGCGCGCGCGCTTCTTCTTCGCCGGCGGGCGGGATCACGCCGCTGTCGTTGATGAAGAACGCGTCGGGCATATGGATGTCGGGATAGACGCCCAGCGTGCGCGGATCGGTGATGAAGCCGGTCAGCGCGCTTGCGGCGGCGGTCTCCGGGGAAGCGAGGTATACCTGGGCGTCCCGGGTGCCGCTGCGGCCCTCGAAATTGCGGTTGAAGGTGCGGACGGACACGCCGCCGGAGGCGGGGGAAAAGCCCATGCCGATGCAGGGACCGCAGGCGCATTCCAGAACGCGCGCGCCGGCTGCGATCATATCGCCCAGCGCGCCGCAGGCGGAAAGCATGCTCAGCACCTGGCGGCTGCCGGGAGAGATCGAGAGGCTCACACCGTCGGCAATCGTTTTGCCCTTCAGGATGGCGGCGACGCGCAGCATGTCGCGCAGGGAGCTGTTGGTGCAGCTGCCGATGCAGACCTGGGATACGGGAATGCCGCCGAGGTCTGACGCTTCGGCCACGCGGTCGGGCGAATGCGGACAGGCGGCAAGCGGGGTGAGCGACGAAAGATCGATATCGATGATCTTGTCGTATTCCGCGTCGGGATCGCTGTAGAGCGGCGTATAGTCCGCTTCCCGCCCCTGCGCCTTCAGGAAAGCGCGGGTCACTTCATCGGCGGGGAAGATCGACGTGGTCGCGCCGAGCTCGGCGCCCATATTGGTGATGGTGGCGCGCTCGGGTACGCTCAGCGTTCTGATCCCTTCGCCGCCCCATTCAATGATGGCGCCCACGCCGCCTTTTACCGAGAGAACGCGCAGGATCTCCAGGCTGATATCCTTCGCGGTGACCCAGGGCCGGAGCTTTCCGGTCAGATTGACCTTGTACATTTTCGGCATGGTGATATAATACGCGCCGCCGCCCATGGCCACGGCCACGTCCATGCCGCCCGCGCCCATCGCCAGCATGCCGATGCCGCCGCCGGTGGGCGTGTGGCTGTCGGAGCCGATCAGCGTTTTTCCGGGCTTGCCGAAGCGTTCCAGATGCACCTGATGGCAGATTCCGTTGCCCGGGCGGGAGAAGTATACGCCGTATTTCCGCGCCACAGACTGGATATAACGGTGATCGTCTGCGTTTTCAAATCCGCACTGCAGCGTGTTGTGATCGATATAAGCAAGCGATTTTTCGGTTCTGACACGCGGGATTCCGATGTTTTCCAGGGCCAGATAGGCCATTGTTCCCGTGGCGTCCTGCGTCAGCGTCTGGTCGATGCGCAGGCCGATCTCGCTGCCCGGGGTCATGTCGCCGGATACCAGGTGCGCGGCGATGATTTTCTGAGCGATCGTGCGTCCCATTATGATTCCCCCCTCTGTGATATGGCGTCATGGGCTTTCATGACGTGATGAACGGTCAGACGTTCGGCGCTTTCCCCGTCGTGGGCTGCGATGGCTTCGTAGATCGCCCGGTGCTCCTGCAGCGATTTCTGCGCGCGCAGCGGCTCTCCCAGGGATACGCGGCGGTATTTCAGAAGCTTGCGGTGCAGCGGTTCCAGCACGTCGCGCATGCTGTTGCTGCCGCTAAGGATGTAAATGGTCTGGTGAAAGCGGGAATCGATGTTCTTGAGGCTGTCCGGGTCGTTTTTCTGGGTATAAAACTCCTGTAATTCGACCGTTTCCTTTAACGCTTTCAGCCCCTCTTCAGTGGCGCGCTCCGCGGCCCAGCGCGAGGCGAGACCTTCCAGGCGCAGCCTGATCTCGCGGATATCGGCGATATCCTCGGCTGAAATGCCGATTACGCGCGCGCCTTTGCTGGTGGACTCCACGATGTGTTCCTGCTCCAGCCGCCGAAGCGCTTCGCGGATTGGCGTGCGGCTTACGCCCAGGCGCTCGCTCAGCTTGATTTCGGTCAGTACCGTGCCGCGTTCATACTCGCCGGACAGGATGCTCTGCTCCAGAGTTTCAAATACCTGATCGGCGATGGATATCATTTTGTGTTCCATGTTTCCCTCCTGTATGGCTTTACAGACGGCGCAGCCGTCCGCCGGAAAGCTCCTCGATCTTGGTTTCCAGCTCGTTCGTGGACATGGACGCCTGCCGTCCGTCTTCGTACTGTTCGTCGATCCAGGCTTTCAGCGCGACGACCAGATCATCCTGTTTGCTTACGGCCTCGCTGGCGGTCAGCTGATAGTTTTCGTTGATCCAGTAGGCGATGCCCGCCAGACCGCTCGTTTTGGAGATCAGAACGGCCGCGGGCCGGTTCAGCAGCTTCTTCGTGTTGAAAATGTTGTAGATTTCCTCGTCTTTGAGCAGACCGTCGGCGTGGATGCCCGCGCGGGTTACGTTGAAATTGCGGCCGACAAAGGGCGTCATAGGCGGAATTTTGTACCCGATCTTTTTCTGAAAGTAATCGGCGATCTCGGTGATCACGGTGGGGTTCATGCCGTCCAGGGAACCGCGCAGCGACGCGTATTCAAACACCATGGCTTCCAGCGGGATATTGCCCGTGCGCTCGCCGATGCCGAGCAGCGAGCAGTTGACCGCGCTCGCGCCGTAAAGCCAGGCGGTGGAAGCGTTGGCGACGGCCTTGTAAAAATCGTTGTGGCCATGCCACTCCAGGCATTCGCTCTGCACGTCGGAATAATGCTGCAGGCCGTATATGATGCCCGGAACGCTGCGGGGCAGGGCGACCTCGGGATAGGGGACGCCGTAGCCCATGGTATCGCAGGCGCGGATGCGCACCGGAATGCCCGCGTCCTGGCTCATCTTCATCAGCTCGTTTACAAAGGGCACAACGAAACCGTAAAAATCGGCGCGCGTGATATCCTCCAGATGGCAGCGGGGCATGACGTCGGCTTCAAAAGCCAGGGCCACCGTTTCGAGGTATTTTTTCATGGCCTCGCCGCGGGTCATTTTCATTTTTTTGAAAATATGATAATCGCTGCAGGAAACCAGAATGCCCGTTTCGCGGATGCTCAGGTCCTTGACCAGCTTGAAATCGTCCTTGGAAGCGCGGATCCAGGTGGTGATCTCCGGAAAGCGCAGCCCGAGGTCCTGGCAGCGGGCGACGGCTTCGCGGTCCTTTTTGCTGTAAATAAAAAACTCGGTCTGACGGATGATGCCGTAAGGGCCGCCAAGCTTGTTCATCAGCTTGTACAGATCGACGATCTCATCCACCGTATACGGATCGACCGACTGCTGACCGTCCCGGAAGGAGGTGTCCGAGATCCAGATTTCCTCGGGCATGCCCATGGGAACGCGCCGGTGGTTGAAGGGAACCTTGGGTACGCTTTCATAATCGTATATATCCCGGTACAGATTGGGATTATCCACATCCTGCAGGGCGTAGCGGTAGTTTTTCTGTTCCAGAAGATTGGTCTTGGGGGATATCTCCAGCAAAGCAATCACATCCTTTGGGATTGATGTATACAATTATACAAGAATTTGCGTTTTTGTAAAGCGAAATACAGAATAAGTGCAGACGAACGGTGAGCGCAAAAAAAAAAACGAACCCCCTGTTTCTGAGGGTTCGTTTTTACGGCCGGATAAAGAATCAGCCGACCAGCATCATGACGACGGACAGCGCCACGAAAACGCCGGCGGAAATCTTGGTCGCCAGAGCAAGCTTGGCTTCCAGCGCGGCGTTCTTGGCCTTGCCGAAGAAGCTGTCATTGCTGCCGGACAGTGCGCCCATGCCGTCGGATTCGCTGCTCTGCATCAACACGGAAACGATCATCACCAGAGAGGCGAGGATCAGGCAAATGTTCAAAATGATCTGCAATGCGTTCATGGTAAAAACCTCCTTGAAATCAGCAGCTTATATATTATCATAAGCCCGGAGGAAATACAAGCTTTTTTTCTTATTTTGCGATATTTTCTGCCGGTTTTTTCCCCCTCAGGAGAGATTCTGGGCTTCCACCAGCTGATCGCCGCCGTACATCTTGCGCAGAACGGGCTTTTCGATCTTTCCGGTGGGGTTGCGCGGCACTTTGGCGAAGATGATGCGGCGAGGGCGCTTGTAGCGCGGCAGCTTGAGACAGAAGGCGTTGATCTCGTCTTCGGTGCAGGTGCGGTCGGGCTTGAGTTCGATGATTGCCGCGGCGATCTCGCCCAGCCGCTTGTCGGGCAGGCCGATGACGGCGACGTCCTTGATGTTGTCGTTCGTGCTCAGGAAATCTTCGATCTGAACCGGGTACAGGTTTTCGCCGCCGGTAATGATCACGTCCTTTTTGCGATCCACCAGGGAGATGAAGCCGTCCTCGTCCTCCTGGGCCATATCGCCGGTAAACAGCCATCCGTCCTTCAGCGTGGCGGCTGTGGCCGCGGGATCGTTGTAATAGCAGGTCATGACGCCGGGGCCTTTTACGCACAGCTCGCCCACCTGACCGCGCTGCACGATTTCGCCTTTATCATCGACGATCTTGGTCTGCCATCCGTAGCCCGCCTTTCCGATCGCGCCGACCTTGTGGATGTTTTCCACGCCCAGGTGCACGCAGCCGGGGCCGATGGATTCGCTCAAGCCGTAATTGGTATCGTATTGATGATTGGGGAAATACTGCTTCCAGTGCCTGATCAGGCTGCGGGGGACGGGCTGCGCGCCGATGTGCATCAGCCGCCACTGGGAGAGACAGTAATTGTTCAGGTCGACCTCCTTGCGCTCGATCGCGCCGAGCAGATCCTGCGCCCAGGGCACCAGCAGCCACACGATGGTGCATTTTTCTTCGCTGACCGCCTCGAGGATATATTCCGGCTTGTTGCCTTTCAGCAGCACGGCCTTGGAGCCCGAAATCAGGCTGCCGAACCAGTGCATTTTCGCTCCGGTGTGATAGAGCGGTGGGATGCACAGGAAAACGTCCTCGCGGGTCTGGCCGTGATGGGCCTGCTCGCATTTGCAGGAATGGCTCAGGCTTTCATGGTTGTGCAGGATCGCCTTGGGGAAGCCCGTGGTGCCGGAGGAGAAATAGATCGCCGCGTCGTCCTCTTCGCTCAGCGGGATCATGGGATCGGTATCGGGCATATTGGCCGTCAGCTTGTAATAGCTTTCGGCAAAGGTGGGGCAGGTGCCGTTCAGATAAAAGAGCGGAGGCAGCTCGGGGCTGTTGTCGACCAGCTCTTCGATGCGGCCGATGAACTCGGGACCGAACACCAGCGCGTCCACCTCGGCCAATCCGAGGCAGTATTTGATTTCGTCCGCGGTGTAGCGGAAATTGAGCGGGACGGCCAGCGCCCCGGCTTTCAGGACGCCGAAATATACCGGCAGCCACTCCAGACAGTTCATCAGCAGGATGGCGACCTTTTTGCCCTTGCCCAGACCGCGGGAAAGCAGCAGATTTGCAAAGCGGTTGGATTGGTCGTCGAAAGCCTTCCAGGTGATTTCCCTGCGGTATACGGGAGCGGTGCCGGGCTCGATCAGTTCATATTCCTTCCAGGTCACGCGGCGTTTCTCGGCGTGCTCCGGATTCAGCTCCACCAGGGCGACTTCCTCGCCGAATTCACGGGCGTTTCTTCTCAGCAGATCAACGATAGGCATTGCGTCGGCCTCCTTATCAAAAATACCGCAGCCGGTCGGCTGCGGATGTTGCTGCGCGCTTATGTTGCTTTGCCTTCAGCCGTTACAAAGCAGCCGCGATCCCGTAATAGGGAGCGTAGCCGTAATAGGAACGGTAAGACAAAGACGGATACAATACGCATACTCCTTTACTTTAGCGCTTTAGACGATTAAAGTATACCATACTTTTCGCTCCCGCGCTGTTTTTCCTTTGTATTATCCTCGCTGAATCCCGGATGCCGCGCAAAAAAAGGGGCTGTTGCACAGCCCCATCGATCAAATGGATCCTCCATTTGATCGAGAGAAACGCCTTTTCCTCTCGTCCCTGCGGGACTCCCGGGCGGAA
>CACWLY010000027.1 GCA_902761825.1 uncultured Eubacteriales bacterium
GCGCTCCTTTCGAATGTTGGTCGCATCTTCATTCTACCAGAGTCTGCTGACTATGTCTCTTTTTATTTTTGGAATTTGCGCAATTTATTGTACCTTATCTGATCACCTCCTAACTATCCCAAATATATAGCACATCACACAAAGCATTAGCACGTTTAACAAAAAAATATTTACTTAATGGTCTTAAAAGGGACTACTTCATCTAAAGATTACTCTGAAAAAACTGGAATAAATTAGCATGACTTCAGAATAACAACCTGTATTATTTCGTTATTTATGGCACTTTGAGTTTCATCTGAAAAATGATTAGTGAGAAACTGTTTTTTGTCAGCTTTCCGCTTTTCTTATGCGGATCTTTTATGCAGTAATCAGACAGATAATTTTGCAATCAGAGTTGTGCCTTTGTGCATAATCCAGTCAGCGTTTTTTCGGGGCCAAGAAGAAAAAACTCGAAGCCTAACATTATATAGGCGTCATAATCGCTGCCAAGCTGGAACATCCAGATGCCATCCGCAGCTAGCGTAGCCACCGAGACGGTCAGAATGGTTGCGATGGATGAAACGTCGGTCTTAAGCAGGGCTATAATGCGGCTCACAATCAGCCGTAGTAGAAAGGAAATTAAAAGGAGGTCGCATGTCTTTGATAACCGTTGTCGGTTAAAAGCTCTGTAAACTGCAATTTCATCAAAACGCCCCAATTAAATCGATTCTGTGAAATCAATATGGTTCTTCAAAATGCTGGACTACTACAAAAAGGCGTTTGTCAATCCCGAAAGCAGTGAATGGTATGGGTATCTCCGCAGCAACGGCAAACCCACTCTGCCTTTTATCAATGGAAGCACTTTCTAGAGTTTTCCATCTGCCGCGTGCTTTTTCATGACCAACCAAATGATCATGAAGCTGTTGGATCAGTACTGATCAATCGAATCTATATCATCGCCAACAATAATCGATAACTTTCCATCAGAATGTAGAAGCAGTCTCAATAGAACATTACATTCTCTAACGGTAAATAAGTAATCTGCCCATCCTGGTCTTATCATTTGTAGAGTATAATTGTTGCTTCTTTTGCTGCTTTTCAGATTTATAGTTTTACAAATAGAATCAACTTGCTCTTGAATGGCAAGCTCCATCCTACTTGCATCATTAAGCATTCTATCGCTGCGGATTCCGGCTCTTGCAGATGTCCCAGCTCCTGAAATGCCCCAATTCATACTCAAATAGACCCGCCCATCTCCAAGATCAACGGCTGTGTTGACATGGGTTTTTTCTCTAAACATCTTTAGATCTTTATTGCTGATCGTTTGAGATAGCTGACCTTTAAACAGAAACTTTTCAATGACCTTTGGCCAGTTATCTGCAAGAATCCGCACCAATTGCTGATCGTACCAAACTTCGTTTACATGGGGTCTCACCTCGATAAAATACATAGTGTCATCATGGTTCATATCTACATAAGTTATTAATAACTGATCGCTTCTCTCTATAAAGCGGGGATCCTTGTAATATGGTTTTATTCCCAGGTGAAAATGGAAAAAACTCCAATCGTATAAAAACTTATCGTCATAATTTGCATCTAATATTTTTAACGACATATAAGGAATGAGATTCTTTCCTGTTTTGACAGCCTCCTCAAATTTACTCAGCGCCTCTAGCTTTTCTACTGGACAAGCGAATTCTTTTGACTTTAGTATTTTTCTTGGTTTGGGATCGAGTACTCGTAGTTGAAGAGAGCAATATTGTCTCAGCGCATCGCTTTTTACATTATGATAGCCAGCCTTGAGAAGTATATTACGAGCCCATAAGTGCATATCTGACTTAATATCAACACCAATTGAATAACTCGCTTTATTGTATAACATAACGTTTTTTCTTTTATCTCGCATTACATCGCGTCTTCCAGTTGCTGAATATCATCTCTGTCAAATAAGACATTATCTGGCACATTTTCTATTGCACTACAGTAAAGATCCGATTGACCTAAAAAATTAATTGAATATTGACTGCAAATTTTCTCAATAAGATCAACATACCATTTCTCTGCCTGAGGATGCACCCTTACTCCACTTAAATACTCACCTACTTTGTCCACTTTTAGCGTGATGCTCTTCTCAAATATCCTATGATAAAAGTTTTCCTTTCCATTCAGTTTTTTGGATGCTTGCAATATGCGCTCTTCTATCGGAAGTGTTGTATCAGTTCTTTTCAGGTTTGCCGTAATTGCCTGAACAGAAAAGGCTGTATATGATTGATACGTTTGTGAATCATTTAATAACACACGCATTTCCTTTTCGTGTTCAAATGCAATACGTTTATGAAAATAAGGCTCATCTGTTTTAGATCTCGGTTTTAA
Source organism: uncultured Eubacteriales bacterium (assembly GCA_902761825.1). Classification (GTDB taxonomy): domain Bacteria; phylum Bacillota; class Clostridia; order Christensenellales; family Aristaeellaceae; genus SFMI01. The sequence goes on from CACWLY010000027.1 coordinate 2,353, forward strand.
AACTTCCATGAGAGAAGATCCTGATGAGAGCAAATCATATTTTACTTTTTCAATTCGTGGTGCATAGCCGAACCACCCTGACTGTGTTATCATTTTCGATATGCGCTCACGAGTTGACACTAATTGAACTGCCTTTTTCCCATACGAGTATATCCGCCACATGGCATCACTATCTTCGACAAGCGACCAGCATTGCCCATAGCAGGCATATCTTGCGCGCTGCATTTTAGAATAATTAGCTATAGTTGTTTTTACATCTTGGCCAGATATTTCATAATAAAGGACTCTTATAATCCTTTTGGCTCCTTCATCGGTGTCCAAAAGGTGAAGATGATATCCTTCGAATGTATCCTCCCAGCCATCGATTGGTCTAACAAATCTTTCAGCTTTGTTTACCAGAAGAGACATAAAGCCTTCAAAACTTGTAATTCTATAGAGCTTGTCAGCCATATTGCAAACCTTTCTTCTGCGTATTGGGTCAATGCTCTTTGGGCTGCCGTTATTTCACGCCGCGCATAAGCGTATAGAAGGTTCCACCAAGCGGAGAGGTAACATATTTTTCTCCCGTTTTCTGATAAGATAGTATATTATCACTATGAGTGCGATATCTGTTTTCCATGATTAGTCCTAAAGATTCCAGCCTCTGGATTTGGTACATCTTTTTATCCGGAATAACTTCATCTTGCTTTAAAGGCTTTCTTCCGATTGTTTCCAATATTTCATAGTCACTAATAAACATTCTTGAATTTGCTTCGGATAATTCACAGAATTTCTCCCAAGTGATTCCACCCTTAACGTAGCTTTTGTAGAATTTCCCAAGCATCTTGGCTTGGAGCTCTTCTATCATTCGGTCTAACAAAAGAATAACATGGCTTAATTCTCGATCAGCACGTTTGGGATCAGTTTCAAGATTCTTTCGGTACTCAAGTAGTTTTTCAGGCGAAATAGTATCAGCATTAAAAGATGTGATAAATGCAGCGGTCTGCCTTATCAGATGCCTTTCCCTTATACTTAAACCAGCTTTACAGAGTCCTGCGATAGAGCCAAGAATAGGAATATCTTTAAGTATTCCATCATCTAAAACTGAGTCAAGTCCTATCTCAGCTATTTCTATCAGCGAATCTCCCATATTGGAAATAGCTGGATCAAATAGTGTTTCTTTCATTGATGGTATCAATGTAGATGACATTTTGCATTCCTTTCTGTTATTCTGTAATGATTGATTCCATCTGAACAAATCCCGTATATGCCCATATATGCACCCTTTCTGTGGTCTTAGAGCCTTTTCTTGTGTAAAACTGTTAAAACAATGTTATTGATAGGAACATAAACCATGACCATCAATAATGAAATTCTACCAAAGCGAGCTAAAGCTGTCAACAATTATCGTCGAAAGCAAGAAATTGAAAGCGAATGAATGTTGCTATCAATTATATAAAGAGATCTCACCTAAATAATATCAACGCCCTGCTTGCCACATCTGGCAAGCAGGGCCATGTTCTATTATACAGACGCCGATTTTTATCGTCCCATCCCAACACATACTTTATCCGCAAAACTCACATTAGAGAGCGTTCATAATCTATTGCAGCTCCACAAATTGAGTGATAAAAGTAGCTAGGCTGTTCTTTACACAATAATCAAAAATACGATTTTTGCTATCAACGCAGTGGCTTTATCTATGAGCCGGTCAGCTGCTTTCGGAGCCAGGAACAGGAACAGGCCAAAGCCCAGCATCATGTAGGCATCATGGTCGCTTCCCAACTGGAACATCCAGACACCAGCCGCAGCCAGTACCACGGTCATCCCGATCAGGTTGGTCACAAGAGACGAAATACCTGTCACGAGCAGACTTGCGACACGGATCACAATCAGCAGCGCCAGGACGGGCAGAGAAAGAATACGAAAAGGCAGTTTGACCAGAAACATAAGCACACCTCCGATACGGTGAATGATTCTGTTTATATCCTACATCCTGCCTTTCCGTTCAACAAGGCTGCCGATTTCAGGCTTTTCCATGCTTTTTCTTCCGCATCAGCCGCATGATTACACTGCCGATTCCACCAGCGCCGATCAGCGCTGCGCCCGCAATCATAGGCAAGGTGATCTCGAAGTCCACGCCCGTCTGGATCACAGGATAGTTGACGAAAACGGGGATTTCATCCGCGACCACATAGCTATCGTCAATGGTGATCTCAATGGGATCATCGCTCACCGTGAAGCCTTCCAGCGTTTCAATCTCCCGGATCACATAGCTGCCGGGAACCAGATCCGTCACATGCACCATGCCATCCTCGCCGGACACCAGTTCCTGCAGGGCGTTTCCTTCCGAGTCTTCCAGTCTGAATCTCACACCGGACATGGGGTTGCCCTCGTTGTCGGTTTTCAGAAATTCATAGTGATCGGGAAGGTTGGTCAGGATTACCGCGGCGGGCTCAATCCAGCTGCCATCCACAGACACGGAATAATCCGGCATCAGGTTATAGCCATCGGGGGCCTTATTCTCATGCACAAGCCACAAGCCATAATCAAAGTTTTTGAAGGAAAACTCGCCCTTGCTGTTGCTGGTCACGGTTTCTTTAACTTCTCCATTGGTGGCGTTCAGCAGGGAGAACGAAACGCCCGCCATAGGCTGGCCTGCCGTGTTCTGCTTGATAAACGGCAGGTTTTTAAGCCTGTTGACCACAGTAGCAATCGGCTCACCAGTATTGCGGTAATCAGCATCCATGGTCAGGTGAATCACGTCCTTACTGAGCAGATAGCCGTTTGGCGCGATGATCTCCCGGATGGTGTATTCTCCGTAGGGGATGCACTCAAAGCGCACAAGCCCATTCTTGTCGGATACTGCCGTGGCCATTCTGTTGCCAAAGGCATCGCACAGCGCAAAGGTGGCACCGGCTAGGGCGTTGCCATCCTGGTCTATCTTCTTTACCAGCACTTCATTGGGTTCATTTACGATGGTAGCAATAGGCATTTCGGGATTGACGTAGGTGCCGTCGATCTGCACCCGGACAGCCGTTTCATTGGGGATATAACCGGGCAGCGGTTTGGTTTCCACCACGCTGTATGTACCGTAGGGGATCTTTTCAAAGGTCACGATGCCATTTTCATCCGATACAGCGGTAAACAATGGCTCTCCCGCGCCTTTGATCAGGCCAAACTCCACCCCGGCCAGAGGCTTTCCATCCGCGTCCTTTTTGAACAGGAAGAACCGGGTATAATCATCCTTCATGGTGGTACTGCCTGTAATGTTTCCATCCCGATCCACAGAAAACTGCATTTCAGTTTCATACAGCGCGTAGCCCTCCGGGGCCAGGATTTCCTTGAAGGAGTAGGTGCCGGGGATCACGGGAATATTAGGGATCTCGCCGTTTTCATCCGTGAAAGCGCGGTAGATCACATTTCCGTTGCTGTCCCGTACTTCCATCTCCGCACCGGGAACGGTCTGCTGACCGGTAATATCGGTCTTGGTGAGGGTGACGGGCGTATAGATCAACTCATTCTGAATCGGCTCCTGGATCGCGGCATGGATCACATTGCCGCTGCCTTTGGCGTCAGGAGAGAGGATAACGGAGAACGGTTCTGCGTTCAGCTTCCAACCATCGGCAGCAGCCATTTCCTTGATGTAGTACCGGCCATGCGGATACATGCCTGCAAAGGTCAGCTTTCCATCGGCGTCTGTAATGCCTGTTGCTATGAGCGTGTCAGCCATCTGTGTGCCATCGGCGTAGCGAATGTCATCCTGGCAATACAGACCGAAGATAAAGCCCTCGCCCGCATCCACGCCAATGCGCTGGGTGATGCTGTCCTTATCGTGAACGACTTCTAAGATTTCTTTTTCTTTCCGCAGCGAGATTTCAGCAGGCAGATAATCGTTCTTCGCCCGGACAGTCACTTCCACCAGCGGCGTGATATCGTCCAGATATTCCAGATTGGCTTCATAACGGGTATCATCAAAGAGGTATCCAACGGGCGCACTGGTTTCAATCAGGTAATACTTGCCCAAGGGAAGTTCACGAGTCTCGTTCCGTCCGTCTGCCATGGTGATGATGGTATCCACCAATTCATCCTTCGTAAACCAGGCCGTTCCGTCATGCCCGGAAATATCCTCGGCGGCATAAACCTCGAAAATGGCTCCTTCCAGCGGGCGATCCTCATAGATCGGCTGCTGGTACTCATTGCCCCAGGCATCGGTATGGGCCTCAAAGCCCACCAGCTGCGGGCCGGTCTTTTCCAGGACGATCTTTCCCAGAACAGCCTCGTTGGCCATGGTGTACTCCAGAAGATATACCTCGCCAAATGGGCAGCTCGCCATCCGGGATCAGGTAGCCGTTGGGAGCTTTGCACTCCTCAATGAAATACAAGCCGTAGGTGACGGTTTCGGGCAACGTCACTTCGCCGCTGTCGTCGGTATAGAAGGTGTCAATGGTCTGGACAGAAGGATAATGCACCGTCTGCTGCACCGCCACGCCATCCCGATCCAGCAGCCGGAAGCCGGTGTTGGCCAACGCAACGGGCTGTCCGCTTTCTGCATCGATTTTGGTGATCTTGATCCGGTAATGGATGGCTTCGTTGTTGATAATGGTGATGGGCGGGCTGGACAGATCCTCGGTGCCGGTGATTATCATGTCCATGGGGGATTTGATCGCGTACCCGTCCGCGCCTTTGGTCTGCCGCAGGGTGTAAATGCCGTAGGGCAGCAGCTTGGTCACCGCATATCCCGAAGCGTTTGTGATCAGGTAATCGCGCTCAAAATCGCGGGCGGCCTCATAGGAACCGGCAGAGCGCAGGAACATTTCAAATTCCGCGCCGGGTTCAGGTGTTTCCACGATGCCCGCGTCATCATGCACCAGATTATCACCCAGGAATTTGATGATGGCATGTTTCCCATACAGGATCTCGTTTTGTTTCACGCCCTCGTAGGTAACGACGGCCTCTTTGCTCTGCGTGGCGGCGTCGCCGGCGTCTACGAAGAAATGCTCCTCGCTGGGCTGGTAGCCCGTTGGCGGCGAAAGCTCCACGATCTCATACAGACCGGGCCACAGCTCGTCTGTCAATACGGAAGCATCCTCGCCAGCGGTTTTCAGGGAAGCGATGACAATATCGCCTTTTTCATGGATGATGTTGCCCTGCCGATCCTGGATATCCGCGCCAGCCAGCACTTGGAACGCTACCCCACTCAGCATGCCGTCGCCCCGCGTCGTGGGAGTATCTCCAGGATCGCCGGTATATTCATCCTTGTCACGCTTGAACAGCTTCAGCTTGACCTGAACAGGCTGGTTGGTGGCGTTCAGATCGGTGATCTCATCGGAATGAACCGTACAGGATAGGGTGACTTCTTCAAAGACATATCCAGCAGTTTCGCCATGCTCTTTTACGATATACTGACCCTTCCGGATGGGTTCGGACATGGCAACACCATCCTCATCCGTCACCATGGAGCAAGCCAGCCCTTCGCCATACTGATCGTTGTAGTACAGATCGAATTGAACGCCCGCAATGGGGTTCCCATTCTTTCTGTCCGTTTTGGTCAGTCTGATCCAGCCTTTGGTGGGTTCATTCTCGCAGTAAACCTCATAGGTTTTCAGGTTTTCTTGGTCGATCACGACCTCCGCGGAGAAATGATTGTCCACATAATGCAAAGGGACGCCGGTTTCTTCCACACGATACGTTCCCCAGGTCAGCAGGGGAGAAAGGGCAATACCGTCAGCATCCGTGGTGATCACGGCCACCACTTCGCCATCGTTGCTGCCCTTATGAGAGGGCAGACCGGAAAGGCGGGTAATGGTAAACTCCGCCCCAGCCAGCGGCTCCTTGGTCAGTTCATCCGCCTTGATGATCTTAATGCGCCCCTGAATGGGCTGATTGGTGGCATTTAGCTCAGTGGTTTCATCCGAGCGGATCACGCAATTCAGGGAAACGAGATCGGTCACATAGCCGGTGGGATCGACATGCTCTTTGACTACATACCGTCCTTTGCGCAGCGGCTCGGATTTGGCGACACCGTTTTTGTCGGTGATCATCGTCGCGGCCAGCCCGGAGACGTATTCATCGGCATAAAAGATATCAAACTGTACGCCCTCGATGGGTGTACGATCCAGAGCATCGGTCTTGATGATCTGCACCCAGCCCTTGGTGGGCTCGTTCTCCACGCGGACTTCATAGGTTTTCTGATCCTCTGTGCCCGAGACGCTGGTGCTGAAATGCTTATCCACATAATGCAGCGGCACCTTGCTTTCAACGATTTCATATTCGCCCCAGCTCAGCAAATCGGTGATGGCCTCACCGTTGGCATCTGTGGTCAGCGTTGCCACCACGTCCCCATTGCCAATTCCGCCATGGGAAGGCAGGCCAGAAATGCGCTTGATCGTGAACTCTGCCCCAACCAACGGTTCCTTAGTTAATTCATCCGTTTTGATAATCTTGATACGGAACTGTATAGGCGTATTAGTCGCTTTCAGTTCGGTAGTCTGATCAGAGAACACCTCACAATCCAGGTTGATAAGTTCTGCGGTATAGCCGGTAGGATTCTCATGCTCCCGCACGGTGTATTGGCCCTTATGCAGAGGTTCAGATACCGCCACACCATCCGCATCCGTAGTCATGGTGCTGACGAGTTTTTCATCCTGGCAGATGTCAAACTGCACTCCGGTAATGGGATGACCGTCTAGGCTGTCGGTTTTCACCAGCCTGATCCAGCCTTTGGTGGGTTCATTTTCGCAGGTAACAGTGTAGGTCTTATTATTTTCCGCACCCGTGACTGTGGTGGTGAAGCCATTATCCACATAATGCTCCGGCACCTTTGTTTCGATCACTTCATACTGCCCCCATGTCAGAAGATCGGAAACAGCTTCGCCATTGGCATCCGTAGTCAGGGCAGCAACAACTTGTTCATTGTCTGCGCCATGATGAGAGGGCAGACCGGAAATGCGTTTGATCGTGAACTCTGCGCCTGCCAAGGGCTGCTTCGTCAGGCCATCCGTTTTCAGAATTTTGATCCGGAATTGGATGGGCGTATTATCCGCGGTCAGCTTAGTGGTTTCATCCGATTTCACTTCACAATCAAGCGAAACAAGATCAGCGACATAGCCCTCCGGATTTTCATGCTCCTTTACGGTGTACTGGCCCTTGGGCAGTTCATCGGAAACAGCAACACCGTTTTCATCGGTGGTCATGCTGCCCACTTTCTTTTCACCCTGGTAAATGTCAAAAATCACACCAGCAATAGGCTGCCCATCCAGCTTATCTGTTTTCGCGATCTGGATTTTTCCCTTGGTTGGCTCGTTTTCAGCCGTAACAGTATAGGTTTTCTGATCCTCAGTAACCGTGACCTCTGCGCTGAACGGCTGATCCACATAATGTGCCGGAACCTCAACCTCCTGGATGGCGTACTTTCCATAATCCAGCCAATCGGTTTCCGCCGTGCCGTCGCTGCCCGTGGTCAGCGTGATCACCTTGCCCACGCCCGTGCCATTGGCGGCAGGGGCTGCGGTCAGCTTCGTTACGGTAAACTTTACGCCTGCAAGCGGCTCCTTGGTGAGCGCATCCAGCTTCAGAAGCTTGATCTTGCCCTGGACAGGCTGATTGGTGACGTTCAATTCCACAGTTTCGTCCGCTTTCACGGCACATTCCTGCGTGAAAAGCGTTCCGATATAGCCCTCCGGGTTGGCATGTTCCTTAACAGTATAGCTACCCTGAGTGAGCGTCTCCGAAGTTGCCGCACCATCCTGACCGGTGGTCATGCTGCTGATCAGCTTTTCGCCCTGATAAATATCAAAAACGACACCTTTCAGCAGAGTGTCGTTTTTTGCATCGGTCTTGACGATATGAATATAGCCCTTGTTTTGTTCATTGGTGACGGACACGGTGTAGGTCTTTTCATGCTCCGTGACATCCACAGTGGTGGAAAAATGAGCGTCCACATAATGCGCCGGGCCTTTGGTCTCGGTGATCTGGTATTGGCCCCAATCCAACCAGCCCGTCTCTGCAATACCGTCCTTGTTGGTGGTCAGGGTGGCGGAGAAATAGCCTTCTTCCGATTTTCCATGAGCGGGCGAAGCGGATAGCTGGGTAATTGTGAATTCCACGCCCTCCAGAGCCGCGCCGGTATCCGCGTCGGTCTTGACGATCCTGATTTTGCCCTGAATGATAGGGTCAACCGCATCAGCGATTTCCACCTGGGCCTGCTGGTTGATGCCCACGGCATAATACTGCTCCACCAGCTGATATCCCTCCGGGGCCTTGATCTCATGGGCAAAGTACTCGCCGTATTCTACGGCGTCGTTCCATGCGGCTTTGCCTTCGTCATCGGTGATCACAGTAGGCAGCTCGTTCCCATCTGCGCCTACGGCACGGACATATTGATTGCCGGATTTGGTGAGCAATTCAAACTCCGCTCCAGCCAGCGGGATGCCCGTCCCTTTGGATTTCTTCACCAACTGGATAGAACCGATAATTGGGGCGTCCCGCACCGTCAGGGTGTTGCTGCCGTTGATCGTCACCTGATATTGGTTCAGATCCACATTATAGCCGGTAGGCGCGCCGGTTTCCTTCACCGAATACTGACCATAGGGCAGTTGCGTCCAAGTCACGGTGCCATCCGCGCCGGTGGTTTGGGGACTGCCGTAGGTATTGCCATTGGCATCATAAAGCTGGAAGGTTGCACCCGCCAGCGCATCCATGCTGCCGCGATCCCTCACCTTGGTGACGGTCAGGCTGCCATACTGGGTTTCCTCCTCAAACCACAGGGAAATGCCCTGCATAGGATAGGGAGAACCGTAGATCGGGATCAGCACCTTTTGGATCTGCGCGTCAGGAACACCGATCATAAAACCGGCTTCCTCGGTATCGGAATTGATGGATTCGGCATACAAGGAGAAGCCGTTGACGGAGGAGGCCACCACCACCGTGTCCCCACTGTTCAGGTAGTAATAGCTGCCGTCGCTGCCCAGGGAATTGCCCGTCAGGCTGCCCACAGAGCAGGGAATGCGGATCATGTCCGCGTCGGTAAAGAGCGTGACGCTTCCGTAATATTTTCCGTCTGCGGTGAACATGAATTTGTTGGCTTCCGTGATATATCCCGTGATGCTGGCGCGGGCAATGCCGTTGTAGGCCAGCCACTTGGCATATTCCAGGTATTCGGCGGGAGCCTGATCGCTGCCGGTATAGAAGCTGTTCAGATCCCAATAATCACGGACATATTGGGGACCCTCCAACTGCTTAATCACTTCACGGATAGCGAACTGGCCGGCACAGCGCGACCAGGTATCGTTGTCCGCGTCATACCGATCCAACACCATGAAGGGGTAGGTATGCCGCAGCACCCAGGCAATGGCGTGAAGGGTGGATTTGTTGTAGATAATGCGGCTGTACCCGGGGTTATACATGTAGGAATCAATATCAACAATGATATACGGGCCGGTGGGCTGCTTGCCGCCGCTGGATTTGTTTTCACCGGGGCCGGGGTAGGTATGCTCCAGGCAATATACGGGAACGCCTTCCAGATAATGCGGCGTTGCATATACTGCCCCATGGCCGGACAGCTTGGCGATCTGCTTGTAGGCGCTGTCTGAACCAGAAGAGCCGTACAGCGGATATTGCCCAACATAAAAGCTGCCCATGGTTCCATAGGCAGCCCGCAGGCTGAAGCCGTATGTGGGAGTTGCCGCTTTCAGCATCCCTTTCTTTTTGACAGGCGGTGTGGTCAGGGCATAATCCGTCACAGTGCAGGCTTCCGCGTCTGTTTCGCCGGTATCCTGTGCCAGCACCCAGGTGAAGCCATAGTCCGTCCATTTCAGGCTACCATCGGTGTAGGTATCGCCAAACATGTAACGCACATGATACCATGCGCGCCCTTGCTCGTCCTGCTCGATAGCTGCAATCTGTACCACGGCATCCCGGACGAAATATCCCAGGCAATAGTCACCATCATAGGTATCGGTGGCAGATTCATCCATTGTCATGAAAGCGCGGGTGTTGGTGGTGACAGCAATAAAATCGTCGATCTGACCAACGGGAACCGAATATGCTTCTTCCTGATCGGGTTCATTCAGAGGATCGTTTTCCCCTTCCAGCTCACTGTCGGTGACTTCTTCCTCTGATGTTGTGCTCTCGTAAGGATCAGGCTTTTCGTCATCGGGAATATCTTTCGTCACTTCGCTCTCCTGTGTGGGCGTGTAGCCCTCCACATGAAAGGCGTACAGATCTCCGGCGTTTGTCCGCACGGGGAAGGCGTCATACAGAAGCCGAAACTCGGCAATGTCGGCGTCGTCCGTGATTACGTCATCCTTCAAGGCATTGCAAAGGACATAGCCGGTAATAATATCATCCTCAGACAAGCACCAGACCAGCAGAACCTTTTGACTATTCTGCTCCCTGTACTCGGTGGCCAGCAAAACGCCGTCCTCCTGGCTGATGATGAAAATGGGATCGCCCTTCAGGTCAGCACCTTCATACACGCTGGTTTCGCCTTTAGTGTGTCCGTAGGAATGGCCGAAAAGGCTGATGGCTTCATCCCAGGGATCGGCGTACTCAACGGAAGGTTCCGGCTGTTCCTGGACGGGATCATCCTCAATCTGTTCTTCGATTTCTTCTTCCTGGAGAGCATCTTCCTCCTCGGTATCAATGGGCTGTTCGGGGGCGGTTGCTTCTTCCTCCGTATCCGCCCATTCACCCTCATCTTCGATGGGATCGGAATTATCCGAAATGCTGTTGTCCTGCTCGATATCGGCATCCTCGGTGTTTTCTTCTTCAATAAGCCCATCTTCGGATTCTTCTGTAGGCTGTTCCTCCTCAGCCGATTCCTCCGGTGCTTTCGCCGTCAGATCATCCGGCTCAGCATCCTCTACGATGATTTCAGCTTCGGGATGATCCTCGCTGAATTCAACGGTTTCGTCAAACGGTGCTGCTTCCTCATCCGATACTTTCGATTCAGCAAAGGCCGAAAACGGAATCATGGAAAAGATCATCAGCAGCGCCAGCAACAGGGATACGATGCGTTTTCTTTTCATGTGCAATCACTCCTTTTTTGTGTTTTGTTTGATTTACTGCTTCACAGCCATCACGATAAACCGCCCTTCTTTTCCGTGATAGCTGCGGTCGCAGGTAATCAGCGTCAGAATATGGTCTTGTGTATCCACGATAATGCCCGTGTCATAAAGGGAAGCCGCCTGGGCACGGGTCAGGAAGGCTTGAAAAGCCAATTCATCAGCAAAGCCAGCCGCAGCTACGTCCCATTCGCCCAGGGTCATGTTGAATACCGCGAACACGTTGTACTCACCAAGATCGTACAGGGTATCGAAATACACCGTCTGGTGCCTCTCCCAGAAACTCTGCTTTTTGTACGATAAAAGCGGCTGGAACATATTCCCGCCGCCTGTGGTGATATGATGGCCGTACACGGCAATGTTTTGCCCCGGTGTTTCATAGTCCGTTCTGCCCAGGGAAAACAGCGTGCCGACCTTGCTCTGCTTGCCGGTAAAGGTGTGGGTCAGGTAATAATCCACGTTATCGGTCAGCACCACCGGATAATTGATCTTGGTGCCAGGAATTTTCAACCAGGCGATGAAATCATCATTGGCCGCCTTGCAGGTCACCAGATCGGCACCGGTCTTGCCGATGACAGGCTGCGGGTTAGGGTCTGGCTGTGTTTCTGTTGCACCAGGTTTTAAGACAGGGGCCATATTGCTGTCTGCTGGCTTCACGGTGGGCTGGTCTTCCGATGCTGTCTCATTGGTGGGAATAACGGTAGCTGTCGGAGGATCGGGCAGAACGATAGCAGGCATCGGGCTTGATTCCGTCACCGGCTCAGTTGTAGGCTGTCCAGCATCATCCGTTGCCTGTTGAACCGGTATAATGGCTTCCACAGGCTGCGAAAGCTGTACCGTCTGCTCAGGCAACACATTCAAAGATGCTTCCGTGAGCTGTACTTGCTGCCTCAGATGCTCATACTCTTGCATGTCAGCAGCTATCTCATGCTTTTGCAAGACGATGGCATAAATCACCAGGCCAATGCCGATCATAACGATCAATACCAGCGAGATTTTATCCCGTATTACTCGCTCCCTTGCAACTTTTTTGCTGTCATAGTGCATGTTGTTCACTCCCTTCACAGGCCAAAGTCATGCCTGACCTTGGCGTCGTAATAATTGCTGATCGTGGCAGGCGCATTGAATAGGGCCGCCAACAGATATCGCTTGATGTTGCGAATATCGCTGCCAGTGTCCTTCATGCACCCAAAGATGTACTGGATGTGGGAGCTGTTGATGGCGCACATGCGCTCTTTAACCAGCTCTGCCGGATATACCTCCCCGGAGATGTTATAGGTGGGGTTCCCGGAACAAAGCACCTCGACCATGATAGACACGATCTCATCCAGCTTTTCCCGATCAAACTCATCCGACATCACGTCATAGCTGATATGGTTGCGGACGATGCCCCGCATCTGCTCCACCAGGTTGAAGGGCCGCTGGGCCTCCGCCCGTGCGGGCTTGATTGGATCAGGATTTGATGGATAAGGATTTGATTCTTTTTATTTTTTTCTTTTTTGGGTTCCGTATTTGTTTTATTTATATTTATTTGCGTGGGATTTTCCAACGCTGGATGATCCAACACTGGGTTTTCCAATGTAGGATGATCCAATGTTGGATTTTCCAACGTAGGCTTTTCCAATGTTGGAGAACCCAATATAGGTGCGTAATCCTCATCATCAGCATCATCCTGCGTTTCCGGCTCCTGCGGCTCCTCGTAGATCACATACTCGGTATTCTTCATTTGGCCCTTTTCGTTCCGTTCCCGTGAACGGAGAATATAGCCCGCACGCTCCAGCTCCCGGATGGCCTCCCGAATAGCGTCCACGCCCTCTTTGCAGATACAGGCAAGGCCGCGCAGAGTATAATCCCAATCATCCGGCAGAGACAGCATGACGGACATAAGCCCTTTTGCCTTTAAGCTCAATCGGTTGTCTTTGAGATGATAATTTGCCATCACGGTGTAATTATGGTTCTTCTCTACGCGAAAAACTGCCACTTGAAATTCTCCTTTCTGTATTCAGGGCATAAAAAATAGCCCTGACGGGCTTCTATCGCTCCTGGGATTGCTGCCTGCTGCGGCACCACTTTTCCAGCAGCTTGATGATGGTTTTTTCCATTTGCTCCGGTGTGAAGGATTTGGGAAAATATTTGCTGATCTTATCGCTTGTCAATGTGATATGGGTTTCGGGCGGCTTCTTTTCTTCGGACAGGATAGCGTCCATCACGTCGAAGGTCAGCCGCCCTTCCTGGCTGAACTTCTTCATCCGCTGGGCTTGAGACAGGGAAGGTGTAGACTGTTCCAGATCAATCGCTTCCAGCAGTTGCTTCTGTTCATCAGGTTTCAGATAAGACAGCTCCACAGCGGGGTTCATGGCAATTTTCTTTTCGTCCACCATGTCAAGCAAGGGCTGTTCAAGCTGGGTCAGGCGGATAAAACGCTGGACTGTCCGAGCGCTGTCGCCCGTACCGCCGGCCACTTTTTCATCCGTTCTTGACCTCGCGCCAACTTGGCCCGAAGTTAAATCTGTTCGTGCCCCCTGGTGTTTGAGCGCATCCATTTTCATTTTGTACGCTTTCGCCCGCTCGCTGGGCAGGATATTTTCACGCTGCAAGTTGCTGTCAACCATGATGATCACAGCAGCGTCGTCGTCCAAATCTCGGATGATGACCGGCATTGTTTCCTTGCCAGCCAGTTCAGAAGCCCGTTTACGACGATGGCCTGAAATGATCTCATAACCGCCGCCCGGACGTGGACGAGCGATTCCCGGCACCAATACACCGTGTTCCTTGACACTTTCCACAGTTTCCTGCATCCGTTCATCGTCCGCCACCTTGAAAGGATGATCTTTGAAGGGGTATAGATCAGCCAATGAGATTTCCTTGATCGTTTCCCACGTGGATTCCGCGCGGCCTTCTTCCGTGGAGAAAATATCATCGTATGGGGTCAGACTTATGTTTCTGCCGTTGCTTTTCATTTCGGATCACCTCCTGTGTCAGTCCCCGATATGCCGCCGCCACTTTGCCCTTGGGATCATGGGCATAAATGCTTTTGCCCTCGGCGCTGATCTCTGCCGCCCGGACAGAATGGGGAATATCGGTATGAAAAACTTTGATTTTTTCGCCGTAGGTATCGTGGATCAGGCTGCTGATCTCCTTGGCGTAGTTTGTCCTGCTGTCCACCATCGTCAGAAGAATCCCTTCAATACGCAGACCGGGATTGATCTGCCGCCGCACTTTGGAGACAGTATGCAAAAGCTGTTCCAGACCTTTTGCGGAAAGATATTGCGCTTGGACAGGAATCAGCACGCTGTCCGCTGCCGCCAGCACATTGACCGTCAGCATCCCCAGCGAGGGCATGCAATCGATTAGAATATGATCGTATTGCGCACCGATCTCGTTCAAAACCTGCCGCAGCACTGTTTCCCGGCTCATCACGTTCACCAGGGAGGCTTCCATGCCGGATAGCTCGAAATTGGCGGGCAGCAGATCCACACCCTCCGCATGATGCAAAATGCCTTCGCCCGGCTGGATAGGCTTGTCCATGATGACCTTTTTGATCAGATCGGTAATTGTGACCGGCAAATTGTCCGGCTGAGGATAGCCCAGGCTGATCGTCAAGCTGCCCTGGGGATCACAGTCCACCAGCAGCACTTTCTTTCCCGCCTGTGCCAGACCAATGCCCAAATTGGCACAGGTCGTTGTTTTGCCTACGCCGCCTTTTTGGTTAGCAATAGCGATGATAATTGTCTTCATTTTATTCTCCTTTCATAACAAAAAAAGCGTCCAGTTTGTCCGAACGCTTCCTTTGCATTGCTGCAAGATTATAAATGATTATAGTAATCGCACACGATCATTCTTGTAATATACATGCAGTAATCAATCAAATTGTACTCAGGGGCACCATAACCCAATATCATGAAGTTCTTATCATTTGGATTAATATGAGGTTTAATTAACGGATATGACCACTTATAACGATATAGGCCCCCAGAGCTTTTCCCTTCATGAAGATATTTACTTCTGTTTCTATATATTCGGTTTTTTATATCGCTTGCGATTGGTTCATCAAGATATTTCTCTGCTATGCTATAGACATTTTGGACAACGGAATATACTTCTTGTCCACAGCACGGGCATTTCTTACTTTCTATTTTGTTTGTTGAAGCAAGTGCCTCCAGTGAAGATATAACGACAGTATTTATTATATCATAGAGGCCTTGCATGGGCATGTTTTTTAAGTTCCTAGAAGCATCATATAAATTTATAGAGTTATAAATAAGTTGTGAAGCATTTACTATAGATGTCGTGAAATCATCAAGAAAGAAATTCTCCGTAATTTGTTCGATGAGCATTAAAAACTCTTTGGGTAATACGATTTCTCCTCTTTCGCTTTGCGGACATTCGTCAGCATCATACCATTCATAGTTGTAGTCAGAATCCGTTGTTGGTTTATTGCCTGCTTCCATTTCATTCAACAAGGTAATAGATGGCATACCATAGTTTATATGTGTATAAACAAATAATAAGGATGAGAGTGAAAGTGCTCTTTGGTAAGCAATATACTCTAAATCAAGAGAAGAATATGCTTTTATTGGGATGCAGAATACAACTTTTTTCTCTTCACTTTTAACAGAAATGTTATTATAATGGCTTGTGGCAATCAACGGATACGTTTTCACATCAAAGTACATTTCTACAGCATATTCTTTTTCTTCCTGAAACATTAACGCTTTGTCTATAAGAGACTCAACTAAATCCTCTTTTCTGCACTCATCGACATATAATGTATCAATTGTTCCTCTTTTTTTATAAGTGAAATAAAAATGTCCTAAATTATTTCTGCCGATATCAACAATTTTTTGCCGTTTATCAGTATAAGGCATATACTGCCATCCAAATTGGCTTGCACTTGCAATGGCACCCCACAGCTTTCTTAAAAACACATTACTGGAATCAACATTTGCTGTTTCAATCTTCTTTGCAATCATTTTTCTCTCTACTCCAACATAAATAGTATTTTTAATATGGCTTGTTATTGATTCCATTTTTCAATTTCATCTTTTAGTCTTCCGATATTTTCAGAAAGATCAAGGATATCCTCCGAGTTATCAGATGTAATGAATTTGCTTAACTTTCTCGCCGTTTCAACCTTATGAGATGCAAAGTTTTTGTCATACTTCTCTATATAGTCGGGAAAAAGTTCAAATGGTTCAATTTGTTTAAGATTACTCCCGAATGCATTGTTTACTGCTTCTGCAGAAATATAGTTCTCAATTTCTTTTCCTTTTGTCACCCAGCAAAACAAGCCTTTTCCTTTCAACTCATTGATTATTTGAAACTATATACTGATTTCGATTTTCGTCATATTCGAGATAAAGAATCCGATTAATAAACTGTTTTCCATACTCGAAACAGGAACCATACCTATTCATAATGCCATCTAAGGCTCGAGCTCCTTTGGAAAAACCTCTTTCAATATGCTGTGCATCTAGTCGAAAACCAAGCTGGAGATTTGAAAGACCATCCAGCTGTTTTTTTGAGCTGACTGAAGTTGAAATTACGTCAATTAAACTTGATTTTCCACAATTATTTCTTCCAATAATTAAAGTCGCTTTGGACAGCATAGGGATTTCAACTTGCTCATTATTAGAAAAGCTTTTATAGGATTGAAATGAAACGGAGGCGAGAGAATCTAAGCCATTATACTCTTTCTTTTCGTCATCATTAACAATGTACATGTTCAACTTCCTCCCAGCATGCTATTTGCTATATTTTAGATGATACGATGTCTGCTTTCTTTATGTAGCTAATATTTCAATACTCTGTTTCATTCCATTAATTTAGGATTATCTTAATACCATGCTACGACATTGAATCTCGAGAAAAACTCTTCGAGAAGACCCCTGGTATTTGAAACATATTATATCAGTTATGCTTAGTGAAAACAATATACTATTCATTCGAGAGCTAGCATAGGTCTATGGATTATCAGAGAGTATGAAAAAAAGATAAAGGATGACATAGCGAATAAGATAATATCTCAAAAGAAAATTTTTCAAAACAAATCAAAAACGCTCAGAAGAGGGATCTGAGCGTTAAGATTTCATAATCAGAATTATAATACCGTCTTATAGCGTTGAAAACCATTTTTCAAAGGATTCTTTGTGTATCCTCACACAACGCTTTCTAATATGAAGCACTTTAAAATCATTAGTCATTTCACAAAGATAATACGCTTGCCGTATGCTTATTCCGAGGATTTTTGCTACTTTCTCCACGGTATAAGTGCTCTGAACCTGCGTCTCCATGCAATTAATTCCCATAAAAACACTCCTTGCACTCTCGCCACATTCCATGCTATCATGTGGATGTGGCTTTTTGTTGCAGCTAACGCCCAGCTAACAAACAAGATGTGTGAGGAGCCGAAATAGTCCCGTTTTTCAACGGTAGGTGCGTAAACGGTTCTCACTAATAGCACATACTGCAATTGTCGCGTTTCGTGCAACTAATGGACTGATGGGTTATCCGTTGGTAAGGATGAGGTCGGCGGTTCAAATCCGCCCATCAGCTCCATGAATCCTGCAAGAAATTGCAGGATTTCTTATTGTTTTGGAGCGGGATTGCAGGATTTCATGGTTTTTCCGCAAAACACCTGACAGTATCAGTACCGCACATTGAATGAAAATTGTCATTCTCTGTCTGTCCTTATGCTTCAAGCCCAGAACCTCTTCCAATCGTAAGGGATGAAACGCTTGCAAGCCAAAATATAAATGATCAGCCGGATCACGGATATCATTCAAATGGTTAGCAGGATACTGCATCTGCGCAATTGAATAAGGCTCTGTTTCCCTTGCTCCTCTACCAGTTATGCGGATCCGCTTTTTTATGTCTCCTGAAGATAGAAATGATATCAATGTATTACTTCCCTGAGATATGTATAATGCCAGAGTGTTCTTCAAATAAAAGCTTTGCCATCCGTAATATTGAAATGAATCAGTTTATTCTGTGCAAATCGTTGCTAACATAAACAAAATCGCGCTGTCTCTATTCTACTTCGTAGTTGGTACTTCGGGATGGCATTGTCCGCAAGGTTTATAATTCTGGGCTTTTAATTCTTCTGGTGTCAGCGTTGAATACTGTCGATTATTAGATTCAATCAATAATGTTGAGGGACAATTGGTAAGGTGATATTTTTTTGTTTTCGTATTAAGCATGTAGATTCCTTCGATGTAAGCAGGATGCAGCGCATCATAAAAACCATTTGCATATGCAGCGCGGTATATATCGATTTCGCGAGCTGATAAATTTTCAGGAAGAATGGCGTCAGCGGCAGACTGTACTGCAAACCAATCATCTTTAACATAGTCATAATAAAAAAAGTTGGATTCAGCAAAAACTATACCGGTGATGAGGAATACATAAAGAACAGAGATTATTATCATACGTTTCATCTCACGTCAATCCTCCGACACTATTATTGAGCATGGGGGTTTATGGGTTTATTCTGTTGAAACTGTATCTTTGGGAAAGATAATATGAGAATATGTTCAATTAGTTATCGTTTGATGGCTTTTGTTATGTTCCACAGCCTGTTTAAACACCGCCCCGTCACGATCCTGAAAGGCAGGACCCGCCAGGCATGGCTTCATACTTGTGTGCCATCTTCAAATTTTAAACCAAAGCAGTATTCCGTACCCATGGCATCGGCTGTTTTTCCATATCCTCACCGAAAAACATGCCCTTTATCATGCGTTGAATACACGCTTGAGGGCCTGTGCCTATCAATCGTGCAAGTTCTGATTCCGACATGTTTTTGTATGCAAGAGCCATCTTTATTTTCTGCGAGTCATACGATCATCGCCTTACAGAAAAGATTATAAAGGATAAACGTGTTTAAATCAAGAATTATTTACATGTAATAATGTGATATCGTCGCATGAAAGGTTTACCTTGTATAACAACATCAGAAAGCAAGCCAAGGCTCATAAAAAAAGGGAACAAGCTGCAAAGCCTTCGCTTTACGATCCCCTGCGCTGCGGCGCGCCGCTCTCCGATGACCGTAATTTTTTTCCGAATGATTATCGCATACCCGAACCCAAATCGCTGGCGTTTCAACGGCCGGGATCCTGTCATTTGGGCTCTGCGTGGTTTTTTTGTCCTTGGAAATGTGGTATGATGTATGCGGCCGGGGCGGCCGTCACGCCGCAGCCCTGCATTTTCCGGCATAAGATCAGGAGGCGCTGAATGCATCATAATTTTCTTTTTGATCTCGATCAGACGCTGCTGGATTTTCACGCTTCCGAGTATAAAGCGCTCGGCATTGTCCTGCGTTCGAACGGCCTTTCGTTCTCGGATGCAATATACTGGGCGTTTCGGGCGTACAACAAAGCCCTCTGGCTTGAGCTTGAAAAAGGAACCATATCGAGGACCGAGCTTTTTACGAAGCGGTTTCAGGATGTTTTCAGCCGCTGCGGAGCGGCCGCGGCCGGGCTCGATCCCCTGACGGTCAACGATGATTTCATCCGGACGATGTCCGTGAACGGCGTGCTGATGGACGGCGCGCTGGAATTCGTGGCAAGGGTGAAGCGGAATATCCCGGGCGCCAGAATCTATATCGCCTCCAACGGCGCAACCGTAAACGCAAAAGGCAGGATCGCCTCCACGGGCCTTGACCGGTATATCGACGGGCTGTTCATCAGCGAAGACATAGGCGTGACAAAGCCCGACGCCGCCTTCTTCGATATCTGCCTGGAGCGGATCGGGGAACCGAAATCGTCTTGCATCATGATCGGCGATTCGCTTTCTTCCGATATGCTCGGCGCGAAAAACGCGTCCCTGGATTCGGTGTGGTTCATGCCGTCCGGCAATATCGAAGAGGCAGTAAAGGCATACGGGATCACCTATTGCGCTTCCTCTTTTGACGAGCTGTTTGAAATCCTCAAAAAGTGGTCGTCCGGCCGCTGTGAAGCAGCCGGACGACCGCAGCGCTTCATGCCGCGGATGATGGAACGATAAATCTGATCCGTGATCAAGCGGACCGTTTTTATGCCATCGGGAAAGGCTTCCCTGATCATCGTTCCGTCCCGCCAGGCATATCACATCGTAATGTCAACGGGCTCCCAGCCGTTATCCTGATACGCGACGCCGTCGAGCTTGTTGGCGTTGACATATTCCACAATGAAGGAACGGCGGTACTGCGGAAGATAGCCCTCGTCCGCGCCGCTGGAGAGATAATACGCCTTTTCCAGCTCCGCGTCGCCATTGGCAAACGCGCGGATGCCTGCGTCAAAGTCCGCCCCGTCTTCCGCCAATTCGAGAGATACCACCTGCCATTTTCCGTCTTTCTTTTCCAGCTTCATGACGCCGGGGTTCTCGCCGCCGGCGGTGCACTCCAGGATACTGCCGTTCAGCTTATAGGCGAACACCCAGAAATTGCCCCAGAGCGTCGCTTCGGTCTCGCCCGTTTCCTCCTTGAGCACAATGGGCGCGGGGATCAGCACGCCGCCCTCCTCCGGCTCGCAGCCGAGGTCCGCGGTCACCAGATATTCCGCAGCGGCGGCCATGACGGGGTTCTCGCCGGCGAAGGGATACACATAGGCGGGAAGCGCCGCGGCTTCTCCCAGATATTCCTCCAGCGTGAGGCTCTTTTCCATGATTTCCCGCGCCAATTCCGGATCGTCGATATACCGGAGATGCCAGGGCTCGTAATCATAGTCCGTAACGCCTTCCTTGCCCTTCAGATAGCGCAGGATAAAGCCGTTTTTCGCCAGCTTTTCATGGATCTTGTCCCAAACCCCGTAATACTCTTCCTTGGTCAGATCCTCGTTGTAATAGACGGTCGTTCCGTCCGCCGTGATAAAGTACAGATCGATCGCCAGACCCGTCTGATGCTCGGAATAGCCGGGCACCGCGACGGTTTTCCGCGTGTATTCCTCGCCGTACTTGACCATGAAGTTATCCCGGATTTCCTGCTGCTCGGCAACGCTGCGCCGGCCGGAATCCAGCTCGATGTGGATGCCGTCTTCCCGCTCCAGCTCTTCAGCCAGCGCCAGATACGCTTCATAAGTTTTCTTTTCGACTTCCACTTTTTGATCCACAGAGTTCGTGACTTCCACGATCTCCAGTGAATCTTCCCAGCCTTCCGGCAGCTGATGCTGTTTGTTCACCAGCGCCAGATAGTCGATGCCTTCGGCAAGGGCCGCCGCGCTCAGCATCAAAGCCGCCGCGAGCAGCAGGCCGATCATTCTTTTCATCATGGTGTTTTCTCCTTCTTTATTATTCTGTTTGGGTCGGTCGCAGACCCTGACGCCGTTATTACACATCGTTTGCCGGTGGATGAAAAGCCTTTTTCTCTCCGGACGCCGCCCGGCGGGAAAAAGCTTAACCAGCGTTATGATTGACAAAAAAGCGCTTGCGCCGTAAAATAAACAGGGAATTTATGCGGAATTCCATCTGTGAAGGAGTTTGACATGGGACGGGGAGTGACCACCTATACCTGCCCGCAGGCGGCCGTCAAGGGCTGCGCGCTTTTCCTTTTGCCGGCGGCGCTGATCATGCTGACGGGGTTCGCGCCTGCGCTGAATCTGACCCTGCTTACGCTGCTGGCCGCGCCCGCCTGCCTGATGATCGTCGGGCTGACGGCAGGGTTCATCCCCATGGCGGTCTGCCTTGCGGCGCTCCTGGGCTTCTTTGGGCTGTGCGGGTCCGGCATGCTCGCGGGCTGCGCCGCCCTATACCTCCTTCCCGTGACGGCCGTTTATATCGTCTGCCTGCGGCGCGGCGTGCCCTTCTGGCGCTCCTGCGGCATGCTCGCGGGCGTGCTGGCGCTGTCGCAGCTGGCGATCTACCTGCTGCTGCAGGCGCATACGGACAATCAGCTGTATATGACGGCGGGCGTCATGGCGGCGAAAGCGGTCAACGCAATGCCGTACCGCGACGACTTTTTGTATTCGATGGTATCCTACGGGCTGCTGCGCGTGCCCGCCGTGCTGCGCGACAACGCCGTCGTGAGCGTGCCGGGAGGATACGCGCTTTCGGCGGAGCTGCTGGAAGAGCTGCTGCTGCAGGTGAGCGGCTATGTTCAGGATACGCTGCGGGGCCTGGTCCCCGGCCTGCTGGTCACGGGCAGCGCGCTGCACGCTCTGGCCGGGCTCGGTCTGGCCATACACTTCGGCCTCCGCTCGGCGGAAAAGCGCGCTTACAAGTATGATGAAGAAACGCTGCCCGTGCCCGATCTGGATATGCCGCCGCTGAGAACGTGGCATCTGGCCAGGCCGTGGGGCCTGCGCATCGGCGTGCTTGCCGTGGGCTATTTTCTGGCGCGCGTTCCGGACAATCAGGTTCTGTCCCTGCTTGGGACGCTGATGTTCCAGGTGTTCTCGCTGTGCTTCGGCGTGCAGGGCCTGGCCGCGCTCAACGATTCCCAGCACAAGCGCGGAACGGGCCGCGCCTGGCGCGCTGCCGTCGTCGTGATGGCGCTGGCGCTTCGCTTCATGCAGATCGCCCTGATCGCCGTGGGCGTGATCGATCAGATAACAAATGCGCGGGGCCTGCGTCCGCCGATGCGGCCCCGGGATGAGGAGGAATAAAACATGAAGGTCATTCTTTTGCAGGACGTGAAGGAGATCGGCAAAAAAGACGATATCGTCAATGTGAGCGACGGCTACGCCCGCAACTTCCTGTTTCCCCGCAAATGGGCCATGGAAGCCACGGAGAACGCCGTGAAAGTGGTGGAGCGCAAGCGCGAGGCCGAGCGCCGCAAGGAAGCGGAAGCCCGCGCCGCAGCCGAGCAGACGGCTGCCAAGCTGAAAAACAAGGTCGTGATCCTGAAGGTCAAGTGCGGTGAAAAGGGCCGTCTGTACGGTAGCGTGACCGCGCAGGAGGTCGCGGACGCGATCAAGGCCGGATACGGCGTGGAAGTGGACAAGCGCAAGGTGGAGATCAAGGAAGCCGTGCGGCAGCTGGGCGATTACGAGGTCAACGTGCGCCTGTATCCCAACGTCAGCAGCAGGATGATCCTGCGCGTCAAGAATATCCAGGAGGGCTGATCCCTTGAGCGAGCAGCAGCCGGTATTGACGCCGGCGTTTTCGGGCGTCCCGCCTCAGAGCTACGAGGCGGAACAGAGCGTGCTGGGCGCGTTGCTTCAGGATGGCCGCGCCGTTTCCATCGCCATGGAAATGCTGCGGGAGGATGATTTTTACACCCCCGCGCATCAGGCGATCTACGCCGCCATCCGCGCGCTTGCGCAGCAGAGCGTCGCCGTCGATCTGGTCACGGTGGACGCTGAATTGTCGCGCCGCGGAACGCTGGCGGGCATCGGCGGCACGGGGTATCTGGTGGAACTGATCTCCCACGTGCCCGCGACGGCCAACGTGCAGTATTATATTTCCATCGTGCTGGAAAAATCCACGCTGCGCCAGCTGATCCAGGCCGCGGGGACCATCAGCCGCAATTCCTACGCCCAGCAGATGGAGCTCAAGGACATACTGGGCGGGGCGGAAAAATCGATTTTCGACGTCGTCATGCGCCGCATCGGCGGCGAGCAGCTGCTTCCCATCCGCGACGTGCTGTTCAGCACCTACGCCCAGATCGAAGAGCTTGCCAAGCTGCAGGGCAAGGTAGCGGGCATCACCACGGGCTTCAGGCAGCTGGACCGGGTGCTGACCGGCATGCACGGCGGCGAGCTGCTGCTGATGGGCGCGCGCCCCAGCATGGGCAAAACCAGCATCGCCCTGAACATCGCCGCGGCCGCCGCGCGCAAGGGCTTTGCCGTGGCCATTTTCAGCCTGGAAATGCCGCGGGAGCAGATCGCCATGCGCATTTTGTGCGGCGAAGCCCGCGTGGACATGCAGCACGTGCGCAGCGGCACCCTGCGGGACAAGGAATGGATCAAGCTCGCCCAGACCGTCAACCCGCTATCCAATGAAAAAATCTACATAGACGACACCGCCGGGCTCACGCCCCTGCAGATGCGCTCGCGCGTGCGCCGCATCATGCTGGAAAAGGGCCTCGATCTGGTGATCGTGGACTACTTGCAGCTGATGGGCTCGGACAGCAAGTCCGAAAACCGTCAGCAGGAGGTCAGCGAGATCAGCCGACGGCTTAAGAGCATCGCCCTGGAGCTGAAGATCCCCATCCTGGCCTGTGCGCAGCTGAGCCGCGCCAACACCCAGCGCACGGTCAAACGCCCCATGCTGAGCGACCTGCGCGATTCCGGATCGATCGAGCAGGACGCCGACGTGGTCATGTTCCTGCACCGCGAGGCGTATTACGATCAGACCAGCGCGGAAACCAACACCGCGGAGATCATCGTAGCAAAGCAGAGGAACGGCCCGCTGGAAACCGTCAAGCTCAACTGGCTGGCGGAATATACCTTGTTTGAAGATATGTATGCGGAGGATGCCGAGCCCTGACGCCGGCGTCCGGACAGGAGATAAACGACATGGATCAGACGGCCGTGGCGGCATTTGAAAAGGACATGAAATTCGAGGGCTTCCTGCTGGCGCGCTCCAGCGAGCAGCGGGCGTCCTCCAACGGCAGCAAGTATCTGGATATGACGCTGTGCGACCGCACGGGCGAAATCAACGCCAAGATGTGGGACGGCACGGTGACGCCGCCCAAGGCCGGCGCCGTGGTGAAGGTGCGGGCGCTGGTGACCGAATACAACGGGCGGCTGCAGCTGCGGATCAACAAGGTGCGCGAAGCGACGGAGGACGAATACGACCTCAGCTTCCTGGTGCCCTGCGCGCCCTACCCGGCGGAGCAGATGCTGGCGGAAATCACCGACACCGTGGCGGCCATGAAAAACGGCGTCCTGCGCGGGATCGTCGGGGAAATGCTGCGCATGGCGGGCGATCGGCTGATGTACTATCCCGCCGCCCAGCGGCTGCACCACGCCGAGCGCAGCGGCCTGTTGCACCACACCAGTACCATGCTGAAAACGGCGAAGGCCGTGCTGACGGTTTATCCCTGGCTGGACGAAGACCTGCTGTATGCCGGCGTGATCGTTCACGACCTGAGCAAGATCAGCGAGATGAAATCCGACGAGGCCGGCAACGTGACCGATTATACGACCGATGGCCTGCTGCTGGGTCATCTGGTGCGCGGCGTGACCCAGGTGCGCGAGGCCGCCAGGCGTCTGGACGTCCCCGAGGACGACGAATACGTGCTGCTGCTGGAGCACATGGTGATCAGCCATCACGGCGAGGCCGAATTCGGCAGTCCCCGCCCGCCCATGTTCCCCGAGGCCGAAATGCTGCACTGGATCGACCTGGTGGACGCGCGGATGAACGAGATGAACGGCATTCTGCGCCGCACGCCCGCCGGCGCGTTCAGCGAAAAGATCTGGTCGCTGGACCGGCGCGTATATCACCCGCGCTATACGAAGGAAACCGAAGAGACGAAGCCGGAAAAGCCGCAGAAGCGTCCGGACGCCGACGCGGCGTATCAGGGGCTTTTGTGATATGCAGACGGCTTATGAGAACGATACAATCGCCGCTCTGGCCACCCCGCCCGGCCAGGGCGGCATCGCCATTGTGCGCGTAAGCGGCGAGCGGGCGCGCGCGTGCTTCGACGCGCTGTTCCGCGCCGCGGGAAATCAAACGGTGGAAAGCCACCGGCTGCTGTACGGGCACGTGTACGACGGCAGCGGGCAGATGATCGACGAGTGCATGGCCGTGCTGATGCTCGCGCCCCGGTCGTATACGCGCGAGGACGTACTGGAGTTCCAGGCGCACGGCGGCGAGCAGGTGGCAAGCCAGATCCTGAGCGCGCTTTACGCCCTGGGCGTGCGTCCGGCGGAGCCCGGAGAGTTTACGCGCAGGGCTTTTCTGAACGGGCGCGTCGACCTAAGCCGCGCCGAGGCCGTGATGCGGCTGATCGCGGCGCAGGGAGAACAGTCTGCCCGCGCGGCGCTTCGGCAGCTGACCGGCGGCGTCAGCGCCTTTGTGCGCGATATACAGGAGCAGGTGATCGCGCTGACCGCGGGCGTGGCGGCGGCGCTGGATTATCCCGAGGAGATCGACGAGGAGGAAGCGGCGGCCGATATCGTGCCCAAGGCGCGGCGGCTGGCCGAAAAGCTGCTGTCCGCCTGCGACGAGCGGGCGGCGCGGCTGCTGGAAAGCGGCTTTGAAACGGCGCTGTGCGGGCGGCCCAACGTGGGAAAAAGCTCGCTGCTCAATGCGCTGCTCGGGGAAGACCGCGCCATCGTGACCGATATCCCCGGCACCACCCGGGATGTGGTGCGCGGCAGCGTGATCCTGGACGGCATGCGCGTAAACCTCAGCGATACCGCCGGGATCCGCGACCAGGCCGAAACCGTGGAAGCCATCGGCGTGGAGCGCGCGCGGAAAGCCATGCAGGGCGCGGACCTGGTGCTGCTGGTGCTCGACGGTTCGCAGCCGCTGACGGCCGAGGATGAGCGGCTGCTTGCCGATACCGAAACGATGCCGCGGGAAGTGATCCTGAATAAAGCCGACCGGAGCGCGGCCTTCGACATGCCCGGCGCTCTGCGCCTATCCGCCCGGACCGGGCAGGGGATCGGCGAGCTGCGCGCGCTGCTGGCGCAAAAGGCGCGGGTACGGGGCGATCTGCCCCTGACCAGCGCGCGGCATATGCTCCTGGCGCGGCGGGCGGCGGCGCAGCTGAACGGCGCGGCGGACGCGCTTTCGGGCGGCGCTGCGCTCGATCTGGCCGCCGTCGATCTGCACGAAGCGCTGCAAACGCTGGGAGAGATCACCGGCGAGCGCGTGGACGAAAAGCTGCTGGACAGCGTGTTTTCACAGTTTTGCGTGGGAAAATGAGCATGAACGGACAAAAGACGGCAAACAAACAAAAAAGCGGCGATTTTCTGGACAGGCTGCTGTCCGGGCCGCTTTTCTATACGCTTTTTGCCTTTATCGCCGTGCGCGCCAACGATCTGAAAAAGGTGGAGCGCGCCGTATACGGTCTGGGGGATTTTGACCCGTGGCAGGGTTTCCCCTTCCTGCGGTTCGCGCTGTGGCTCCTGTGCGGCGCGGTGCTGGGCATGTACGCGTACCGCTGGATCGGGAAAAAGATCAGCAGAAAGCAGCCCATGCTGCTGTGCTTCCTCGCGATGCACGCGGCGCTGATCGTGATGACGCTGATTTACCGCGGAGCCAGCGGGTACTGGCTGCACTGGACGTGCGCGCTGTGCCTGATGCTGGCGCTGGATATGGGCTTGCAGCGGGAAAAAAACAGCGTGCTGGAGGGGTTCAGCCTGGCGCTTCTGCTCTGGCTGGCCCTGAACGTGCCCGCGCGCCTGCTCTGGCCGCAGGGCCTGAACGCGCGGCAATCCGTCCTCGTCTGGTATGTGGAAGAGGTGGAGAACGCGGAAAAGATGTTCGTGCCCGAATGGCTGCTGGGCAACCGCGTCTTCTATTATCGCCTCGCTTTCCCGGGGCTGTGCCTGGAAATGATCCGCGCGCAGGTGAAGCATGGCCGGTATACGCTGCGCACGGCGCTCGCGCTGGCGCTGACGGCGTTTGCCGTCGTGACGCAGCGGGGCGGAACGGCGCTGATCGGCTTTGCGCTGCTGCTCTTTATGATCGCGTTTTTCAGCCGCCGCGCGCTGCCCCGGTATGCCAATCCGGCAGTCATGCTGGCGGCGTCGGTATTGCTGTTCATCGGCCTGCAATACCTGCATATCCAGGATGCGATGGGCTTTCTGATCAAGGACCGTCTGGGCAAGGATACCGATCTTACCTTCCGCACGCACATCTGGACGGAAACCCTCAAGATCATCGGAAAGTACCCGCTGACCGGCGTCGGCCTGCTGCCGGTGGAGTACATGCGCACTCTTCTGGGCAGCACCTTTGAGCAGCCGCTGAACCACACGCACAATCAGATGCTTGAACTCCTGCTGCACGGCGGCGTCCTGGCGCTGCTGCCTTATCTCGGCATGGTCTATTTCGCCGCCCGGGAAACGCTGAAATACCGCCGCAGCGCCGCGGTGAAAACGGCCGCGCTGCTGCTGATGCTCTTCCTGTTCATGGGAACAGTGGATATGTTTCATAACGAGCCCATCTATTATCCGCTGTTCATGCTGCTGGCCCGGGCGGACTGCCTGTCGGAAGGCGGCAAAGAGCTGCCCGTTCTCAGCATATGGGAAAGGCTGCGTCTTAAGGCTGAAAGCTGATGAAAACTGAAGACTGAAGACTGAAAACTGAATAATGAATAGTATACCACACAAAAAGACCCCGGCGAGCGGGATCTTTTTGTTTGGCAGGGGCAGAAGGACTCGACTTCGCCTGCGGGCGAAGCCCTTTCGCGGTTCTGACAGCCCACCGGGCTGTCATTCATTCCCGCTCTGTTCGAGTCCTTCATCTCATTTGCCAAATAAAAAGACCCCGGCGAGCGGGATCTTTTTATTTGGCAGGGGCAGAAGGACTCGAACCCTCAACAAAGGTTTTGGAGACCCACGTGTTACCATTACACCATGCCCCTACACAGCGGATATGATTATATACCCGAACGGGCGATTTGTCAACTTTTATTTTTCACCGGCGCTTCCGGCAGCGGAAAAGCGCCGTTTTTTGCCAATATCCGGGTGTATTTTGACTTTATGGGGGCAGATATAGTATAGTAGAGGGGATCATGGAGGAAAGGGGGCGCTCCGATGCGGCATAAAGCGCTGAAAATCTGGCTGCTTGTCTGCGCGTTGGTATGCGGCCGCGCGTGGGCGCAGCCGGACGCTCCCGTGACGCGGCGGGCGCTGCTGGTGGGCTGCGACGCCTTCATCACCCATGAAAACACCGCGCCGAGTGCGCGCATGAACGTGGAGCGCATGGCCCGGATGCTGCAAAGCGACGCGCGCGGCTATGCCTCCATTGCCCGCGAGGATCAGGGTATCCCCGACCGGGAATACCTGGAAAACGCCGTGCAGACCGCCTTTGACGGCGCGGACGATAACGATATTTCGCTGATCTATCTTTGCACGCACGGCCTGTACGACCGCATTTCCTACGAGCCGCTGCTGGTGCTCTCGGACGGGAAAAAAGAAGACAGCCTGAGCGCGGCAAGCCTGAAGCGGATGCTGGACGCCGTGCCAGGCCGCAAAATCCTGATACTGGACGCCTGCAACAGCGGCGCGTTCATCGACCGGGGCGCGCGGGGAAACGGAAACCTGTTTGCAGGAAGCGAATACCTGGTGCTCACCAGCGCCGGAGCCTACGAAAACAGCTTTTTGTGGCATGACCGGCAGGTGGCGGGCGGCAGTTATTTCGCCCAGGAGCTCTGCGAAGGGCTGCGCACCGGGGCGTTTGACCTGAACGCCGACGGAACGGTCACGATGGAGGAGGCGCGCCTGGGCCTGCTGGAATATCACGGCGCGTCCACGGCGCAGCTTTATCCCCTGCAAAGTGGGGAAGCGCTGTACGTCTACGATCCCGCGCGGCCGGATACCAGCGAGCGCCCGATCTCCGATCTCGCGCTGGACAGCGCCCTGCTCACCGGGGGCGAGGATACGCTGTATTTCAGCTTCACCGTGCAGCGCCCCGTGCGCGTGCAGTATCAGCTGATCTATTACCGGGGCGGGCAATGGCGCTTCGACACGCCGCAGCTCGTGGAGGATCAGGAGAACGCCGAAGGCGCGCTGACGCCCGGGCGCAAGCAGCGCGCGGTCACGCTGGTGACCGAGGACGAGGCCGCGGCCGGTTACGCGCTGCTGCAGGTCGTGGTGCAGGAGGGCCGCTACGCCATGCTGGCGGGCAGCCGCCTGATATCCGTACAGCCGGACGACGGCGATCCCGGCCTTGCGGTATGGTGCGGCGGCGCGTGCGACGCGGAGCGCGGGCAGGAAGCGAGCCTCTATGTGCGGCACGCGTTCCCGTGCAGCCTGACCGTGCGCATTCTGGACGCCGAAGGCGGGCTCGTGCGCAGGCTGGCCTATAAAAATACCTCCCGCCCTTTGGGAGAGCGGCAGGATGGCAGTTTTTTCTATTGGGACGGGCGCGACGCGGCGGGCAATGCCGTGCCGGCGGGCGAATATACGGCTGAAATCACCTGCCGGGTAGGAGAGATCACCTACAGCCAGGCTGTGCCTGTGCGGGCAGAATAAGATCGGCCTTTTCACGAACGGCATAATACGAAAAATACCGTTCTTCCATCGGGATCCAGCGGGCGTTGAACTGATCAAGGCCCGCTTTTCCGTTACGCGCGAGGATGCGCCGCTGCTGCTCCTCCGGCGTGATATCGCTGAATACGCGCAGCGTCATGTATTCGCCCAGCGCGGGGTGACAGCTGTACGCGCCCTCCACAATGTACAGGGAGGACGCCGGAACGTCGCGCTCTCCGCGCAGCGCCATCGCGCCGCAATCGAACCGCGGATAGGCAAAAGCCTTTCCGCTTTTCAGGCCGGGCAGCGCGTCGGTGAGAAAACGCTCGTAATGCACGTTGCCGCCGGGCGCGCGCAGGCGCTCGGGCGTGCGCAGCTCCCCCGGCAGGAAAAAGTCGTCCATATGGAGAACCGAAGCGCCGCAGATCGCCGCTATATCCCCCGCCAGCGTCGTTTTTCCGCTGGCGCAGCGGCCGTCCAGCGCGACGACGCAGGGCCCCGGTACGCCGGGCGCTCGGCGGCGCGGTACGCTTCGCTGTGATGCACCGGGCGCACGCCCTGCGCGAGATACGCCCGCTTCTCGCTTTGCCAGTCCGCCCGGGAAAAAGGCAGCAGGCTGCCGGCGGCGGCGTCCACCGCTTCCAGAAAACGCAAAAAGCGCTCCCCGCCGTTTTGCCGCGGCGCGCAGGAGCGCAGGAACATTTCCCCCAGCCAGGCCTCGGGCAGACCGGCGCTTTTCCAGGCCGCCAGGTTCACCCGGCAGGTATCCGGAGAGAGCGCTTCGGTCAAAGGCTGGCCGGGATCGGCGGGACAGGCCGAAAGCTCGTCGCGCAGGTATGCCGCGGCAGCGCCGGGATCGCGCAGCAGGTGCTCGGCGCCAAAGGCCGCCTGATAGCACATTTTCAGCGCGTCCCGGGGCTGCATGCAGGGATGGAGCGCGGCCTGCTCCCGCAGAAACGCGTCCATTTCAGCGCTTGAATTTGGGCAGGAGCATACGGGCCAGCGCGATCACCAGGCAGGCGCCGCCTACCGACACGATAATGCTGCCCAGCGTATTGGTGCTCTGAATGCCGATCCAGCCGGCCACCAGGGAACCCACAGCGCCGCCGACGATGCCCAGGATGATATTCCATACCAGGCTGCCGTTGCTGTCCATCAGCCGGGAAGCGGTAAAGCCCGCCAGCGCCCACAGCGCGATTTTAACGATCCACCAAAACATTTCACATACCTCCCATCGTTGGTTTCCCGTATTATATTCCAGAAGCATGCGTCTTTGCAACACCGTTCAGCCCAATTGTCAATTTCCGCGCACAAAAACCGCAAAAAATGCGCCGCAGACAAGGCGGCTTTATCTGAATTTTCTTTTACGAGCCAATTCATGAAGGGTGAGTTCAGACAGAAAAGAGAACGTTAGGGGCCTCTGCGGCCCCTAAAACCCTGCACCAGGGTCCGCCTGGACCCTGGACCCATCCCGGCGTTTGGCGTATAGCGGAAACCAAACTTGCTTCCGCCTGTTTGGCCTATGCGGCCAAGTGAGTTCCCGGGCATAAAGAACAAGAGAGAAAATTCACCGAAAAACAAGCGAGCTTGTTTTGTCGGGAATTTTCTCTCTTGTTCACTGTGCGCTTCGCGCACAGTCAGGCCAGCAAAGCTGGCCTGCCCGGGAACGGCTACTGACATATAAGCCAGTTGGCGGAAAGCATTGCAGCAGGAGCGGCCACAAACGCCGGTTTCTTTGCTCAGCTTTCTTTTCCCAAAGAAAGCGCGTTTCCTTTCCCTGTTTCGCGGAAATTCGGCGCTATTTATCTTATTCCCCTGTTCGCATCATGGCTCGCATTGTTTACTGCGTTTCCGAGATATACTGCAGCCCGTGACCCGCCGCGTACAGATGCGCCTCGCTGCCGTTCGGGCAGAGGATGACCGCGCCGGAGAAGGTATTGTCGCCGATGTCCGTCACGGCTGCCGGGATACGGATCTGTTCGAGCGACGCGCACTGATCGAACGCGCGATCGCCTATCGAGTGGACGGTATCGGGGATCGTGATCCGCGTGATCGACGGCGCGCCGTAA
>CACWLY010000028.1 GCA_902761825.1 uncultured Eubacteriales bacterium
GGCAGGCTAAGGGCGGGCAATCCGCAGATTGCCGCCCGCAACCCGCGCTTCCCGCAGGGAGTAGCGCGGGGCGAGCCAGAAGAAAGCGCGTATTTCCTGCCTGTTCCGCGGAAATTTGGCGCTTTTGTCTTAAATCACCATTCACATCATGGCCCTTAGAACGCGAATAATATAAAAGCCCGGCAGCGTGAGGCTGCCGGGCTGAACTGTCCGGGAGGATTATTTCACGGCGGTCAGGGCCTGACGGGCGGCGTCGTAATCGCTGTCCTGGGCGATGGCATAGCCGGTGTGGCTGTACACGGAGAAGATCGCCTGGCCTTCTTCGGTGTTGATGATGTTGATCAGAGCGGTCTGCAGCGCGTTGATGAATTCGGGGTTGTTGATCTCGGGCTTGGCGGTGGTGATGGCGACGGTGTCGTTGTAGATGCCGGAGGTCACGCCGATCACGTTCAGCTCGTCCCAGATGGCGCCTTCGCGGCCCATGCCCTGCTTGCCGGTGTCGTCCTTCTGATCGGTGGGCAGGTTCCAGGGCTTCTCGTAGTCGCGGCGGCCATCCGCGTAGCAGCAGATGATGTCAACCTGCTCGGCGGCAGCCTGCGCGAACGCGTCGGCATAGCCCAGGTTTACAACGCTGGAGAGGTCGGAGATCTTCTTGCCGTCGTAGTTGTTCATCAGCCACATGGTGGGATAGATGTAACCGGCGGAAGAGGAGGTATTGCCCACGGCCCAGGTGCAGTCGTTCAGCTCGTCCCAGGTCAGCTTTTCACCGGCGTTGACCTTGGCGGCCAGGGCCTTGCCCTTCTCGGTGGGGGCGGCGTAGATCAGGGAACGGTAGAAGGTCACCTGATTCTCGGTGGGCAGGGTCTTGTTGGCGATGCCGTTCCAGTCGGCGGGGTTTTCGCTGTCGTTGGACAGGCCCGCGCGGGTAGCGGTCAGGATTACGGCGACTTCCTGATTCTGGCTGTAGATGGCATAGGTGCCGCCCGGCAGCCAGCCGACGTCGATGGTGCCGGCGCTCATGGCTTCGCCGGTGGCTTCATAGCTGGTGCCCACGGAGATTTCAACCTTGCCGATGTCATAGCCCAGCTTGGCCATTTCGGCCTGAACGAGCTCGGGCAGGTTCTTGGTGCCGGTAATGATCACGTCGGCATCCTTGGAAGGTACAAACTGGAAGGTCAGTGTATCCATCTTGATGTTGTCGGCCAGAGCCGCCGCGCAGGACAGCACCATGACCAGTGCCAGGATCAGAGATACGAGCTTTTTCATGTTTTTCTCCTCCTAAAAGTCATGTAACGGGGTACGGAAACAGTATAATATACAGGCGTAAAGAATGTGTGAAAAATGTATTACCGAATAATAACTTTCCACGCCTCCGCGCCGGTATTGCCGGGTCAGCGCTCCTCGCGGAAATAGGCCAGGCCCAGGCTTTGCGGGGGCTGGTTTTCGCGCTTGTTGCGCACGGAGCTGATGATCAGCACGATGATGGTGACCACGTAGGGCAGCATTTTGAGCAGCGGCTTCATGGCCATGGTCACGCGGATCCAGCTGATGTTGGTGATATAGCTGCTGCACGAGAACAGCACGCCGAACACCGTGGAGCCGATGATGGTCACGTGCGGACGCCACAGGGCGAAGATCACCAGGGCGATGCTCAGCCATCCGAAGGCTTCCAGGCTCAGGTAGGCTTCCTGGGAGGCCATGTAGTCGATGATGTAGTAGAAGCCGCCCAGCCCGGCGATGCCGCTGCCGATGCAGGTAGCCAGGTATTTGTATTTGGTCACGTTGATGCCCACGGCGTCGGCGGTGGCGGGGTTTTCGCCCACGGCGCGCAGGTGCAGGCCCGCCTTGGTGCGGAACAGCACCCAGCTGGAGACGATCGCCACGATGACCGCAAGGAAGAACAGCACGCCCAGGCACTGCAGGCTGTCCTGCCGTCCGGCGAAGGGCCAGCGGTACAGCTGCTTGGGGCCGACCAGGTATACGGTGGCGTCCAGCTTGATCATGATCACCTTCATCAGGCCCACGCCGAAGGTGGTCAGCGCGAGGCCGGTCACGTTCTGGTTGGCGCGCAGCGAAACCGTCAGGAAGGAATAGATCAGCCCGCACAGCATGGACAGCGTCAGCGCGCCCAGGATGCCCAGAATCACGATCAGGAAGCCCGGAAGCCCGCTTTTGCCGATCATATTCAGCACCAGACAGCCGCCCGCGCCGCCCATGCACATGATGCCGGGAATGCCCAGGTTCAGGTGACCGGCCTTTTCGGTCAGGATCTCGCCGGTGGAGCCGTACATGAAGGTGGCGCCGAAGGCCAGCGAGTCGATCAGAAAATTCAGCCAGATATTCATTTGACGGCCT
Source organism: uncultured Eubacteriales bacterium (assembly GCA_902761825.1). Lineage (GTDB taxonomy): Bacteria > Bacillota > Clostridia > Christensenellales > Aristaeellaceae > SFMI01. The sequence goes on from CACWLY010000028.1 coordinate 2,356, forward strand.
CCTTTCCGGCCTTCTGCTTCGCGCCGCGGAAATGCACCTCGTAATTGATGAAAAATTCGCAGCCGATGATAAAGAACAGGATGATGCCCACGATCACGTTGGGCAGCGCGCCGCTGACGTCGAAATCCTGGCTGATCTGGGCCGCGCCCTGGTTGAGCAGCTGGATCAGGCCGGCCGTCAGCACCATCGCCGCCGGGTTGAATTTGCCGAGCCAGCTGACCATGATGGCGGTAAAGCCCTGTCCGCCGGCCGATTCGGTCGTGATGGACTGATCCAGGCCCGCGCCGATCAGATAGCCCGCCAGGCCGCACAGCGCGCCGCTCAGGAGCATGGTGCGGATGACGACCTTTTTGTCGTTGATGCCCACGTACTGGGCGGTGCGGACGCTTTCGCCCACGACGCTGATCTCATAGCCGTGCTTGGTGTAGTTCAGGTAAATATACAGGCACACGGTCAGCGCCAGCACGATCAGGATGATCAGCAGATACGCCTGGCCGCCCACGGTGGGCAGCTTGCCGAATTTCTGCTTGGGCAGCGTGCCCGAGCCGTTGGTGACCCACACCTCCAGGAAGAAGGCGACCAGATAGGTGGCGACGTAGTTCATCATCAGGGTGAACAGCGTTTCGTTTGTGTTCCAGCGCGCCTTGAACAGGGCGGGGATCAGGCCCCACGCCGCGCCGCAGACCAGAGCGGCAAGCAGCATCAGGATCAGCAGCAGCCATTCGGGGATCTTGCCGCCCAGGTAGAAGGCGACCGCAATGCAGCCCAGCACGCCGACAAGCGTCTGTCCTTCGCCGCCGATGTTCCAGAAGCGCATGCGGAAGGCCGGGGTCAGCGCAAGCGCGATGCACAGCAGGATGGACAGGTTTTTCAGATATTTCCATATTTTGCGCGAGGTTGAAAAGCTGCCCTTGATAAAAGTGTAATAAAATTCCCCGATCCTGCCCGGATTGGCGCGCAGCCTTTCGATCAGCAGGAAAGCGACCAGGCCGCACAGCGCCAGTCCCAGCGCGACGGCGGCCAGGCGGATCATCCAGGCCTTGAGCGGATGGATGGAGGAGCGCTTGCTCAGATGGATCAGGGGCTCGCGGGTTTCGCTTGTACGGGCCATTTACGCGTCCTCCTTCCTTGCGCGGTCGGTCTTTGTCATCATCAGGCCGATCTCTTCCTTGGTCGCCGTGCGGGCGTCCACAATGCCGGTCACCGCGCCCGAGTTGATCACCAGGATGCGGTCGCACAGCTCCAGCAGCACGTCCAGGTCCTCGCCCACGAAGATCACGGCCACGCCGCTTTCCTTCTGCTTGTTGAGCAGATTGTAGATCGTGTAGGAGCTGTTGATGTCCAGGCCGCGCACGGGATAGGCGGCCATGAGCACCTTGGGGGTAAAGGCGATCTCGCGGCCCACCAGCACCTTCTGCACGTTGCCGCCGCTCAGGCGGCGCACCGGGCTGTTGACGCCGGGCGTGGAAACCTCCAGATCGTGGATGATCTCCTCGGCCAGTTCCTTGGGCTTTTTACGGTCCAGGAAGCCCGCGCGGCCCTTGCGGTAGCTGCGCAGCATCATGTTATCGGTGATGCCCATGCTGCCAACCAGGCCCATGCCCAGGCGATCCTCGGGCACGAAGGAGAGGCGCACGCCCAATTGCCGGATCTCCAGCGGCGTTTTGGCCTTCAGGTCGATCAGCTCGTCCTCCTTGAACAGCACGTCGCCCGATTCCACCCATTTTTTGATGGCGCCCGCGCTCATCCCGTCGAAGGAGACGGGCTTCATGTTTTTGTCGTGGAACATGCCCTGCGCGCCGAGCTCCTTTACGCGCTTCATGCTCTTGTGGAAGAAGGTAACGGGCTTGTCCTTTTTCGGGTTATGGAAAATGATGTCGCCGGTGATCTGGGGCTGCAGCCCGGCGATGGCTTCCAGCAGCTCCCTCTGACCGCTGCCCGCGATGCCCGCGATGCCGAGGATCTCGCCGCCGTTGGCGGTAAAGCTGATATCGCGGAGCACGTGGAGCCCTTCGGCGCTGTGCAGGTCAAGATGCGTCACGTCCAGGCGCGGCGTGGGATGATCGGGCAGCGTGCGGTCGATGTTCAGGCTCACCTTTTTGCCCACCATCAGTTCGGTCAGCTGGCTCTCGTTGGTTTCGGCCGTGTTCACCGTGGCGATGTGCTCGCCCCGGCGCAGGATGGCCACGCGGTCGCTGACCTCGAGCACCTCGTGCAGCTTATGGGTGATGATGATGATGGATTTGCCGTCGGCGCGCATGCGGCGCAGCACGTCGAACAGCCGCGTGATCTCCTGGGGCGTCAGCACGGCGGTGGGCTCGTCCAGGATCAGGATATCGGCCCCGCGGTACAGCACCTTGATGATTTCAACGGTCTGTTTTTCGGAAACCGACATATCGTAAATCTTTTTCTGCGGATCGATGTGGAAACCGTATTTATGGGCGATCCCGGTGACCCGGGCGTTCACGTCCTTCAGGCTGTATCGGCCTTCCTCCCTGGTGCCCAGCACGATGTTTTCGGCGGCGGTGAACAGGTCCACCAGCTTGAAGTGCTGATGGATCATGCCGATCTTATGATCGAAGGCGTCCTTGGGCGAGCGGATGACCACCTCGCGGCCGTCCACAAAGATCTGTCCCTCGTCCGGAAAGTAGATGCCCGCGATCATGTTCATCAGGGTGGTCTTCCCGCAGCCGTTTTCGCCCAGGATGGCCAGGATCTCGCCTCGGTACACGTCCAGGTCGACGTGGCTGTTGGCCAGCACGTTGCCGAAACGCTTGGTGATTCCGCGCAGTTGAAGCGCAAGCTGTTTTTCCACGGCGGTCCTCCAAAAAATCTGCGATAATATGGAACCGGACTGCCGCCCCCGCGAAGGGCGGCAGTCCGTATAATAATGATGTTGTTCGATCAGAAACCTTTTTTGTCGTTCAGCAGCTTAATGCCGTCGATGCGGGCGTCGAAGTAGGGAGCGGAACGATACAGGGACTCATGGAAGCAGCCGTCGTACACGACCTGGGTGCCTTCCACGAAAGCACCGTCGGTGTACTTGGGATCGGGACGCCAATCGTTGGTCAGGGGCTGACCGTTCACGGTGATGAAGCCCTCGGTATCCGTGTCGAACACGTTCAGGGTGCCGGCGATCAGCGCGGCCTGGGCGGCGTCGATGGCGGCCTGGGTGCCTTCGGCGGCGACGGCTTCGTTCAGGTCGGTCACGATGACGGAACCGCCTTCCATGGTGCCCACCCAGTCGGTGGCGATGGCTTCACCGGCGATGGTCTGGTTGATGATGTACTCGAAGTAGGGCTCCCAGTTGATGCGGGAATAGACCAGATAGGTGTTGGGGCAGGCTTCCTTGGTGGACACGTTGTAGCACACGTTGGGGATACCGGCGTTCTCGCAGGCGGTGGGAGCGCCCATGGAGTCGGCGTGCTGGCTGATCAGGTCGCAGCCCGCGGCGATCAGGGCCTCGGCGGCAGCCTTTTCTTCCTTTTCGTCATACCAGGAGCCGGTGAACTGCACCTTCATCTGCACGTCGGGGCAGACGCTCTTGGCGCCCAGATAGAAGCTGGTGTAGCCGGAGACCACTTCGGCGTAGGTGTAAGCGCCAACATAGCCCATCAGGGGAACTTCGCCCTTCAGGTTGCCGGCGGCCTTGATCTCGTTCAGCTTCATACCGGCGGCGATACCGGCCAGGTAGCGGCCCTGGTAGATATCGGCGAAGGCGTTGGACAGGTTGTCGAAGCCCTTCAGATGGGCCAGATCGCCGGTGGCGTGCACAAAGCGCACTTCGGGATTCTCGGCGACAACGTCGTCGGTGTAGAACTGATGGCCGTAGCTGTCGAAGAAGACGATGTTGCAGTGTTCGTCGATGGCGTCCAGAGCGGTCTCGGCGCACTCGTTGGATTCGGGACGGTTGCGGTAGAACACGATCTGATCGTCGCTCAGGCCCAGCGCGGCAGCGGCTTCACGGGCGCCGTTCATGAAGTTCAGGTCATAGGTGGAGTTTTCATCGTGCAGCAGGATAACGCCGATCTTGATATCTTCCTTGGCGATGGGGGCGAAATCCGCCAGGGCGGAAGTCAGACCCATGCACAGGGCCAGAGTCAGCAGCAGGGCTACGAGCTTCTTCATGTTGTTTTCTCCTCCGTTTTCACAGTCGGTGGTGAGATTTGTCATATCTGGTAAAACACGAACGTTTTAACCGGATAACACGGTTATTATACGGGATTTTGCCGATAAAAGCAACCCTTTTCAATCAAATAATTATTAAATATTTGTTTCCGATTGCGAATATGTACAAAAAAAAGGCCATCCGTTACAGGCGGATGGCCGGAAAACGAAAAGCGGTTATTTTTCCAGCGCCTTGTACACGCAGGCGGCCAAACCGGAACCGATGAAGGGGCCGACGATGAACACCCACAGGGCCTTGAGGGGCTCGGCGTTGCCGCCGATGGCGGCCACCAGCGCGGGGCCGAAGGAGCGGGCGGGGTTGACCGAGGTGCCGGTCAGGCCGATGCCCAGGATATGCACGACCACCAGGGTCAGGCCGATCACCAGGCCGGCAAAGGAGCCGTGCTTCTGCTTGCTGCTGGTAACGCCCAGGATGGCGGTGACAAAGATGTAGGTGAGCACGATCTCAACCAGCAGGCCGGCGAAAGCGTTTCCGTTCACGCCCGCCAGGCCGTTGCTGCCATAGCCGCCGGTCATGTCGGTCACATTGCCGGTCTTGAAGATCAGGGCCAGCAGGGCCGCGCCGATCAGCGCGCCGGCGCACTGGGAAATCACGTAGCCGATAAAGTCCTTGACGCTCAGGTCGCCGCGGATCACCATCGCCAGCGATACGGCGGGGTTGATGTGGCAGCCCGAAATGTTGCCGATGGAATACGCCATGGCCACGATCGTCAGGCCAAAGGCGAACGCCGTGAGGATATAGCCGCCGCCGTTCGCGGCGTCGCAGCCCACCAGCATGGCGGTGCCACAGCCCAGCACGACCAGCGTCATGGTGCCGATGCATTCAGCCAGATACTTTTTCATGGAAAAAAGCCTCCTTTTGATTGGTTTTGTCCGGGCCTATTATAGTACGGTCCGTCGAAAAGTTCAAGCGCCCGGCCCGTAACCGGGCCGAAGCGGAACGGTCAGTCGTATATGACCCGGCCTTTCTCGTCGTCTATCCCGCTGAAACGGTGGAAGAAGGTATTGATCACGTCGCGCCAGTTCCGGGCGTTGCGCGCCTGCTTATCCATCCGCTCCAGCGCTTCGGCGCGGTCGGGCTCGGGCAGGGCGAGGCCTTGCAGATCGCGCCGCATGGCTTCGGCCGCTTCGCAGCCCTCGAAGTGATCGTCGTATATGCGCTGGATCAGCGTGCGCCCGTCCTTCATGCGGTACGTATAGGGCAGGCGGTGGAAGAAGAGCAGCAGGTTTTCGGGACACCGGGCGGGATCACCGTATGCGTCGGCCAGCTCCTTCGGATACTGGCAGGCGTATCCCGTTCCCGCGGCCGTGCGGTCGATGCCCACGCCGTTGCGGTCGGCCCGGTTATACGTGCCCCAGGCGTCGAACTCGTACCCGTAAGGATTGGGGCCGTAATGCAGCCCGGGCTGCACCATCCAGCAAAGTCCCAGGGGCGAAGTGTATTTTTCATAGACAGCGCGGCTGCCAAGCAGCATATCGGCGAGCGTTTTTTCCTGATCGGCGGGCAGGGCGTAGGTCAGTTTCGCCCAGCTGCCGATCAGCGCAGCGGGCGCGCTGTCCGGATCCCATGCAAACAGGCCGAATGCGAACAGATTGAGCGCCGCGAAGGGATGGCCGAACCAGTTTTCGTCGCGTCCCAGGTTGCTGACGGCGGCGATGGCCTGCACGGCTTCCTTGCCGATGCAGTCGGTCACCTCCCGCCACATGGGCGGCATGGCGTACAGGTCGATCTGATGCCCGGTGTATTCCTGGGCCAGCTGGTATTCGATGGCCGTGCGCGTGTTTCTCAGGCCGAAAAAGAGGGGAGAGGCGGGCTCCCGCACCTGGAAGTCGTAGGGGCCGTTCTTGATCTGCAGGATCACGTTTTCGTCAAACCGGCCGTCCAGCGGCATGTAGGCGTTATAGGCCGCGCAGGGCCGGTCGATGCTGTGATCCCGCCAGTCCTGCATGCAGTTGTATACGAACGCGCGCCACACCAGAACGCCGCCGTGGGGCTTCAAAGCCCGGGCGAGCATGTTGGCGCCCTGGGCGTGATCGCGGCCGTAGGCGTTGGGGCCGGGACGGTGCTCGCTGTCGGCCTTCACCAGGAAGCCCGCCAGATCGGGCACGGCGGCGTAGACCGCGTCCGCACGCGCGTTCCACCAGGCCTGCACCCGGCTGTCCAGCGGATCGGCTGTATCCAGCCCGCACTGCAGGGGCATGGAAAAGTCCACGCTCACCATCAGCCGAACGCCGAAGGGGCGCAGGATATCCGCGAAGGCGGCCAGGTCGGGCAAAAGCCAGCCGATCAGCTGCTGGGCGGGCGCGTGCACGTTGACGTTGTTGACGCACAGCGCGTTGATGCCCACGCTGGCAAGCATACGGCCCAGCTGACGGATGCGCGCGGGATCATAGCGGAATTCCCCGCCCTCGAACCACAGCGAGCGCCCGGCGTAGCCGCGCTCCACCGTGCCGTCCATGTTGTCCCAGCAGTCGATCATGCGCAGCGGGTAGAAGGGCTTCTGCACGCCCTCCGGCAGGGGATCGCCCGCCGCCAGCGCCCGCACCAGCGCGTACGTCCCGTACAGCACGCCGGTTTCGCCGCCTGTGATCCTGTATCCGTCCCCGGCTTTTTCCAGCTTGTAGCCTTCGCCCATGTCCCGGTCAACGGCAAAGCAGACGCCGTCCGCGACCTGCCGGGCTTCATGATCCGCCACCGACAGCGGCCGCTTCAGCGTTTCGGGAACGGGCGATTTCAGACAGGGAAGCCAAGCGTATCTCATAGCGCACCTCACTTGCAGTAGTAGGAATAGTCATACCCTTCGTCGGGCTCGCCGCGCGCGGGCAGCATCCGCAGGCGCGCCACGGCGTTGCGGGGCAGCGATACGGTAACGCGCCCATCCTCCGCCGTCCGCGTTCCGGCCGCGGGCATGCCCGCGGCGCGCAGGAAGGCCAGCTGCTCGGCGTTCAGGCTTTCGGGTTCGCCCATCCGGTGCCAGGCCTGCAGCGGATTGCAGGTTTCCGCGTCCACGCGCTCGATCAGCGCGACCGCGCCGCGCAGGGGCAGGGAGATCTCCATTTCCATGTCCTCGCCCAGGTTCCAGAGCACGGCTTCATAGCCGCCGTCGGGCCGGAGCACGATGACGGCGTTTTCGTCCCGGTATACCGCCTCTCCACGCAGGCCCGTGAAGAAAGCGAAGGTCCACAGGGTGGGCTTGGCGATCAGGCCGTTCGCCATCATGCCGAAGCCGCCGTGGAAAGGCCGGGTGGGAATGCCCTGCTCCTCAAACACGTCGCCGAAGGTCCAGTAGCTGTAGCCCTCGGCCACGTCGCCCAGGCGGGCGAGCAGCCCGGCGCACAGCGCGGCGTTATAGTTGGTGTCGTGAATGGGGCAGAAGGGATTGTAGCTGGTGTTGAACTCGGTGATATACATGGGCAGGCCGCGGTATTCGGGGAAGGAATCGATGATATCCCGCGTTTCCTGCATTTCCGCCATCAGGCTTTCGGGCGTGCGCATGGAATGGTACAGATAGCGGCCCTTGTGCTCAGGCGCTTCGCCCATGTAGGCGTGGCGGGTCACGAAATCGACCGGCAGCTTCTGATCGCGGCAGAAGGCCAGGAAATCGCTGACCCACTGCTGGCTGCCCTCGCCGCCGCAGATGGCCGGGCCGCCCACGCGCATGGCGGGCAGCGTTTCCTTGATGGCGGTCACGGTGGCGCGGTACAGTTCCAGATACTTCGCCTTGTCGGCGTTTTCCCAGAAGCCCCTCAGGTTCGGCTCGTTCCAGATTTCGCAGGGCCAGCTTTCGACCTCGGCCTTTCCGTAGCGCTGGATCAGGTGCTTGAGCGTCGCCTGCACCAGATCGGTCCACTCGCGCATCTCCCGCGGCGGCGCGGTATGCGCGTTCCAGTAGAACAGCGTGTTGGGGCTGTCGGTCATCGCGGCGGGCATGAACCCGGTCTCCAGGAAGGGCTTCAGGCCGTTTTCCAGCCAGGCGTCCATCACCCGGTCCAGATAGGTGAAGCAGTACCAGGTCCTCTTTACGCCGTCCGGCCCTGTGAAAGCCTGATAAATGCCCATCTGGTCGCTGAACAGGCCGTGGCCGCGGATCATTTTGAAATGGCATTTTTCCTGAACGGCCCGCAGCTGATCCTGGTATTCGCGGTGCAGGGCAAGATCGATCCTGCCCGTGCCGACGCATACGTCCGAGCGGTTGTTGAACCGCGCCTTATCGCCGGCGTGAACGGTGATTTGCTTTTTCATGGCTCAAGCCTCCTCAAAACGGAATCCGTAGAAATCAAAGCTGCTGCCCGGCAGGAATACGAAGGACACGGCGCATTCGCCCGGAAGCACGGCCGCGTCGAAGGCCTGCTCGCACGCGTCGCCGCTCTGCCTAAACAGGCACATGGCGGTCGCCTGACGGCCGTCCGGACCGGTGACGCGCACGTGAACGGCGTTCTCCGGCAGGGGCGTCGCGCCCTTGATGATCAGCCGCAGCGTTCCTTCCCGGGCGAATTCCATATGCTCAAAGGTCAGCGTCACGTTGTTGCCGATCCCGCGCACGGCGTCGGCCTCCTTTACGAAGCTGTCGCCGTAGATCTGATCGGCGTCAACGGCCCTGTTATACCGGAGCGCCCGGCTCTGCTTCCGGAAGGAGAAGCCCTTCAAATGGATTTTCTGATTCATGGAGAAGCACAGCGTGTGCACGCCGGTCAGCGTTTCGGGCAGGCGGTAGGTCTCGGGCTGATAGACGTTCCAGATGCTGGGCTTCTGATAGGGCAGCTCGCAGATCCTGCGCCCGCCCTGGCCGGGCACGCCGTCCCATACGCCGATATCATAGCGGTCGCCGTTCAGCGCGAACACCGGAAGGGTCAGCGTATCCGAGCCCGCCGGGCCGAAATCCACGTTGGTGAAGCCCGCGGCGCTCATGCCGTCCCGGGCGAAGGCGATGCCCCGCTCGTTGCCCGCGCCGATATCCCCGACGCGCACGTCGCAGAGCGAAGCCGATACGAAGCGGTAGGGATCGATGCCCATGGGGCCGAAGCCCGTCGCCGTGATCTCCCGCGTGGAGATGACCCGGGGATGCGGATAGCCGTTGCACGCCGTGACCCGCAGGTACATTTTGCCGTCGCCCAGGGCTTTTACGGTGACGATGTTCTTTTCCCGGCTGATCTCCCCGCAGGGCATGTCGATGCCCTGCGCGTTGGTGACGCGGCAGGTCAGCTCCTGCTCCGGCGCGAGCGCGGGCAGCGCGCAGATGAGGAACGAAACGCTGTCATGCCCGGGCGTCAGGCGCGGTTCGCCCAGCGGGCACAGGTCGATGCGGCGGATGGCGATATCCTCCTCCCGGACCGTTTTGTCGCATTCGTCGTTGAAAAGGCGGCTGCCGCCCCGGGAGACCGGGATGGTCAGGCTCGCGCCGCGCAGGCCGGGCGCGTCCGCCGTGATCTCGATGCCGCCCGGGCCCTGCTGCGCGCCGACCATGATCAGCAGTTTTCCGTTGAACAGGCAGCGGCTGCTCACCTTGTATCCGTCCTTGTCCGCGCTGTCGCCGTTGTCCAGACCCAGCAGCACGCCCGCGCCCGCGACCTTCACGTTCACCCGGTCGCAGGCGTTTTCCACCGGCAGTCCCTGGGCGTCGAGCGCTGTGACCTCGATGAAAGCGATCTCGCCGCTTCCGCCGCGCATGCCGGCGCGGTCGGCCCGCAGGCACAGGCTGCGGCTTTCCCCGGAGGTCGTCCGGCGGGCGCTGCACACCTCGTTGCCCTCGGCGTCGTAGGCCTTCGCCTCGAGCGTGCCCTTGGCGAAGGGAACGCGCCACAGAGGAAGGCAGGCTTTGCCGTCCAGGCGGTTCACCTCTTTGCGGCCCAGGGAATAGCCGTTTAAGAAAAGCTCCGCCGCGGCGCAGTTGGTCATGACCGGCACGTCGATCATCTGGCCGGCGTTCCAGTCCCAGGCGACGCCGATGTGCACCATGGGCTTGTCGGTCCACATGGCCTGATAGAAATAATAGCTGTCCTTGGGGAAGCAGGCGGTGTCGGCCTGGCCGAAATAGCTGCTGCGCGTATGATAGGGCGTGGGCTCGCCGATGTAATCGATGCCCGCCCAGACGAACTGGCCCAGGGAGTATTCCGTGCGGAGATCGTCAGAAAGCATCGCCCTCAGATCGCGCGCGCCCCAGCTGGTGTTGCTGTTCATCAGCGCCGAGCACTGCAGATCCTCGTCGCTCATGATATCCTCGGTGACCGGGAAATGGTACACGCCGCGGCTCAGCACCAGCGAGGCCGTTTCGCTGCCGTATATCACCCAGTCGGGATGCTTTTCGTGGTGATCGGCATAGTATTTTTCGGCGTAGTTATAGCCCGGCAGCCTGATGATGTCGGCGCATTTCTGCGCGCCTTCCCAGGGCATGTAATTGCTGCCGAAGGTGACCGGCGCGTGGCGCGTATCGTGCCTGCGAACCTCGTCCGCCAGCGTTTTTGTCCAGTACTGGCCCCGGTCCGAAGCCTGCATATCATAGATCTCGTTGCCGATGCTCCACAGGATCACGGAGGGATGGCAGCGGTCGCGCCGTACCCATTCGGCCACGGACTGCGGATAGGTCTGCGGGAAAAAGCGCGCGTTGTCATAGGCGGTCTTGGGCAGCTCCCACATGTCGTAAAGCTCGTCCATCACCATCAGGCCCAGACGGTCGCACAGGTCCAGCAGCTGCCGCGCGGGCGGGTTGTGGGCCGTGCGGACGGCGTTCGCGCCCATCTCCTTCATCAGCCGCAGCTGACGTTCGGCTGCCGCTTCGCTGAAGGCCGCGCCGAGAGCGCCCAGGTCGTGATGCAGGCACACGCCGTGAATTTTGATATGCTCGCCGTTCAGGAAGAACCCGTGATCGGGCGAAAAGCGCGTTTCCCGGAAGCCGACGTTCAGCGTTTCCTTCTGGTCGCCCAGCGTCAGTACAAGCCGGTACAGACTGGGCCAGTCGGGCGACCAGGGCAGCACGCCGGGAAGCGTCAGCGAATGGCTGAGGCCGGTCATCGCGCCGGAGGCGATCTCCTCGATGCCGTCCATGAGCTTAAAGGAAGGGAAGGGGCCCTCGCCGGTCAGCTCGACGTCGAAATCGAGCCGCCAGCCGTCCTCCGTCCGGACGGTGTTCACCTGGAAGCCGTCCGGCATCATATGATGCGCGGGCAGCGATTCAAAGTGCACGTCGCGGAAAATGCCCGCGCCGGAGTACCAGCGGCTGTTGGGGCTGCGGTGGCGGATATGCACGGCGATCTCGTTATCGCCCGCGTTCAGCCTGCCGGTCAGTTCCACCCGGAACGCGGTGTAGCCGTAGCGATGCGTGCAGACCGTTTCGCCGTTCAGCAGCACGTCGGCGTCCATGTACACGCCGTCGAAATCCAGAAACAGGCAGCGATCCGCAAAGCCGTCCTGCCAGGGCAGCGTTTTCACGTACCAGCCGTCCCCGTCCTCGTAGAGGGCGTCGGCGTTCAGGATCAGCCAGTCGTGGGGCAAGAGGATGGGCCGCGTTTGGGCCGCCCGCATATCGGCGTACCCGCTCCCCGGCGGCAGCTTGACGAACTGCCAGCCGTCGTTCCACAGTGTGCGCATGTAGTTTCCCTCCGATAAACAGAATTGCAAACGAATGCTGATTCGCCGCGCCCGGCCCGTTTCCTGCCGGAAAGCGTCGATTTTGGTTTTCAGTAACCCCGGACGCCGATGATTTCCTCCGTCAGCCCGCCGGCGTCGAAGGAGGTTTCCTCCACATAGGTGAACTTGGGCGGCGTTTCGCCCCGCTGCAGCTGCTCAATTATGGAAAGCACGCGCGGCCCGTGCAGGGGATTGCATTCCACGTCCAGGCTGATGGTGCCGTCCAGGATCATGCGCAGGGCGGTGCTGTTGGCGTCAAAGGAGATGATGGCCGCGTCCTCGCCGGGGCGCAGCCCGGCCATTTTGAGGGCGTCGATGACGCCGTAGGCCATGTTGTCGTTTTCGCAGTAGATCACGTTGAAATCGGTATGATCGCGGATCAGCGCCTCCATCACCTCCTGGCCCTTGGCCTGGGTGAAATCGCCTGAGCCGCGGAAGACCAGCTGCCAGGCGGGATGGCGGGCGAGCCCGGCGTCCAGCCCCTCGGTGCGGCCGATCTGCGCGGAGGAGCCGATATTGCCCTGCAGGTGCACGATGCGCAGGGGCGCGTCGCCGTAATGCTCCTCCAGCCAGCGCACGGCGGTATCGCCCTCCTTGCGGAAGTCCGATCCGATCCAGCAGGTGAACAGATCGGTGTCCTCCACCTCGATCATGCGGTCCACCAGGATCACCGGGATGCCCGCGGCCCTGGCCTCGGCCAGCACGGTATCCCAGCCCGTTTCGGTGTTGGGGGCCAGTACGATGTAATCCACGCCCAGATTGATGAAGTTGCGGATGGCGGTGATCTGCCGATCCTGCTTCTGCTGGGCGTCGTCAAAGATCAGGCGGTAGCCGTTGGCCGCCGACAGCGCCTGCTGCATGCTGCGCGTGTTGGCGTTGCGCCAGTCGCTTTCGGCGCCCACCTGCGAAAAGCCCACGACGGCCAGATCGCGGGCTTCGGGCTCCTGAACGGGCGCGGGGCCGCCGCACGCGCAGAGCAGAAGGCATGCGAGCAGCAGCGGCAGCAGCGGCACATATTTTTTCATATTTTTTTCTCCTTTATGGATTCGGTGACGCCCTCGCCCGGCAGCGTGACGGTGACCGTCGTTCCAAGGCCGGGCGCGCTTTCAAAGGAAAGGCCGTACTGTTCGCCGCAGTACAGGACGATGCGTTGATGCACGTTTTTGAGGCCCAGGCCGCTGTGATGCTCCTGGTATTCGCCGGACTGCAGGCGGCGAAGCTGGCTTTCTTCCATGCCCGCGCCGTTGTCATGCACGCGCAGGAGCATTTTGCCGTCCCGCTTGTCGCCCGTAATGGTGATCATTCCCCGGCCGCGGCGGTTCTTGATGCCGTGGTACAGCGCGTTTTCGATCAGCGGCTGCAAAATCAGCTTGGGCACCATCGCGTCCTGCATTTCCTCGGGCACGTCCATGCGGTAATCCAGGATGTCGCTGTACCGGATCTGCTGGATCTCCAGATAGCTTTTGGCCTGCGTCAGCTCGGCCCGCAGCGTGATGATATCCTGGCCGCCGCTGAGCGAATTACGGAAAAACGTCGAAAGGCTGGTGACCATGGTCACCACGTCCTCCTCGCGCTGGCATTCGGCCAGGATGGCGATGGAGTCCAGCGTATTATACAGGAAATGCGGGTTGATCTGGGCCTGCAATAGCTCCAGCTCGGCCCGGTGCAGCTGGCGCTGGTCTTCCATCTGCTTATCCATCAGGTGGTTGATCTGCCCGGCCATTTTGTCAAAGTTCTGGTCCAGCGTCTGCAGTTCCACGATCTCGGTATCCACCGGCGTGCTGGTGAACTGTCCCGCGCCAAGCCGCTGCGCCTTGAAGCTCAGCGCGCGGATGGGCTCGGCGATGCGCCGGGTGACGCGGACCGAATAGAGCACCATGGCGGCGGCCAGAAGCGCCAGGGCGGCCACCGCCGATGTGACCACGGTGTTCACCTGCCGGCTCATCACGCCGCGCAGGCGGGCAAGCTCGCGCACCTCGTCGTCCAGAAAATCGTGCATGTAGGTTTCGATCAGGCGCGTCAGGCCGGTTTCGCCCCGGATGTTGCGCTCCAACAGCTCCATGCGCAGGTCGTAGCTTTCGGTCCCGGCGATCTCGATCATATACATGCGCAGGTTGCTGCACATATCCAGCATGCTGCGGATGCGCCACTGGTTGTCGCTGAGCGAGGTGGCGTCCGCGAGACGCCGCAGCACTTCCTCGGCGCTGTCCAGCTCCTCCATGGGCAGTTCCTGCGCCGACTGCGGCGTGCGGGGCCGGATCACATGGTTATACATTTCGGAATCCAGCGTGCTTTTGAATTCCTTATTGAAATCGGCGGCGGTGTTCGCGCACTGCAGCGCGTTCTCGTACTGCCGGTTGATTGATACCATCATGGCGGCGAAGCCCACGATCACCACGACCAGCAGAGCCGATACCATGAGCAGCAGGCGGCTGATCTGCTGCCGGATGCTGCGCGCCGTCGCGGGCGTTTTTCTGCGTATCTTCATGATTGTCACCCTTACTGTGCGGCTGTGTTGTTCCTCAGCCAGTATAGCATAATTCCGCCGAAAAACGGCGGGCGAAACGTATATTCAAAAAAAGTGTCAGGAATCGAAAAAAAGTTGCATTCCGACGCCGCCGAAAAAAGCATATCGAAAATTGTTGCTATGAAATCCGGAAAAATTGTGAATGTTTTCTTGACGGCGTCCGTATATAATGGGAGCATCAAAAGGTCTTTGAGCAAGGCCTAATAATTTGGGAGGTAACCTTTATGAAGAAGTTTGTCGCATTGCTGCTGATGCTGGCGATGGTGCTGTGCTGCGCGGCTGCCATGGCCGACGGTATCAAGGTTGGCATCATCAACCTGGATCCCTCCGAGTCCGGCTATCGTGAGGCCAACGTTCGCAACCTGACCGAAACCTTCACCGCCGAGAACGGCTATGACGCCACTTTCGTCACCGCTCCCACCGCCGATAAGCAGCTGGAAGCTGCCCGCGGCTTCATCACCGCCGGCGTCAAGTACATCCTGGTGTCCGCCGCCGAGACCACCGGCTGGGACGAAGTCCTGACCGACGCTCAGGAAGCCGGCATCACCGTGTTCCTGTTTGACCGTATGATCGAATGCGATCCCAGCCTGTATGCCGCCGCCGTCGTTTCCGACATGCGTCAGGAAGGCGAGACCGCCGTGGCTTGGCTGGAGAGCCTGGGCCTGGAAGAGTATAACATCCTGCACATTCAGGGCCAGCTGGGCAGCGCCGCTCAGATCGGCCGCTCCGATCCTCTGACCGAAAAGTGCGCTGCTGAAGCCAACTGGACCATCGTCCGCGAAGGCACCGGCGGCGACAGCTGGGATCCCAACGAAGCCCGCAAGATCGCCGAGGCTGCCATCAACGCCGGCGAGAAGTTCAACATCGTGTACGCCGAGAACGACGGCATGGCTGACGGCGTTGTGGCCGCTCTGGATGCTGCCGGCATCACCCACGGCGTGGACGGCGACGTGTACATCATGGGCTTCGACTGCAACAAGTGGGCGCTCGAAAAGCTGCTGAACGGCGAATGGAACTACGACGGCCAGTGCAGCCCCTTCCAGGCTGTGAAGATCGACGAAATGATCAAGGTTCTGGAAGCCGGCGGCCAGATCGAGGGCCTGAACGATCTGAACCAGATCATCTCCGAGGAGAAGGGCTTCGACGCCAAGACCATCACCCAGGCTGATATCGACGCTTACGGCCTGTAATTCAAGCATAACACAGCGGCGCGGTATGAACATGCGCGTTCATACCGCGCCTTCTTTCAGAAAAACAGAGGCGCGCAGCAGCGCCTCAGATCCGGGAAGGAGCAATCCCAGATGCAGAACGATGCGGTATTGACCATGCGCGGAATCTGTAAACGGTTTCCGGGCACCATGGCGCTGAACCATGTGGATTTTACCCTGCGCAAAGGCGAGATCCACGCACTGATGGGGGAAAACGGCGCGGGAAAATCCACGCTGATCAAGGTGCTGGATGCCCAGAACGCGGGCATCAGCACGGTCTATCAGGAGATCACCCTGTGTCCCAACCTGACGGTGGCCGAAAACATGTTTATCGGCCGCGATCCGGGAAAGTCCGTTCATTGGAAGGAATACGAAAAGCGGGCCGCCGCGATCCTGGACGGTCTGGGCATTCCCGCCCGGCCCAGGCAGGAGCTGTCCCGCTGCTCGCTGGCCGTCCAGCAGATGGTAGCCATCGCCCGCGCGGTGGATATGAAGTGCAAGGTGCTGATCCTGGACGAGCCCACCTCCTCCCTGGATGAAAAAGAGGTGGAGATGCTGTTCAAGCTCATGCGCGATCTGCGCGCGCGGGGCGTGGGCATCATCTTCGTCACCCACTTCCTGGAGCAGGTGTACGAGGTCAGCGACCGCATCACCGTGCTGCGCAACGGCGAGCTGGTGGGCGAATACGCCGTGGCCGATCTGCCCCAGGTGGAGCTGGTGGCCAAAATGATGGGCAAGGACCTGAACGACCTGGCCGATCTGGAGCAGGTCGGTCAGAAGAGCCTGGGCGGACAGGAAGTCGTCTATGACGCCCGGGGGCTGTCCAGCAGCGAAAGCCGCCCCTTCGATTTCAGCATCCGCTGCGGCGAGGTCAACGGCTTTACCGGCCTGCTGGGCTCGGGCCGCAGCGAAAGCGTGCGCGCCGTGTTCGGGGCCGACCGCGTGACCGGCGGCAAGGTGCAGATCAAGGGAAAGACCGTGAAGATCAGCAAGCCCCACGACGCCATGACGCACGGGATCGGCTATCTGCCCGAGGACCGCAAGCGCGACGGCATCATCGCCGATCTGAGCGTGCGCGAAAACATCATCCTTGCGCTGCAGGTCATGAAGGGATTCTTCCATCCCATGTCGCGCTCGCAGATGGAAAAGTTTGCCGACGAATATATTCAGGCCTTGCAGATCAAGACCGCTTCCCAGGATACGCCCATCAAATCGCTTTCCGGCGGCAACCAGCAGAAGGTCATCCTCGCGCGCTGGCTGCTGACGCATCCGGATTATCTGATCCTGGACGAGCCTACCCGCGGCATCGACGTGGGCACAAAGCTCGAGATCCAGAAGCTGGTGCTGAAGCTGGCGGAGGAGAACATGAGCGTTACCTTCATTTCCTCCGAAATCGAGGAAATGCTGCGCGTCTGCTCGCGCCTGATCGTGATGCGCGACCGCAAGATCGTGGGCGAGCTGAGCGGGGACGATCTGACTCAGGGACATGTGATGAAGACCATTGCGGGAGGTGAGCAGTAAGATGAAGCAGAAAAGAAAAGCCTTTTCCGGGATCGGCCAGCTGATCATCCCGCTGGTCGCGCTGAGCCTGCTGATCCTGTTCAATCTGTTCCGTGATCCGGGCTTCTTCAGCATCGGCGTGGCCGTCAACAGCAGCGGGAACAAGGTGCTCAGCGGCAACCTGATCAGCGTTATCGACAGCGCAAGCGAGCTTGCGATCATTTCCATGGGCATGACGCTCGTGACCGCGGCCTGCGGCGGACAGGATATTTCGGTCGGCGCCGTGGGCTCGATCGCCGGCGCGGTGTTCGTCAAGGTGCTGCTCGGCGCTTCCTCCATTAACGGCGGCATCGTCGTGCTGGGCATCATCGCCTGCTGCCTGGCTACGATCGCGTTCAAGCTGTTCAACGGCGCGCTGGTCGCCGTGTTCAGGATCCAGCCCATGATCGCCACGCTGATCCTTTACTCCTGCGGCCGCAGCATCGCCTATTGGATCAGCGGCAGCGCAACGCCGCAGCTCAACAGCCCGATCATCAGCGCGATGGGCATGACCATCCCGGGCATTCCCGTTCCCACGCCGATCTTCGCTGTGATCCTGGTGGGATTGCTGCTGGCGCTGCTGTTCAAACTGACCAATACCAGCCTGTATACCCAGACCGTGGGCATCAATCAGGGCGCGGCCAGGCTGAACGGCATCAACCCGATCCTGATCAAGCTGCTCAGCTTCGTGATCCTGGGCGTGTGCGTGGCCGTTGCCGCCGTGATCGGCGTTTGCCGCATGGGCAACCTGAGCCACAAAACGCTGCTGGTGGATATCGAAATGGACGCCATCCTGGCCGTCGCGATCGGCGGCAATAACCTGGGCGGCGGCAAGTTCCGCATCAGCGGCAGTATCCTCGGTGCGTACATCATTCAGATGCTTACCACCACGCTGTACGCCATGAACGTTCCGCCCGTGAACGTGAAGGCGTACAAGGCCGTCGTGATCGTGATCATCGTGGTGGCGGGTTCTCCCGTCGTCAAGAGCAAGGTGACGGCGATGTGGAACCGCCTGCGTTCGGGCGGCAGCACCGCCGCCGTCCAGAAGGGGGTGAGGGGATGAGCGCCGTGAAAACCGAACGCGCCGCGAAGCGCCGCGAGCCGCTGACCAATACCTCGCTGCTGATGCTGATCAGCGTCTGCATCTTCTTCTTCATGTACGCGGCTGCGATTATCTTCATGGGCGATTCCGGCTTTACCAAGCCGCAGATGTTCTTCGATCTGCTCAACGATAACGCGTATCTGATCATTATCGCCTGCAGTCTGACCATCGTTATGATCGGCGGAGGCATCAATATCAGCGTCGGCGGCGTGATCGGGCTTACGGTCATGGCCTGCGCGCTGTTCCTGAACGGAAACGGCATCGAAAACAGCTTCCTGAGCATCCTGCTTACGCTTCTGCTGGCGCTGGGCATCGGCCTGGCCTTTGGCGTGGGGCAGGGCTTCCTGGTCAGCTATCTGGATATCCAGCCCTTCATCGTAACGCTGGCCGGCATGTTCCTGTCCCGCGGCCTGACCACCATCCTTTCCGTCAATCCCGTCAAGGTGACGCACGCGGGCTTCCTGGAGCTGGTAAAGACCAAGATCAAAATCCCCTGGCTGGGGTACACCGCCCAGAACGGCAACCTGATCCCTGCCAAGCTCGAGATCGGCGCAGTCGTCGCGCTGTGCGTCGTGGTGCTCATGTATGTGCTGCTGCGCTATATGCGCCTCGGACGCCATATCTACGCGCTCGGCGGCAACCAGCAGAGCGCGCTGATGCTGGGCATCAACGTAAGGCGCGCCCGCTTCTCCAGCTATGTCATCAGCGGCGTGCTCAGCGGCCTTGCCGGCTTCATCTTCCTGATGCATAAGCCCACCGGCAACGCCAGCGTGGCCATGCGCAGCGAGATGGACGCCATCGCCGCATCGATCATCGGCGGCACGCTGCTGACCGGCGGCGTGGGCAACGTGATCGGCACCTTCTTCGGCGTCATGATCCTTGCGACCATCCAGAAGATCATCGGCCTGAGCCCGCTCAAGGAATCCTACTGGCAGGATATGACCAGCGGCGCAATGCTGGGCTTCTTCATCCTGCTGCAGAGCGTGGTGCTGTCCAGCCGCGGCAAAAAAATGAAGCTGCCCGACTGGATGAAGATCGGCGCGCCGAAAAAAACGGCGTAGGCCGAACGAAAAACGCAATAAAAGAGAGAAACGGCAAAGGGCGCTGACTCCTGCCGTTTCTTTTTCTATTCTGATTTTATACTATTCTCAATCTAAAATCTTATCATCTTTGGGTGTCTTTTCCGTCTTGGCGTTGCTTCATTCCGGTCAACGTAGCGCTGCTACGCCTCCCAACGTAGCGCTGCTACGCCTCCCTCCATTCAGCTTAGCCAGGGCGAAAAATCCATCCCAAATCTGATAATCTTTTATACTGAGAATAGTATTACAGCCTGAGAATACCGTTCAAAGCATTCGTCAGGCGATATCACGGCACGCTCTCGATGCGCAGCACGTTGGTATTGCCGCTTGCGCCGCTGGTGTCGCCGCCTGTCATGACGATGGTATCGCCCTTATGCAGGCCAAGCGCGTCGCGCGCGGCGCGGACGGCGTAGTAGTACAGCACGTCCATACTGGGGAACTGCTCGGTCAGCATGGGCAGCACGCCCCAGGAAAGGGCGAGCTTGTACCAGGCTTTTTTGCTGGTGGCGAGGCCGACGATATCGGTGGGCGCGCGGAAGCGCGAAACCATGCGCACGGTCATGCCGCTTAGCGAGGTGACCACGATCGCTTTTGCGTTCAGGTCGATGCCCATGGTGCAGGCGGCGTGGCTGATGGCGTCCACCCGATTTTCGATGTGGAAGGCCTGGGTATGGAAGCGCTCGGTAAAATCGATATGCCGTTCGGTTTCCAGCGCAATCTCGCTCATCACGCGCACCGAAGCGACGGGATATTTGCCTGCGGCGGATTCGCCGCTGAGCATGATGGCGCTCGTTCCGTCGTATACGGCGTTGGCCACGTCGCTGATTTCGGCGCGGGTGGGACGGGGATTGGTGATCATGCTCTCCAGCATTTCGGTGGCGGTGATCACGCGCTTGCCGAGCATGCGGCATTTGGTGATCAGGTATTTCTGAATGGCGGGCAGCTCGGTAAAGGGCACCTCCACGCCCAGATCGCCGCGGGCGACCATGATACCTTCGCAGACCGAGCAGATTTCGTCGATGTTGTCCACGCCGCTCTGGTTTTCGATCTTGGCGATCACGTCGATGTTCTCGCCGCCGTTGGCCTTGAGGAACTTTTTCATGTCCACCAGGTCCTGCTTGCGCGACACGAAGGACGCGGCGATGAAATCCACGTCGTTTCTGATGCCGAACAGCAGGTCCTTTTTATCCTGCTCGCTCAGGAAGGCCTGGCGCAGCACCTTGCCGGGAAAGCTCATGCTCTTGCGGTCGCTGAGCACGCCGCCGGTGAGCACCCGGCAATGGGCCTCGGTGCCGTTTTCAAGGCTTTCGACCTCGAAGATCACCAGGCCGTTATTGACCAGGATGCGGTCGCCGGGGGCCAGGTCGTCGATCAGGCCGGAATAGCTGACCGATACGATGCTTTCGTCGCCCTCGGTTTCGCGGGTGGTAAAGGTGAAGCGGTCGCCGTCCTTGAGGGTGATTTTTCCGTTTTTGAAGGTTTTGATGCGGTATTCGGGGCCTTTCGTGTCCAGCATGATCGCGATGGGCAGGTTCAGCTCTTCGCGGACGGCCTTGATCATATCGATCTTTTTCTGGTGCTCCTCATGCGTGCCGTGCGAAAAATTGAGCCGGGCCACGTTCAGCCCCTTCAGGCACATCTCCCGGAAAATGGCCGGATCCTCGCTGGACGGGCCGATGGTGCAGATGATCTTGGTTTTTCTCATGCGGAAAACTCCTTTCAGCTTACAAAAACGCGTTACTTTTTCAGCTCGTCCATCATGCGCTGGGCTTCGTCCAGCTGCTTGCGGTTCAGCGCGATATTGCGGCTTTCGGCGGCCACGCTGTCGAATATGCCGAATACGATCTGCTCCATATCGCTGCCCACGGAGTAATCGGTCGGCGCGACGAAATGCACGCGCCCGTGGATCAGCATATCGTTGACCACGGCGTTGCGCTTGCCGGTGTACACGCCGATGGAATGCCCGCCGCGGCTGCCGACGAGCTTCATGCACGGCACGTCGGTGGTGCCGTCGCCGACGTAGATCATGTTGGTGAACGGCACGCGGCGCATATCGTGGGGCGTATGCTCGTTGAGCCTGTCGTTGTCGGTCACGTCCAGTATGCCCTTGTTGATGCGGTAGATGAACTGGGTCTTGTTCGTATAATTGACCGCCATGGCGGGCCATTCGGGCTCGCCGGATTCGTCGTTATAGACGAACTCGGCGGCATAGATCATTTTGAAGCGGTCGGCGATGGGCGTGCCCTCGACGATCTCCTTGATGCCGGAGGACAGCACGTAATGCTCCACCGCGAAGCCCAGCCTTTCCCCGTAGGCGTTCACGCGGTCAAACCAGGTGAGCATGCCGGGAAACAGCTCCACCTTCGCGCCCTGCCGGTTAAAGGTGCCGCGGCTGAGCTTCATGCCGCGTCTGCGCGCTTCCCAGATCATGACGTACATGTACGCCAGTATGGAATCCATATGATGCCGCGCGCCTTCGCGCTGACACAGCGCCCAGAAATCGCCCGCTTCCATGCCAAGCTCGGGGATGAATGCGTATTCCTGCATATCCCGGGGCGAAAGGGTATGATCAAAATCGTACATCAAAGCCAGGATCGGCTTCTCGGCTCCATCCATAGGACATTCCTCCCGCGTTCAAGATGGAAACAAATGCTTATTTTTCAGTAAAACCATCATATCAAAAACCGCGGGCGATGTCAATTCATACCGGCGGTATACGGATCGATTCGCGGAACGGCTCGCGCAGGGATTGCGCGGTTCATGTCGAATAATATAAGAATACGCCCGCGCGCTCCGGGTGGGACGGGAGGAGGAAAACCGATGGATCTCCACGATTTTCAGGACGTGGCGGAGAATTATGACCGCTATCTCGAAGCGATGTACGCAACCGACGACCATCATGAGCATTTTCAGGAATTTTACCTGAACCTCGCCCGGCAGTACGGCGCGGGCGGCGTGGTGGACGTCGCCTGCGGCACCGGAGCGGTGCTGCTGTATCTCGCGGAAAGAGGCGTTGAGATCGACGGCACCGATCTGTCCGCCGAAATGTGCAGGTTGGCCGCCGCCAAAGCGGAGGCGATGGGGCTGAAGCTGCGGATCATTCCGGCCGATATGACCGCGTTTTCCTCCGGCCGCAAATATTCGCTCGCCATTATCGCGCGCAGCGGCTTTATGCATTTGCCCACGCAGGAGCTTCAGGAAAAGGCGCTGCGGAATTTGCGGGAGCAGCTGCTTCCCGGCGGCATACTGACGCTCAACACCTTTGACCCGTGGCCGCCGATCCAGGCGCAGCAGATGCGGACGACGCCGGAGGATTATACCTTCCGCCTGGAATACGTGAACAGCGCCGGGAACCGGGAAAAGATATACAACGCCATCACGTACGATCCTTATTCGCAGCAGATGTACGGCAACTGGAAGTTTGTGGAATACGGCGCGGGCGGCGAAGTGATTTCCGAGCGCATCCGTCCGCTGCGGATGCGGCAGACCACCCGCTGGGAAATGTTCCTGCTGGCCAGGCTGTGCGGGTTTGAGGTGACGGATATCTATCGCGGGTATAACGGGGACAAGGAGGATCTGAACGATATCTCGACCGCGTCCAGGTATCGGGAAAACCTGATCTGGATACTGAAACGGAAGGACTGATATCAGCCGCATGCGATTTGAAAACGTGTATTTCATCAACGGCCTGGCCTATGCCGGCAAATCCACGATGGTCAGGCTGCTGGCCCGGCGCCATGACGGCATCGCGTGCGGGGAGAATTACCACGACGCCCTGCTGCCCGGGCTGGACGCGAAGGAGTTTCCGTATCTGAGTTATACCCGCGAGCTGCGGGACTGGCACGACTTTATCCGCCGCACGCCCGACGAGTACGAGACCTGGATTAAGGGCGTGACAAAGGAATGCGAAATCCTGGAGCTGCGCATTCTGGAAGACGTGGCCCGGCAGGGCAAGAAAGTGTTCGTGGATACCAATATATCGGTTGAAACGCTCAAGGAAATTTCCGACCGCCGGCACGTGCTGATCATGCTGGCCGATCCCGAAATCTCCGTGCGCCGGTTTTTCGAGCGTCCGGACAGGGAAAAGCAGTTCCTTTACCGGCTGATGATGGAGGAGCCCGACCCGCGGAAGGCGCTGGACAACTTCCGCGAATGCCTGAAGCGCGTCAACTCGCGGGCGAATTACGACGCCTTTCTCAATTCCGGCTTCCGGGTGATATTGCGGGACGAAAACCGCAGCATAGAAGAAACGCTTGCCCTCGCGGAAAGCGCGTTTGAACTGAGGTGAAACGCATGCATGATGAACAGATACGGATCAGGAGATTCCGGGATGCCGACGCGCAGGCGGTGTCCGAGGTGATCGTCACGACGATCCGCATATCGAACGTGAAGGATTATCCGCCCGAGCTCATGGAAGAGCTTGCCCGGACGCAGACGCCCGCGCATGTGCTGGAGCGCGCGGGCTGGACGCATTTCTATGTGGCGGAGGACGGCGCGCGCGTCGTCGGCTGCGGCGCGATCGGCCCGTACTGGGGCAAAGAGGATGAAAGCAGCCTGTTTACCATCTTCGTGCTTCCGGAGTATCAGGGGCGGGGCATCGGAAGGGCCATCGTGGAGACGCTGGAGCGCGACGCGTTCGCCCTGCGCGCAAAGCGCATCGAGATCCCGGCCTCGGCCACCGGGCTGGCGTTTTATCAGAAGATGGGGTATACTTTCAAAAACGGCTGCGATGCAATGGATGAAGAGCATCTGTACAGGCTGGAAAAATTCAGATGACCGGAAAGGAACACGCAAATGACGAATCATGAAATGCTGCGCGTCGCCATGCGGCAGTCCGCGGAGGATATCGGCTGCCGATGGGACGATTTTCTGAAGGATGAGCAGGTGCTCGTTCCGTTCCGGATGGGAGCGAAGGCGCGCAGATACCTGCGCGAGCCGATCACCTGCAACCTCGTGTCGTACGGAAACAATGTCGTGACAGCGGCGGCGGAAGCGGCTGCTGATACCGTGGCCGCGTACATCGCGCGCTATCCGTTCTATCATTGCTTCGAGACGCCGAACATGCACTGGCTGAACGAACGGCTTGCGGAGCGCGGGCACAAGGTTTGCTTTATGGCCGAATACTACCTGCCGGATACTGAGCGCATCCCGGACCTGTCCTGCCCTTATGAAACGCGCGTGCTGACGCAGCCGGATTTCGCCGGGCTGTACCTGCCGGAATGGAGCAACGCGCTGTGCAGGGAGCGGTCGCAGCTGGACGTTCTGGGCGTCGGCGCGTATGACGGAGAAAAGCTCGTGGGCCTCGCGGGCTGCTCCGCGGACTGTGACGATATGTGGCAGATCGGCGTCGACGTGCTGCCGGAATACCGGCGGCGGGGGATCGCGTCGGCGCTGACGAGCAGGCTGGCAAAGGAGATCCTGCTGCGCGACAAAGTGCCCTTTTACTGCTCGGCCTGGTCGAATATCCGCTCGGTCCGGAACGCGGTCAAAAGCGGATTCATCCCCGCGTGGGTGGAGATGACGGCCAAGCCTTCGGGTATTACGGATGAAATGAACCTGACAGACGAAGAACGGGAGCGCAGGAATGAACAGCGAGCGTAACGCGGCCATGCCGACGGTTTCCCGGGAACAGGCGAAGCGCTATATGCTCATCAGGCAGGGCCTGCTGGGCAGGCATCGCTTTGTCGGAAAAGCCGGGGCATACCAGTATGTGCGCCAGGCGGGCTGCATTCAGTACGATCCAGTGGACGTCTGCAGCAGGAACGCGGAGCTCACGCTGCAATCGCGCGTGAAGGGGTTCACCAAAAACACGCTGGCCGAGCTGCTCTATCGGGACCGCCTGCTGGTGGATTACAGCGATAAGGAGCTGTCCATCTGGCCGCGGGAGGATTGGCCGTACTTTTCGGGCTACCGCGAAAGGAGCCGGGAGCTGGGGGAGAGCTTTGAAGGCATTCCGGAACTGGAGAAACGCGCGATCGCGTATATCCGCGAGCACGGCCCGGTCAGCAGCGACACCCTGCCGATCGGTGGAACGGTCTACTGGCATTCTTCCATGCACTGGAGCGGCAACTGGCATGGGCAGTCGCAGGCGGCGCGGTCCGTGCTGGAGCAGCTTTATGCCGACGGCGTGCTTCTGATCCATCATAAGAGCGGATCGCGCAAGTATTATGACCTGGCGGAAAAGTATTTCGATGCGGCGCTGCTGCGGGCGGCCAATCCCTGCGCCGACGAAGCGGACTTTGTTGCGTGGCGCGTCGCCCGGCGGATCGGCGCGGTCGGGATGCTGTGGAACCGGCGCTCGGACGCCTGGCTCGGGATCCGGATGAACACCGATCAGCGCGAACAGGCCTTCGACGCCCTCGGGCGGGCGGGAAGGATCACGCCCGTGCGGGTCGAGGGCATCGGGACGCCGATGTATATCCTGACGCAGGACGCCGCGCTTCTTGACGCCGTCCTGCGGGACGAAGCCGATACGAAAGCGCGGCTGGAATTCCTGGCGCCCCTCGATCCGATGCTGTGGGATAGAAAGCTGATTGAGGCGCTGTGGGATTACAAGTATTCATGGGAAATCTATACGCCGGCGGCGAAACGCAAGTACGGCTATTACGTGCTTCCCATGCTGTGCGGCCAGGAGCTGGTCGGGCGCATCGAGGCCGCGGCGGACCGGAAAACGAATACGCTGGTCGTGAAAAACGTGTGGTTCGAGCCCGGAGTTCGGCAGACGAAAAAGCTGGACGGCATGATCGACGCCGCCGTGAAACGGCTGGCGAAGCTCAACGAATGCGGACGGGTGGAAGGAAGAGGATAAACGGTCGGGCGCGCGGCGGCTGTTAGGACAAATGAGAGCCTTTCATGTCGCAAAGGCTGAAATAATACTATTCTCAATCTAAAATCTTATCATCTTTGGGTGTCTTTTCCGTCTTGGCGTTGCTTCATTCCGGTCAACGTAGCGCTGCTATATACTGAGAATAGTATAAAACAGGGAGAACGGCGGGGACGTCCCGATGTTCTCCCTGTTTTTTGAATGCGTTCGGATCACGCGTCGAAGGGCAATCCGACGAAATCGGCCATCGTGCCCACCAGCGTTTTGGCGTGGTGGATCGTATCGTCCTCGGCAAAAATGCGCACGCGCGGCTCGGTGCCCGAGAAGCGCACGATCACCCATGCGCCGTCGAAATAGACCTTGCAGCCGTCCAGATAGCTGACCCGCTGAACGGGCTTTTTGAACGCGGGCAGCTTTTTGTCGGTCATGATCATCTGCCGGATGCGCGTCTTGTTTTCGGGCGTCAGCGCCCAGTCGTATTCCGCGGTATGCAGTTCGCCGAAGCGCGCGTACAAATTGTCGATCAGCACGCTCAGCGGCTTCCCGGTGACCGACAGCATTTCCACCAGCAGGCTGGCGGCGTACAGGCCGTCCTTGCCGCTGATGTGCCCGCGCACGGTCAGGCCGCCGCTGGATTCGCCGCCGATCAGCGCGTCGTGCGCTTCCATGCCGGAGGAGATGTGCTTGAAGCCGACGGGCACCTCGTAGCATTCCTGGCCGTAAGCGGCGGCGACGCGGTCCAATAGGTGCGTGGTGGCGATATTGCGCACCGCCGCGCCGCGCCAGCCCTTGTACTCCAGCAGATAATAGTACAGCAGCGTCAGGATCTCGTTTGCCGAAATATAGCTGCCCTTTTCGTCGATAATGCCCAGCCGGTCGGCGTCGCCGTCGGTGGCGATGCCCACGGCGGCGTTGTGCTCGCGCACGGCCTGCTGCAGGTCGGTCAGCGTTTCGGGGGAAGGCGCGGGCAGATGGCGGCCGAAGAACGCGTCGTGCCGGTCGTTGATCACGTCCACGTCGCAGCGCGCCGTGTACAGGATCGTCATAAGGCCCGTCAGGCTGGTGCCGAACATGGGATCGAGCACCACCCGCAGCCTGCGGCGGCGAATGGCGTCGGTATCCACCTGCGCCAGGATCGAATCGAGGTAGGCATCGCGCGGATCGATGAACTCGATGCCGCCATCGCGCAGCGCTTCTTCAAACGACGCGCGGCGGATGCTGCCGGGCTCGATGGCGTTGGCCTCGTCCTGGATCGGCGCGGTCACGGTCTCGGTGGCGTCGCGGCCGCCCAGGGTAAACAGCTTGATGCCGTTATAGATCGCGGGATTGTGGCTGGCCGTCACCATCGCGCCGTACTGCAGGCGCAGGTGCTTCACCGTAAACATGATCTGCGGCGTCGGGCAGCTGAGATTGACGAAATACACATGCACGCCCTCGCCCGCCATGACCTCGGCGAACCAGATGCAGGCCTCGCGGCTCAGAAAACGCCGGTCATAGCCCACGCAGATGCCCTTTTCGGCGCATTTTTCCCGTATCATGCGCCTTGCCAGGGCCGCGGCCACGCGCTGAATGTTCTCCCGAATGAAGTCGTCGCCGATCACGGCGCGCCATCCGCCTGTGCCGAATGCAATCATCCGTATCCCTCTTTTCCTCAATAAAAAGTGCGTATCTGACGGACGGTTATCCCGTTAGCGGGCGAAGAACGAGGCGGCGTAGCTTCCGGAGGGGACCGAGAGCTTCAGCCCCTTGCCGCAGCCCCGGAAGGGCGAGCCGTATATGGCGGTCAGGCTGGATGGCAGCGACGCTTCCGCAAGGCCCGAGCAGTCCATGAACGCGCCGTCGGCGATGGTTTCCACGCCCTCGGGGATCGTGATTCCGGTCAGCCCTTCGCAGCCCCGGAAGGCCAGCAATTCGATGGATCTGACGCTGGAAGGGATCTGCACGCTCCGCAGCCTTTTGCAGCCCGCGAACGTGCCGCAGCGGATGACCCGCAGCGCGTCGGGAAGCGTGACGCCGGACAGGCCTTCGCAGTCCTCGAAGGCCGATATGCCGATCTCGCGCACGGTGTTGGGTATTTTCACGCGGGAGAGCTTGGCGCAGCCCTTGAACGCGAAGGTCCGGATCGTCTCCACCCCCTGCGGAATGGTGACGCGCACCAGGCTGCCGTTGGAGGCGAAGGCCGAAGGGCCGATCACGCGCACGGGATATCCGTCCAGCTGATCCGGGATGTTGAGCGCCGCGGCGTCTCCGGAGTAGCCGATGATCATGGCCGTGCCGTCGGCCTGCAAGCGATAGGAAAAATCGCTCGCGTCGGCGAAAATGACCTGTTTTTCAAAATACTGCACCTGATCGGAAGGCCGGTAAATCAGCTGATTGCCTTCCACGGCGAAACGCGCGCGGTCGCCGTCCTCGTACAGCAGTTCGATGCCGTCCCCGTCCTGCTCCCAGGAGCCGTAATACACCTTTTTGTTGATCGTCACCACGGCCGTTCCGTCCTCGTTGAAGGTCACGGTCTTGCTGCTGCCGGACGCGCGGGGATTATCCACCGTCCGCCCTTCGGCGTACAGCCTGATCATTTCCCAGGTGCCGGCGATGCCGTCCTCTTCTTCCTCGGCCAGAGCGAAAGCAAAAGCGGCCGTCAGCGCGAGAATCGTTATCAGCGCCAGGATTCGCCTCATTTTTGTTTTCTCCTTCGTATATTGTGCCGCCTTCCGGTGTGCCGGGCGCGGCCTGAATGCGCGATAAAACCAGCCGTCTGATTATAGCATAGCGGCCGTGAAATGTCCACAGCGGCGATTGACTTTTGCGGCGCTTCCCTTTACAATGAAACCATCAATCTGCTCAGGAGGGCGCTATGCGAATACTGATCGTTCGTCACGCGGAACCCGATTATATTCATGACAGCCTGACCGCCAAGGGCCGGCGGGAGGCAGAGCTGCTTTCGCGGCGGCTGGCGGCGATCCCGGCGAAGGCGTATTACGTCTCGCCCCTGGGGCGCGCGCAGGAGACGGCTTCCTATACGCTGAAAAAGGTGAACCGGCAGGCGGTCACGCTGCCCTGGCTGGCGGAATTCCGGGGGAAAACCGTTGATCCGGATACCGGAAAGCCCCGCATTCCCTGGGATTATCGCGCCTCGGTCTGGACCGGCCGGCCGCTGCTGCTGGACAGGGAGCGCTGGATGGAGGACGGCCTGGTCAGCGAGGGGAACACCGCGGAGATCTGGCGCGAAACGGCCGAGGGCGTGGACGCGCTGCTGGCTGAGCACGGCTATCGCCGCGACGGGTGCGTGTACCGCTGCGATACCAATACCGACGACACGCTCGTGCTTTTCTGCCATTTCGGCATCGGCACGGCCATCCTGTCCTACCTCACCAATATGCCGCCCGTACCCATGTGGGAGAGCTTTCTGTTCCTGCCCAGCGCCGTCACCACGGTGATCACCCAGGAGCGCGTGAAGGGCGAAATCGAATTCCGCTGCGTCTCCGCGGGCGACGTGAGCCACCTGCTGGCCGCGGACGAGCCGCTCTCGCTCGCCGGGCTGTATCCCGAAACCTTCAACGGCGTCGAATCCACCGATCCCGGCCTCTGGCCGGATCAGCCGTGGCCGCAGGCGATCCGGTAGAAAAATAAGTCGGAGCGCGTCGATAAATAAAAAAGGATTTTCCGCCGATCTGTCGAATAAAAACAGAAGACACAAATATTGAGCGTCATATGATCCCCCGTTCAATCTGAAAAGCCAATTCAAGGAGGCCAAAAACAATGGAGCAAAGCGTTATTTCCAATCTGATCCTGAGCAACTCCATGATACTGCAGGGACAGCCCAAATGGACGTTTGGCAAGAACACCTGCAACACCTATGAAATGGTCGTAACGCATTTCCGCGATTCGGCGGGAAAGCTGATGCCTGCCTGGCCGATCCTCCGCATCGTAGAGCAGGACGACGCGCTGACGCAGCTTTTCTCCACCACGCTGCTGTGGGAAGCCGTGCGCCAGACGGTCAGGATCAGCGACGAGGTCAATACCAATATAACGCTGTCGCTGAACCTGCTGCCCAGGTTTGCGGAAAATGAGTTCTTTGTGGAGCAGGTGCGCTCCTGCCTGGAGGAAACCGGCCTGCCCAGCAGGCATTTCCAGTTCGAGGTCAGCGAACTGCAGGATATCAACCAGCAGGGCTGCGATAACCTCAACTATATCCATGACGAGCTGGGCGTCACCCTGGTCATGGGCAATTTCGGCACCAAGAAAACCAATATCCCCCTGCTCTGCAAGGTGCATTTCGACCTGATCGAGATGGACAAGGATCTGTCCCTTGCGATCCCGCAGGACGACCTGAGCTGCAAAGCCGTGATCGCCATTCAGCATATGGCCGATACGCTGGGGATCAACGTCTGCGCCAAGGGCATCGAGACCCAGGAGCAGTTCGAGTTCTATGAGGAAATCGGCATCTTCAAGGGACAGGGCCCGCTGATCGGCCCCATCATGTCCCTGGACGACCTGAAGGAATACGTAAAACGCTACGGCCTGAAAAAGGGTCATGAATAATCCTGCTATTGAAGGAAACGTTAGGGCCTACGCGATCCGGGGCCTTCCGGCCCGTTTCTCGCTAAAAACCCCCAGCCCTCGCCAACTGCGGTTCCGGTGTAACTTGTCGAAGCAGCAGCTTGCCGCTGCCGGTTGGATAGCGTGAGCCACCGCTCCCGGGCAGCGCGGCAAAGCCGCGCATACTGTGCGCGTCAGCGCACAGTGAGCAAAAGGGAAATGCCAGAAAAACAAGCTCGTTTGTTTTTCTGGCATTTTTCTTTTGTTCATTATGCCCGGGAGCTCACTTAGCCCCATAGGCCAAACAGGTGGAAGCAAGTCTGGTTTACGCTCCGCGCCCCAACGCCGGGATGGGTCCAGGGGTTTCGAGCGCCCGGAAAATCTTCCCTTGGGATGATAATCCTGGCCTTCGGCCAGCGCAAGCGAACAGCGAGAAACGACTCAGGCGGGCCCTGGCGAAGAGCTCGAGGGCGGCGCCCTCGAACATCCCCTTTATAATGGTATGTTTTGACATCCGACCGCAATATGTGGTATAATACAATAACTATGTCCATGAAACAGGAGGATTGGCCGCATGTCACAGATCAGGTCGCAGGAGAGCAGCTACAACGCGGGAAAACTGCAGGTGCTGGAAGGGCTGGACGCGGTGCGGATGCGTCCGGGCATGTACATAGGCACCACGAGCTCGCGGGGGCTGCATCATCTGCTGTGGGAGATTGTGGATAACGGCATTGACGAAGCGCTGGGCGGCTACGCGACGGAGCTGATCGTCACGCTGCACAAGGATGGCAGCGCGTCGGTATGGGACAACGGCCGCGGCGTGCCGGTGGACGAGCATCCGCAGTATCACATCAGCGGCATCGAGCTGATTTACACGCGGCTGCACGCGGGCGGCAAGTTTGGCAACGACAACTACGCGTATTCCGGCGGCCTGCACGGCGTAGGCGCGTCGGTGGTCAACGCGCTGTCCAAATGGATGACGGTGGATTCCTTCCGCGACTGGACGCATTACCAGATGCGGTTTGAAACGCTCTGGGACGAGAAAGAAAAGAAATGGCACGGGGGCAAGCCGGTAAGCGGGCTTGAAAAGCTGGGCAACACGCGCAAGCGCGGCACGCTGGTGCGCTTCATGCCCGACGACACGATCTTCACCGAGGATCACCGGTTCAACAGCGAAACGGTATCGCGCCGCCTGCGCGAGCTGGCCTACCTGAACAAGGGGCTCAAGATCACCTTTGTGGACGAGCGCGCGAAGGAAGACGACAAAAAGCAGATGGAGTTCTGCTACGCCGGGGGCATCAGCGATTACGTGAAATATCTTAACCAGAACAAGACCCCGCTTCACGACGACCCGATCCTGCTGGAGGGCAAAAAGGACGACATCCTCTGCTCGGTATCCATGCAGTACACCGACAGCTACACCGAGAGCGTGTTCAGCTACGTGAACAACATCCCCACCGGCGAGGGCGGAACGCATGAAATGGGCTTCCGCACGGCGCTGACGAAGGCCTTCAACGATTACGCGCGCAAGATCGGCGCGCTGAAGGAGAAGGACGCGAACCTGGCCGGCGAGGACTTCCGCGAGGGCCTGACCGCGGTGGTGACCGTAATGGTCAAAAACCCGCAGTTTGAGGGCCAGACCAAGGGCAAATTGGGCAACAGCGAGGTAAAGCCCGCGGTGGAAGCGATCGTTTCGGCCCAGCTGTACGAGTTTCTGGAAAACCTGAAAAACGCCGATCTGGCCGCGAAGATCATTGAAAAATCCATCAAATCGGCCAAGGTGCGCGAGGCCGCGCGCAAGGCCCGCGACGTGGCGCGCCAGCGCAACAGCCTGGAGGCCGCGCCGCTGGTGGGCAAGCTGAGCGCCTGCACGGGCAGAAAGCCGGTGGAAAACGAGCTGTTCATCGTGGAGGGCGATTCGGCCGGCGGCAGCGCAAAGCAGGGCCGCGACCGGCATTTCCAGGCGATCCTTCCGCTGCGCGGAAAGCCGCTGAACGCCGAGAAAAAGCGGCTGGATCAGGTGCTGCAGAACGAGGAATTCCGCAGCCTGATCACGGCGCTGGGCACCAATATCGACGAGGATTTTGATATCTCGGCGCTGAAATACCACAAGGTGATCATCCTCAGCGACGCCGACCAGGACGGCGCGCACATCCGCGCCATCCTGCTGACCTTCTTCTACCGCTACATGAAAGAGCTGATCGCCCAGGGGCACGTGTACATCGGCATGCCGCCCTTGTACCTGGTCAAGCGCCCGGGCGGCCAGCAGGAATACGCCTACGACGACAAAGCGCTCAAAAAGCTGACCGAGGGCAAAAAGAACTACACCATCCAGCGCTACAAGGGCCTGGGTGAAATGAACCCCGAACAGCTGTGGGAGACCACCATGGACCCGGCCAACCGCCGCCTGATGCGCGTGACGCTGGAGGACGCCGCCCGCGAGGACGAGATCGTCACCATCCTGATGGGCGACAAGGTCGATCCCCGCCGCGAGTACATCATCAGCCACGCCGAGTTCAACAAGGTAGACAAGTTTGCCGAGCACGCGCAGGTGCAGAACTGAGGGGACGTTGGGGGCTTCTTCAGCCCCCAAACCCCCGAACCAGGAGATTTCATCTCCTGGACCTTTTCCCGCGATGCGGCGTATCCCGTAAACCATGCTTGCCTCCGCGTGCGGCTTATATGCCGTCAACCGAGTTCCCGGGCTGATGAAAACCTGGCCGGCCCGGGAACGCCGATACATCCCATAACCAGTTGGCGGTCGCGCTGCAACAGGAGCGGCGACAGACGCAGGTTTCTTTGTTTCTTTCTTTGACGCAAAGAAAGAAACGTATTCCCCAAAAAGGAGAGCCTTTCCATGCCCAGAACCACCCAAACGCCCCCGCCCGTGAATCCCCCCGAGATCATCCAGATGCCGCTGGAAGACGTGATGCATATGAGCATGATGCCCTATGCCGAGCACGTTATCCTGGAGCGCGCGCTCCCGCGGGTGGAGGACGGCCTGAAGCCCGTGCAGCGCCGCATCCTGTACACCATGATGGAGCTGGGCAACACGCCCGATAAGCCGCACCGCAAGTGCGCGCGCATCGTGGGCGACTGCCTGGGCAAATACCATCCCCACGGCGACAGCAGCGTATACGACGCGCTGGTGCGCATGGCGCAGGATTTCAGCATGCGCGAAACGCTGGTGGACGGCCACGGCAACTTCGGCTCGCTGGACGGCGACAGCGCCGCGGCGATGCGTTATACCGAAGCGCGCATGGCCCCGCTGGCGCTGCAGATGCTGCGCGATCTGGACAAGGACACCGTGCCTTTCAGCCTGAACTTTGACGACACGCTGAAGGAGCCCGATATCCTGCCCGCGCGCTATCCGAACCTGCTGGTCAACGGCGCGACGGGCATTGCGGTGGGCCTGGCGACCAATATCCCCACGCATAACCTGCGCGAGGTCATCTCGGCGGTCAACCTGCGCATCGACGACCCGAGGGCCGGGCTGGACGATTTCATGCGCCTGCTGCCCGGGCCGGACTTCCCGACCGGCGGCGTGCTGCTGGACACGCCGGAGATCCGCACGGCCTACGAGACCGGCCGCGCCAAGCTGACGCTCCGCGCGCGCGCGCACATCGAAAAAGGCCCGCTGGGCCGCAGCCTGATCGTGATCACCGAGATCCCCTACGGCGTCAACAAGGCCGATATGCTGTCCAAGATCCTCAAGGTCTCGGAAGAGAAAAAGGCCATGTTCAGCTGCATTCACGATATCCGGGACGAGAGCGACCGCAGCGGCCTGCGCGCCGTGATCGAGATCAAGAAGGACTTCGACGCCAATAAAATATTGCAGAAGCTGTACAAATACAGCGACCTGCAGATCACCTACGGCGTCAATATGGTGGCGATCAAGGAGGGCAAGCCCGTGCAGCTGGGGCTGATCCCGCTGCTGGACGCCTTCATCGACCACCAGAAAAACGTAATCACCCGCCGCAGCCGCTACGATCTGGACCAGGCGAAAGCCCGCGACCACATCGTGGAAGGCCTGATCCGCGCGGTGGATATCCTGGACGACATCATCAAGACCATCCGCGCGAGCAAGAACGGCAAGGAAGCCCGCGAGCGCCTGTGCGAACAGTTCGGCTTCACCGAACAGCAGGCCCAGGCCATCCTGGATCTGCGCCTGCAGCGCCTGACCGGGCTTGAGATACTGCAATTGCAGCAGGAGTCCGAGCAGCTGAAAAAGACCATCGCCGAGCTGGAGGGCATATTGGGCAGCGAAAAGAAGCTGCTGAAGGTGATCAAGAAAGAGCTGGGCGAGATCGGCGAAAAGTTCGGCGACGACCGCCGCACGTCCATCCTGCGCGAGGACCCCGCCGCTTCGGCCGCCGAGGAGGAAGAAACAGACCTGCCCGTGCCCGAGGACTGCGTGGTGCTCTACACCCGCGGCGGACAGCTGCGCCGCATGCTGCCGCGCATCTTTGAAAAGCTCGACCTGACCACGCAGGAAAGCGACATGCCGCGCTTCCTGCTGCGCACGCAGACCGATCATACGCTGCTGTTCTTCACCGACTGCGGCCAGTGCTACATGCTGCCGGTGGCGGCGATCGCCGACAGCCTGCGTCCCCGCGAGCGCGGCGTGGCGCTGACCGGCATACTGAACGGCTTTGAGAGCGGCGAAAACTGCGTCAATATCCTGGATATCGCCCCGGGCGGCTTCGACGCCCTGCCCGATTTCCTGTTCTATACGAAGAGCGGCCTGGTCAAGCGCAGCCCGGCGAAGGAATACGCCGTGCGCCGCGCGCGCTTCGCCGCGCTGAGCCTCAAGGAGGGCGACGCCGTGATCGCGGTCTGCCTGTGCGCCGAGCGCGCCGACGCGTTCATCGTGACCCGCGCCGGCATGAGCATCCGCTTCGCGCTGGACACCGTGCCCGCGCAGGGCCGCGCCAGCGGCGGGGTAAAGGGCATCGCCCTGGCCGCCGGGGACGAAGCCATCCTGGGCGGCACGCTGCTCAACAGCGACCAGGTGCTGATCTTTACCGAGTGCGGCTACGCCAAGCGCGTGCCCGGGGCCATGCTCGATCCCCAGGGCCGCGGCGGCAAGGGCGCGCGCATCATTCCCTTCAACAAAAACGGCAGCACGGGCACCTATATCGCGGCCTGCAAAAAGCTGACCTCCGTGCGCGATTTCACCGTCATGCAGAAAAACGGCATGCTCACCCCCATGAACAGCGAGTCTATCGCGCCGCAGGGGATGAACGACAAGGGCAAAACCGCCGTGATCGCGGTGATGGACGACGTGGTGACCGATATTATACTGTGGTAAAAGAAAAACCCGACGGATTCTGTTTCCGTCGGGCTTTTTTTTGATGCGGCGGATCATTGGCCGCGCCGCTGCAAATACGCTTCAAACTCCGGCGTGCGCGACCAGTATTTGACGCCCCAGTTTTCAAAATTCCATTCTTCCATATACGCGTTGCACTCATAATCCACATACCAGATCACTCCCTCCCGCGCCACGAAATTGGTGGGGAAATAATCGATGTTCAGGCCGGCGGCCTTCGCCTGCGCCGCCATTTGCCGCGCCTGCGCAAGATAGGGCTCGACGGACTGTCCGGCGAGCACGAGATCGAAAACGGTCGGCCCTTCGATATACTCCTTCACGATGCGCTCGGCTTCGGTATCGACGGCCAGCATCCGGGGAACGCGGATCCCGGCGCGCAGCAGCCGCGCGTAATCCCGCTGCTCCGCTTCGATTTTATTGCCGAAGGTATAATAATCGCAGGGCTCGTGATGAATCTGCTTGAGCACGGCCAGCTCCGCGCCCGCGCGGGCGAGATAGGAATAGCCGCCCTTGCCGTGGCCCAGCAGGCGGAGGATATCATACGTTTTTCCGCAGACGACGCATTGCTTTTCCATAGGCTTCCCCGTTATTGCCCGCCGGTCCGGACGCGCTCGAAGGAAACGCGGCCCTTCGCGTGACGCCCGGTGACGGCGATGCGGTATACGCCGTCCTCCGGCGCGGTCAGGACGAATTCGGCGTTCGCCTGCGCTTTTCCGGTATAGAGCGGTTCCTTTCCCGGCCGGCCGACCGTCAGGTCGATATCGCCCGCGGAATGCGCGAGGAACACGCGCAGCTGTTCGCCCGCGGCAAGCGTGAGATCAGCCGTTTCTTGGCGGTTCAGCGCGGCGTATTCCATATAAAACCCCGTCTCGTCGGATGTCCGCGAGCCGTCGAACGCGGCGGGCGATCCGCACCCCGTAAGCGGCAGGAGAAGCGCGGCAAGGCATAATAAAGCGAGCGTTCTTTTCATCCGGGTTCGCGCCTCTTTTCTTAACGGTATCGTTCGATCAGCGCCGCGATCTCCCGATCGGTTCCGTGCCGCAGAATGTCCTCGCGCACGGCTTCACGGCGCAGCGCCTTGCGCACCAGCTCCTGATCGTACACGCCGACGACCTCGCTCAGCGGCCGTTTGGTGATCGCGCCGATCGCCTTCAGCGCTTCGGCGTCGCGCTTTTTCCGCTGCGCTTCCCCGGGCGGATACCCGCAGCCGAAGGGCCCTTCAAACAGCTTATCCAGCGTGCATTGCAGGTTGATTTCACCCAGCCAGCCGAAGCCGAGGCCCAGGGGAAAGGAGGCCGCGTTGCCGCCGTTGATCCGCCCGAACAGGAAGGCGTCCTGCGGCGTGGGCACATATCCGCACAGCACGCCGGGCAGGCTGTTGCAGGCCAGCATCATGCCCTGGCCGGAGGAGCAGCCCGTCACGATAAAATCCGCCGCGCCGCTGGAGAGGAGCAGGCAGATGTCCAGCGCGGTTTCGATATAGGAAAACGTTTCGGCCTCGCCGGGGAAAACGCCGTAATTGACCACCGTGTCTTCCCTGCCGTTCTTCTCCGCGGCAAGGCGGACGCAGCGGTACAGCGCCGCGTTTTTGTCGCTTTGCGAGGACGCCTGGATCACGCCGATTCTAATGGAAAACCCTCCCTGTCAGGCGATGGAACGGTACAGCAGATAAAGCACCGCGCTGAGCAGCACGGCCCCGATGATGTCCGTCAGCCAGTGCACGCCCGCCGTCAGCCTGCCGATCACCATGAACGCGGAGAACAGGATCACAAACAGCGCGGCGATCCGGCGGATAATAGGCCGCTTCGACCTCCTGCCGACCTGGAACAAAAGCGTGGGCATCACGCTCAGCACCAGCAGCGTGGTGGACGAGGGATAGGAGGCCTCCATCGCGCCGTCTATCAGGATCGGGCGGTAGTTGATGGGGATCATTTCAAAGATCAGATATCCCAGAATGACCAGGATATAGTAAACGCCCAGCAGGATGATGTCCCGGTCCACCTTCAGCAGGCTTTTCCTGCGGATCCACTGCGAAAGCCCCAGTACGCCGAACCCCATGCAGACCGCGATGGGCACCAGCCCCAGCCAGTCCGTGACCGTGTACAGACCCATGTGAACGCCCGTCAGGCGGTGGAACCAGGTATTGACCGCCGCGAAACCGACGTCTGTTCCGTTGACGCCGACGGGCCGCACGTCCACCGTCTGGATCAGAAATGTCCAGAGAACAAAACTCAGGAACAATATGCCGCTCCAAATCAATCCTTTTCGCCTGCTGCGATTCATTTTCCCCTCCGTATATCAGTCAAACAGCTGTCCCGGCAGCTTCATCTTGACCTTGGGCGGGAACGCGCGGTCGAATTCCTCCACCTCGGCGTCGTCCACGTAATAGCCCGCCGGCGTCTGATACACGCCCGCGACCCCGCGCAGATAGCCCGGGATCAGCTCTTTGCAGAGGAAGAACGAATCGTCCGCGCCCTCCGGCAGGTCGTGGTAGCGGATGCCGAAATAGCGGGCGTAGTCGAACCCGCTTTTGCCGTAAAAGTCGATATTGCCCTCGAACAGCACGGCCCCGAAGCCCATTTCCGCCGCCTTTTCCAGCGAATAATCCAGCAGCTTTTTGCCGTAGCCTTTGCGCTTCAGTTCCGGCGCGATGCAGATCGGCCCCATCGTCAGCACGGGAACGGCGCTGCCGGAATCGGAAAGGATGACCGTTTTCATGAACATGTTCTGGCCGATCAGCTGCCCGTCCTTTTCCATCACGAAGTCCAGTTCCTTCACGAACGCCGGGTCGTCCCGGAGCACGTGGATCACGTAATGCTCGCTGCAGCCCGGGCGATAGACGTTCCAGAAGGACTCGCGGACCAGGTGCTCCACCGCGCTGTAATCCTCTTTCCGCTCCGGACGGATGATATAATCGTTCATGGATGTTTTCCTCCTTGCTTATCGCTGCCGCAGCCGGTTTTCCCGGATTTTTTCATTGATCTGCGAAGCGGTTTTTGCGTTGATGCCGTAATCGACCAGATGCCACATGCATTTGGCCAGCAGGATGAAGGCGGCGTAGATCCAGACGTCCGGCCCGCTGTGCCAGAATCCCCAGGCGTGCGCCAGCGGCAGGAGCGCCGCTTCCAGCAGGATCAGGTGCAGCGCCGTGCGGATCCACCACGCCTTCGCGGTCAGTTCCTCCCGGGAGCAGTACACGGCCATCGTCAGCAGGCTGATCGCCGTAAAGACGAGGATCCGGCCAAAGTAGGACACGACCGGAAGCGTGGACGCGGGATTGAAGCACAGGCACATCAGAAACGTGCAGATCATGATGATCCCGTATATTTCGGCAAAGCGCCGGGCCCATAGCGTAAGGCTTTTCATCGTCTTTTCACACCCCCAGCAGGCGTTTGAGCTCCGCCACGTATTTCCGGGAAACGACGACCTTTTCGCCGTTGGAAAGCACCGCCTCGAACCTGCCGGAAAGCGAGGGACGGATATAGTCGATTTTGTCCGCGTTCAGGATCATGGATTTGCTGCACCGGAACAGCGCGCTTCCGGCGGCGACGCGTTCAAACTCGTACAGCTTTTCGCGGCAGCCGAATACTTCCCGCTGCGTGTAGAGGAAGGACGCGTCGTCGACGACCTCGAAATAATAGATTTCCGACAGCTGCAGGGGATGCAGGCTGCCGTCCTTCCAGGCGCTGATACGGCGCGACCCCGACGCCGCCTCCCGCACGCGGCCGACCCACGCCGCCTCGGGATCGCGGCAGCGCAGGACGACTTCCTCCTCGCGCTCCGGGCCGATCCGTTCCACAGAAACCTTCACCGTATCACCTCCGGCGGCTGACCGCTTTTTTATTGTATCCGGGAAACGCGCCTGTGTCTATGCCCCGGCGGCCAAGATGCCGAAAACGTGGGGTAAGATGCGCGGCTTCCGGCTTTGATGGTGCCATGTACAAAAAACGGCTCCCCGGAAGAGGAACCGTTTGAGCCGCCGAGGGGCGAAGACCTTAATTCGCGTCTTTCATGAACGCGGCGTACGCCTTGACGGCCTCGTACAGATCGGCCTTGCTGATGATCTCCTGCGGCGCGTGCATGCTGAGCACCGGCACGCCGCTGTCGATCACTTCCATGCCGTACAGCGCGCAGATATAGGCGATCGTTCCGCCGCCGCCCACGTCCACCTTGCCCAGCTCGGCGGTCTGCCAGGTGATCGCGTTATCCTCCATAATTTTGCGCAGGCG
Organism: uncultured Eubacteriales bacterium; assembly: GCA_902761825.1. GTDB lineage: Bacteria > Bacillota > Clostridia > Christensenellales > Aristaeellaceae > SFMI01. The sequence goes on from CACWLY010000028.1 coordinate 42,543, forward strand.
GCCGATAAATTCGGCGTTGGCGTCGTTGGAGCCCGATTTGCCGCGGGAGCCGGTGAACTTGTTGTAGCATACGCCGCAGCCCATCAGCGCGGCGTTCTTCTTTTCAAACGCGCTCGCGTACAGCGGATCGTAGCCCGCGCTGACGTCGCAGGACAGCATGCGGCTGTTTTTCAGGGCGCGGCGCAGCGTGAGCTCGCTGTAATGCTCGCTCGTCAGGTTGACCAATTCGGCCATGGCGTTCTCGAAATAATGCGCGCGCATGCCGGTCGCGCCCACGCTGCCGATCTCTTCCTTGTCGGCCAGCAGGCAGCAGCAGGTGTACTCGGGCAGCATGGGCAGGCGCAGCATGGCTTCCAGCTCGGCGTAAGCGCACACGCGGTCGTCGTGGCCGTAGCCCAGGATCATGCTGCGGTCCAGGCCCAAATCGCGGCTCTTTCCGGCGGGGACGGCTTCCAGCTCGGCGGAGAGCATATCCTCCTCCTCGATGCCGTAGCGCTCCTTGAGAATGCCGAGCATCATGGCTTTGACGGCGTCCTTTTCCTCGCCCTCCAGGGGACGGCCGCCCAGCAGGATGTCCAGCCCTTCGCCGGTCACGGCTTCCCCGGCCTTTTTGGCCATCTGCTCCTGCGCCAGATGGATCAGCAGATCGCTGATGCACAGCACGGGATCGCTTTCGTCCTCGCCGATCACCACTTCGATGAGCGAGCCGTCCTTTTTGGCGACCACGCCGTGCAGCGCGAGCGCGCGGGCGACCCACTGGTATTTTTTGATGCCGCCGTAATAATGGGTGTCGGCGTACGCCAGGTCGGTATCCTCGTAGAAAGGATTCTGCTTTATGTCGATGCGGGGCGAATCGATATGCGCGCCCACGATATTGACGCCGGATTCAAGCGGCTTTTTGCCCAGATGGAACAGCATGACGGCTTTGTCCATGCAGACGGAATATACTTTATCGCCTGCGATCAGCTTTTTGCCGTGGCTGATGACGTCCTGCAGGCTGCGGTAGCCGTTCTTTTCGGCCAGCGCCACGGCCTGCTTCACGCATTCGCGCTCGGTTTTGCCGTGATCCAGAAAATCGCGGTAGCGCTTACTGATCGCTTCCAGTTCCTTAAGGGCGGTTTCGTCATATTTTTTCCAGGCGCTGATGCGTTCCATGTAAAGAACCTCCAATCGTTGATGCCGCTATTGTAGCACGTTCCCGGCGATCAGACAAGCAATGATTGCCTGCGTATGGACTTTTTTGACGGAAACTGGTATAATTGACGGTATCAGGACGGTAAAGGAGAAGACCGATGGAGAACAGGCTGCTGATGATCGTCAATCCGGCCGCGGGCATGGGCAGGGGCAAAACGATCAAGGATGAAATCGCCCGCATGTACGAGCGGTATCATTGGCAGTACACCCTTTGCTGCACCGAGGGCGAGGGCGACGGCGCGCGCTTCGCGCGGGAAAAAGCCGCGGATCACGATATGGTGCTGTGCGTGGGCGGCGACGGCACGCTGTCCGAAACGCTGAACGGACTTGCGGAGGTGGAAAACGCGCCCCCGCTGTGCTATGTGCCCATGGGCTCGACCAACGATCTTGCGATGTCCGCCGGGCTGCCGCGCGATCCCATGTCGGCCGCCGCCGTAGGCCTGGGCGGGTACAGCCATCCCATCGACGTCGGGCGCTTCAACGGCCGCGTGTTTTCCTATGTGGCCAGCTTCGGCGCGTTTACGCGCACGTCGTATGAGACCGACCGCGCCCTGAAAAACAAGATCGGGCATCTGGCGTACATTCTGACCGGCGCGCAGGAACTGACCCGCATCCAGAGCTATCATGTGCGGGTGGAAACCGGGGAAGAGGAGATCGAGGGCGATTTCCTGTTCGGCTCCTTCTGCAATACGCGTTCGCTCGGCGGGGTATTGAAGCTGCCGCTGGAACAGGAAAACCTGTGGGACGGCGAGCATGAGCTGCTGATGGTGCGCACGCCCCAGCATATAACGGATATGCCCACGCTGCTGCCCACGCTGATGTCCGGGCGTTACGATCATCCGCTGCTGGTGTATCGGCATGTCCGGCAGGCCGTGTTCCATATGCCGGAACCGATGCCCTGGTCGCTGGACGGCGAACGCGCGGACGCGGATACCGAAGTGCGGATCTGCAACGTTCATAACGCATATCGGCTGATGCTGCCGGGAAAGAAGGAATAAAGGATTTCCATGAGTGCAAGCAAGAAGGGAGAAAACGCCGCGCGCAGGGTTTTCTATCAGACGGTCATCCGGCTGATGGCGCTGGCGCTTTCCCTGAATTTCGCAATCGAATGGCTTTCGCGCCACAGGTTTGTGAGCGCGTTTTTGTTCGCGGTCACGCGGCCTCACGCCTTTTTGTACAACAGCCTGATCATCGCCTGCACGCTGGGCGTCGCCCTGCTGTGCCGCCGCAAGGTGTTCGCCGTCGTGCTCACAAGCACGGTCTGGCTTGTTTTGGGGCTGATCAACTGCATCATGCACATCGTGCGCATAACGCCCTTGGGCTTTTACGATTTTGTGATCTGGATCAAAAACACCAGCATTTCCAACGCGTACGTGACCATCGGTCAGTTCGTGCTGATCGGCGCGGCCGTCATGCTGATCGTCGCGGCGATGGTGCTCGTTTTCCGCCGCGCGCCCAAATGGCGTCCGCAGCGCAAGCGCGGACTGGTCTTCGTCGTGCTCCTGTGGGCGTTTACCGTGGTGTGCACGGTGCCTTACGCCATGTTTTACCATGATTACGCCGATCCGGCGAAGGCTTACCGCAGCTACGGCTTCCCTTACAGCCTGCTGCGCAGCGCCGTGGACCGCGGCATATCGAAGCCCGACAATTACGACCGGGACGCCATCAGCGATATCCTGCCGGAAAAGGCCGATCCGCATGCTTCCAGGCCGGCCGGGCGGCCGAACTTCATCTTCCTGCAGCTTGAATCCTTCCTTCCGCCCGACAACATCACGTCCGTGACGCTCAGCGAAAACCCGACGCCGACCTTTACCGGCCTGCGGGATTCCTGCACCGGCGGCGATCTGTACGTGCCCATGATCGGCGGCGGCACCGCCAATGTGGAATTTGAGGTGATCACGGGCATGAAGCTGAGCGATTTCGGCACCGGCGAATACCCGTACAGCACGGTGATGAAGGACGCGGTGTGCGAATCGGTGGCTTACGATCTCAAGGAGCTCGGCTACCGCGCCCATGCGATCCACAGCAACACGGCCACCTTCTACCAGCGGCATCTGGTGTTCCCGCGCCTGGGCTTCGACACCTTTACGCCCATCGAGTACATGTACGATTATACGGTCAACAGCCTGGGCTGGTGCCGGGATGAATGCCTGATCGCGCCGATCATGCAGGCGCTGACGCTGGACGACGAACCCGACGTGGTATTCGCCATTGCGGTGCAGGGGCACGGCATGTACGCCACCGACGAACCGGCGGAGCCTTACGCCATCACAAGCACGGGGCTGGAGGACAATCCGGGGCTGAAAAACGCCTTCGAGTATTACGTCAGCCAGCTGAAGGAAACCGACGATTTCCTGGCGCGGCTGACGGACGAACTGCGGGCCTATCCCGAGCCCGTGGTGCTGGTGGTATACGGCGATCACCTGCCGGCGCTGGATATCCCGGAGGAAAGCCTGCGCTCCGGCAGCCTGCTGGCTACCGAATATGTGATTTGGACCAACGACGGCAGCCTTTCCCGCGAGCGCAGGGATCTGAGCAGCTTCCAGCTCACCTCCTATACCCTGGGACGCTGCGGCATCAGCAGCGGCTTGCTGACCCGTTTCCACCAGCAGCGCTGGCAGGATGCCGATTACCTGGAGGACCTGCACGATCTGGAATACGACATGCTGTACGGCGACCGGTATCTTTACGACGGCGATCTGCCGTATACGCCGACGGACATGCGGATGGGCTTGCTCGATATCCGCGTGGACAGCGCGGAGTATACGGGAAAGGCGCTGATCGTGCGCGGAGAGAATTTCAACGCTTTCAGCACGGTCTGTCTGGACGGTGACAGCGAGCTGGACACCATCTTCGTGGACAGCGGAACGCTGGTGGCGCTGCCCGGCCTGCTGAACAAGCTCGTCGGCAAGGAAGCGACGGTTTCGGTGGCCCAGGTGGCGACGGACGGAACGGTGCTGGGGCAGACGGGGAATATTCCGTGCGTGATCTGATCAAAACAGAGCGGGAGGAAGAACGATGCCGACCCGGTGTTTTCTGTTCAGCGGCCTGACGGAGGGCGAACTGAGCGACGCTCTGCATTTTTTCGACGCGCGGGAGAAAAAATACGCGCGGGGAGAGCTTTTGAAAAGCGCGGTCGATCCGCTGCCCGCCTTCGGCCTGGTGCTGTCCGGCGCGGTGACGGTGGCGATGGAGGATATCGACGGGCGTGAAATGCTGCTCAGCCACGTCGCGCCCGGCAGCACCTTCGGCGAATCGCTGTGCTACCTGCGCGAATCCGCGCCGATCACGATCGCCGCGCTGAGCGACGCGCGGGTAATGTGGCTGCGCGCCGACCGGCTGCGCGAACGGGCGGAAACGCCGCTGGAGCAGACCTTGCAGGCGCGCTTTACCGCCATGCTGGCCCGCAGGACGCTGAAAATGAACGACCGCATTCAGATCCTGTCGCGCGGCAGCATCCGGCAGAAGCTGAACGCCTTTTTTACCGAGTGCGCGCGCGACGCGGGCAGTCCGGCCTTCGCCGTGCCCTTCGACCGCGCGGGCATGGCGGCGTATCTGGGCGTCGACCGCAGCGCGCTGAGCCGCGAGCTTTCCCGGATGCGCGGCGAAGGGCTGCTGACCTTCAGCAAAAATCAATTTGCGTTGCATACGCAACAGACAAAGCCCGATTGATACGCTATCCTTACTTCTGCCCGGAATGGGCGAAAGGATGGAGAAAACAATGAAAAAGCTGATTTCCGTTTTGCTTTCCTTCGCGCTGCTCCTGTCGCTGACCGCCTGCGCCGTCGGGGAAGACGCGCCGCGCCTTGCCGCGCTCAGCGGCCCCACCGCGATGGGCATGGCGCAGCTGCTGACGGCCGACAATGTCTACGCGGCCGCCGACGAACTGGTGCCGCTGTTCAACAAGGGCGAGATCGATATCGCTTCCGTACCCATCAACCTGATCGCCAACCTGTACAACAACGCGAACATCAAGGATGAAAACAAGCCGATCCTGCTGGCCGTCAACACCCTGGGCGTGCTGTACATCGTGGAAAAGGGCGGCGAGGAGATCAGCGCCCTGGAGGATCTGAAAGGCCGCACGCTGTACGCCACCGGCGCGGGCAATACGCCCGAATACGCTCTGACCTATCTGCTGCGGCAGCACGGATTGGAGATCGGCGCCGACGTGAACGTGGAATTCAAGAGCTCTCCCAACGAAGTCCTGCCTCTGCTCAAGAACGACGAAAAGGCCGTCGCCATGCTGCCCCAGCCCTTCGTCACCGCCGCTTCCGCGCAGGTGGACGGCCTGCGCGTCGCGCTGAGCCTGAGCGACGAATGGGATAAGCTGGACAACGGCAGCCGCATGATCACCAGCGGCGTCATGGTGCGCCGCGGCTACGCAGCCGAGCACCGCGCGGAGATCGAGGCCTTCCTGGCCGATTTCGCCGCCTCCGTGGAGTACGTGAATACCAATGTGGAGGAAGCCGCGCAGAAGATCGAAGAGCTGGGCATCGTCAAAGCGCCCGTGGCGAAAAAAGCCATCCCCAACTGCAATATCGTCTGCATTTCCGGGCCCGACGCGCAGGCGATCCTGCCCGGCTATCTGCAAACGCTGCTCGATCTGAACCCCGCTTCCATCGGCGGCAGCCTGCCCGGCGATGACTTCTACTGGAGCAATGAAGCCGAATAATCCGCTGAAAAAAGAGAAAATATGGCGCGTCGCCGCCGTCCTGTTCTGGCTTGCCGCCTGGCAGGGCGGGGCGATGCTGCTGAACGATTCGCTGCTGCTGGTCCCGCCCGCGCGGGTCCTGCAGCGGTTTTTTGCGCTTGTCAGGGAAAAGAGCTTTTATTCCGCCGTGCTGTTCAGCCTGGCGCGAAACGCCGGCGGCTTCGCGCTGGGGCTGGCTGCCGGCGTGCTGCTGGCGGCGCTGGCCGCCCGCGCGCGCCCGGTGGAATATTTGCTTCGCCCGCTGATGGTGGCGGTCAAATCGATCCCGGTGGCCAGCTTCATCATCCTGGCACTGGTCTGGCTGAGCGGCAGGCGGGTTAGCGTGTTCATCGTTTTTCTGATGGTCGCGCCCATCGTGTACGGAAATTTGCTGGCGGGCATCAAAAGCGAAAGCGTCCAGCTCAGGGAGATGGGGGAAATGTACCGCGTGCCCTGGCCCGACCGCGTGCTGTACATTGAATTGCCGCAGCTGAAGCCTCATCTGATGTCCGCGCTTTCGCTGAGCCTGGGGCTGAGCTGGAAATCGGGCGTCGCGGCCGAGATCATCGGCGTGCCCCGCGGATCCATGGGCTACGCCCTGTATCAGGCCAAGCTGTACCTGGATACGCCCAGCCTGTACGCGTGGACGCTGACCGTGGTGCTGCTCAGCGTGCTGTTCGAGCGGTTCGTGCTGTGGACGGTAAAACGGGCGTACGCCCGATTGGAGCGCTTATGACCAGACTGATCGATATCTGCAAAGCCTTTGACGGAAAGCCCGTGCTGGAGCATGTGACGCTCTCGCTTGCGCCCGGCGTTACCTGCCTGATGGGCGTGTCCGGCCGCGGAAAGACCACGCTGCTGCGCATCCTGACGGGCCTCGAAACGCCCGATTCCGGCACGGTGGAGGACCGCCCCGGGCGCATCGCCGTGCAGTTCCAGGAGGACAGGCTGGTGGAAAGCCTGACCGTGGGCCGCAATTTGCAGCTCGCGCTCGGCAGGGCCTACGACGCCGGAAAAGCCGAAAGCTGTCTCGCATCCCTGGGCCTGCCCGGCTGTCTTCAATTGACCGTTTCCACGCTGTCCGGCGGCATGAAGCGCCGCGTGTCGCTGGCCCGGGCGCTATTGTATCCCGCACCGCTGCTGGTGCTGGACGAGCCCTTCCAGGGGCTGGACGCCGATACGCGCGGGGCCGCCATCGCCGCCGTGCGCCGCGGCGCGGAAGGCCGCGCGGCGCTGGTGGTGACGCATGAGGCGAAGGACTGCGAGCTGCTCGGCGGACGCCTGATCACGCTGTAGCAAAGGCCGGTCACGCCTTTGGCGTTTTCCCGGAAAGGCGCTTTAAGAAAACGCATAAAACGTTAAAAAAACGGTTGCGAACAGGCGGCAGGCTATGCTATACTTAATTGGTTTTCTGTTTATATAGTATCACCTGAATAAGGAGGATTGAGTTACATGCAATACACCAAGGAAGTGGAAGACATGGTCTGTGTTGCGAAGGGCCCCAACCACGGCCCCGCGCCCATTCCCGAAGAGGGAAAATGGATCCAGGCCAAAGAGATCAAGGATATTTCCGGCTACACCCACGGCATCGGCTGGTGCGCTCCCCAGCAGGGCACCTGCAAGCTGAGCCTGAACGTGAAGAACGGCGTCATCGAGGAAGCGCTGGTGGAGACCATCGGCTGCTCCGGCATGACCCATTCCGCCGCCATGGCCAGTGAGATCCTGCCCGGCAAGACCATTCTGGAAGCGCTGAACACCGACCTGGTTTGCGACGCCATCAACACCGCCATGCGCGAGCTGTTCCTGCAGATCGTGTACGGCCGCACCCAGTCCGCCTTCTCCGACGACGGCCTGCGCATCGGCGCCGGCCTGGAAGACCTGGGCAAGGGCCTGCGCTCCATGGTGGGCACCATGTACGGCACCAGGGCGAAGGGTACCCGCTATCTGGAGATGACTGAAGGCTACGTGGTCAAGATGGCGCTGGACAAGGACGATCAGGTTTGCGGCTACCAGTTCCTGAGCCTGGGCAAGATGATGGACGCCATCAAGAAGGGCATGTCCCCGAACGAAGCCTACGAAAAGAATCTGGGTACCTATGGCCGGTTCAAGGCTGAAGACGGCGCGGTCAAGTGGATCGACCCGCGCAAAGAATAATGGGAGGTGCGACATATGGCTCTGTTTGAAAACTACGAAGGCCGCATGCCCCAGCTGCAGCCTGTTCTGGACAAGTACGGATTCAAAAACTTTGACGAAGTCAAAGCCTACACCAACGGCAAGGGCGTGGACGCGTACAGCATCGTGGAAAGCACCCAGCCCATCTGCTTCGAAAACGTGAAATGGGCCTATGAACTGGGCGCGGCCATCGCCATGAAGGAAAACGTCAAGAGCGCGGCCGAGGCCGCCAAGTGGATCGGCGTGGGCCTGCAGGCCTTCTGCATCCCCGGCTCCGTGGCGGACCAGCGTCAGGTCGGCATCGGCCACGGCAACCTGGGCGCGATGCTGCTGGACGAGGAGACCGAGTGCTTCGCTTTCCTGGCCGGACACGAGTCCTTCGCCGCCGCCGAGGGCGCCATCAAGATCGCCCTGAACGCCAATAAGGTGCGCCAGAAGCCCCTGCGCGTGATCCTGAACGGCCTGGGCAAGGA
>CACWLY010000029.1 GCA_902761825.1 uncultured Eubacteriales bacterium
GCTTCATCGCCGGGATGGGTGTCCAGAGGGCCCAAGCGGGCCCTTTGGCGCGGGTTTTAGGGCCGCGTAGGCCCTAACGTTTCCTTCCTTGCTCTTATTTCACCCTTCGTGAATTGGCTCTTAGCAGAAGAATGGTATCAGTCTTCCACGCACACGTGCCAGTTGCCGTAGGGATCCTTGATTGCGCCGGACTGGATGCCGGTCACGGTGTCGTACAGCTTCTGGCTGACGGGGCCGATGCCGCCGTCGCCGATGACCATCACGTCGTCCACATAGCGCAGCTTGCCCACGGGGCTGATAACGGCGGCGGTGCCGGTGCCGAAGCACTCCTCCAGCGCGCCGGTCTTCTGGGCTTCGATCAGCTCATCCACGCTGATGCGGCGCTCCTCCACATCATAGCCCCAGTCCTTGCACAGGGTAATGACGCTGTTGCGGGTGATGCCGGGCAGGATGGAGCCGGAGAGCATGGGCGTGACGATCTTGCCGTTGATCTTAAAGAAGATATTCATAGCGCCGACTTCCTCGATGTACTTGCGCTCCACGCCGTCCAGCCAGAGCACCTGGCTGAAGCCCTCGTCGTGCGCCTTCACCTGGGCGATCAGCGAAGCGGCGTAGTTGCCGCCGGTCTTGGCGAAGCCGATGCCGCCGCGCACTGCGCGGACATATTCGTCCTCGATCCAGATGCCCACGGGATTGAGCCCGCTGGCATAGTACGCGCCCGAGGGCGAAAGGATGATGATGAACAGGTAGGTTTTGCTGGGAGCGACGCCCAGGAACTCATCGGTGGCGATGATGAAGGGGCGCACATACAGGCTGGTGCCGGGATCGGAAGGGATCCAGTCCTCGTCGACCTTGACGACGGCCTTGATGGCCTGCACGAAATCCTCCTCGGGAATATGCGGGATGCACAGGCGGGTATTGCTGGCGTTGGCGCGCTTGGCGTTCATATCGGGACGGAACAGGTAGGCGCGGCCGTCCACGCCCTTGTAGGCCTTAAGGCCCTCGAACATGCTCTGGCCGTAATGGAACACCATGGCGCTGGGCTCCAGCTCGATTTTTCCGTAGGGAACGATACGGGGATCATGCCAGCCCTTGCCCTCGGTATAGTTCATCACAAACATATGGTCGGTAAAGATCTTGCCAAAGCCCAGCTTCTGGCCGGGTTCGGGCTTTTTGCGGGGGTTCGTCGTGCGCTCGATGCGGATGTTCAGCATAGTTTCATTTCCTCCTTCGCTCAATACTCGATGCCCAGCCGCACGGCCTCGATGTTTTTATCCAGCAGGTCGGCATGGCGGGCGGAAACGACTTTCTTCATGGCGGGAGCGATCATCTCCTGGGGAATGACGCCGGTCTTGGCGATCACATGGCCCATCAGGATCATGTTGGCCAGGGTCTGATATCCTTTTTCGTTGGAAATCTGGGTAGCGGGGATATAATAGACGTTCACGTCGTCGCGTTTCACCTTGCGGGCCACGAGCGAGCTGTCCACAAAGATGGACGCGCCCGCGGGAGCCTCGTTTTCATACTTATCCAGCGAAGGCAGGTTCATGGCGATCAGGATATCCGGGCGTCCGACGATGGGCGAACCCACCTGGGTATCGCTCAGGATGACCGAGCAGTTGGCCGTTCCGCCGCGCATTTCGGGGCCGTAGGAAGGCAGCCAGGAAACGTTGCGGCCCTGCAGCAGGCCGGCGTAAGCCAGGAATTTGCCCGCGAACAGGATGCCCTGCCCGCCGAAACCGGCGATCAATACCTGCGTCGTGCTCATTTTGCCGCCTCCTCTGCATATTTATCCTTATACACGCCCAGCGGATAATAGGGGATCATGTTCTGCTCCAGCCATTCGGTCGCGCCCTCGGGCGTTTTGCCCCAGTTGGTGGGACAGGTCGAAAGCACCTCGATCAGGGAGAAGCCCTTGCCCTCCGTCTGGCGGCGGAAAGCCTTTTCGATGGCCTTTTTGGCGTTGCGCACGTTTTTCACATTGTTGACCGCCACGCGCTCCACATAGCCGGTGCCGTCCAGCGTGGCGAGCAGCTCGCAGATGCGCACGGGATAGCCCACGGTATTCACGTCGCGGCCGTAGGGGCTGGTCTGGGTGACCTGGCCGGGCAGCGAGGTGGGCGCCATCTGGCCGCCGGTCATGCCGTAAATAGCGTTGTTGACAAAGATAACGGTGATGTTTTCCCCGCGGGCCGCGGCATGCACGGTCTCGGCGGTGCCGATGGAGGCCAGGTCGCCGTCGCCCTGATAGGTGAAGACGATTTTGGAGGGATCGGCGCGCTTGACGCCGGTAGCCACGGCGGGAGCGCGGCCGTGCGCGGCCTGCACCATATCCACGTTGAAATAATTGTAGGCGAACACCGAGCAGCCCACCGAGGCCACGCCGATGGTTTTGCCCGCGATATCCAGGCTGTCAATCGCTTCGGCCACCAGGCGGTGAATGATGCCGTGGGTGCAGCCGGGGCAGTAATGCAGCGGCGCGTCGGTAAGCGCCTTGGGCTTTTCAAACACGATCATGGCTTATTTGCCTCCTTCCGCGGCGCGCTCGACGGCGGCCAGCACCTCATCGGGCGAGGGGATCATGCCGCCGGTGCGGCAGCACAGGCTGACGGGACGGCTGCATTCGATCGACAGCTTCACGTCCTCGATCATCTGACCCATATTGAGCTCCACCGAAACGAAAGCCTTGCACTGTCCGGCGGCAGCCTTGAGCGCCTTCTCCGGGAAGGGCCACAGGGTGATGGGACGGATCATGCCGGCCTTGATGCCCTTCGCGCGCGCCATATCGACGGCGTTCTGGCTGACGCGGGCGGCGATGCCGAAGGCCACCACGCAGATTTCGGCGTCCTCCATGCGATAGCTCTGGCTCATCTGCTCGTTTTCGCGCACGATATCGTAGCGCTTGAAGCGCTCTTCGTTCCATTTTTCCAGCTCCTGGGGTTCCAGGGCCAGGGAGTTGATGATATTGGGTTTGCGCTTGTTCTCCGTTCCGGTCAGCGCCCAGGGCTTATCGGCGGGCGCTTCCTCGCGCTCGCGCAGTTCAACGGGCTCCATCATCTGGCCCATGGTGCCGTCGGCCAGCAGCATGCAGGGCATGCGGTATTTTTCGGCCAGGTCGAAGCCCTTCGATACGAGGTCTGCCATCTCCTGCACGGAGGAGGGCGCGAGCACCAGCAGGTGATAATCGCCGTGGCCGCCGCCCCTCGTCGCCTGGAAATAATCGCTCTGGCTGGGCTGGATGCCGCCCAGTCCGGGGCCGCCGCGCTGCACGTTGACGATCAGCGCGGGCAGGTCGCAGCCCGCCATATAGCTGATGCCCTCGCTTTTCAGCGAAATGCCCGGGCTGGAAGAGGAGGTCATGGCGCGCTTGCCCGCGGCCGCCGCGCCGATGCACATGTTGATGGCCGCGATCTCGCTTTCGGCCTGCAGGAAGCAGCCGCCGATCTTGGGCATGCGCTTGGCCATGTACGCCGCCACCTCGGTCTGGGGCGTGATGGGATAGCCAAAGTAATGCCGGCAGCCCGCCATGATGGCGGCTTCGGCCAGGGCTTCGTTGCCCTTCATCAGGATTTTGTCAGCCATGTCGTTTCACTCCTCACTTTTCCACGGTGATCACGCAGTCCGGGCACATGGTGGCGCAGAACGCGCAGGCAATGCACTTGCTCTGATCGTCGATCTGCGCGGGATGATGGCCCTTCTGGTTGATCTCGTCCTTGCTCAGGGACAATATCCCCTTGGGACAGGCCGCGATGCACAGGCCGCAGCCTTTGCACAGGTCCTTCTCAAACGTTACCTTTGCCATAATTCGATCTCCTTCACCAGATGGTTTTCTGAAGCTCCATGGGGAAAACCTCCCCGATATAAGACGGAAGCAGCGGGGCGATATCGCTCCGCGCCGCCGTAAAGCGCAGCGGAAGGCCGGAAAGGCGCGTCAGCTCCTCAAGCGCGGGCAGGGCTGAAAGCACGGTTCCGGGCGTGGTTTCCCGGCCGAGGTTGGTGTTGTGCACGATGCCGGTAAAGGGCAGGCCGCAGGCGTCCTCGATTTCCCGCATGATGCCCAGGGCGCTTTGCGCGTCGCGGGTCAGCGGGCGTGAACGGTTGAACACAAACAGCATATCGTAGTCGTTCTCGGCCGCGATGGCGGGCATGTAGCGTCCAAGCGCCAGCGCGCCGCGGTCGTCGCCGCCGATATCCATAACGGCGTACGTATCAAGGTTTTCGGTCAGCGCGTACATCTCCTGGGGCAGGGCGGGCACGTCCACATTGGTGTTGGCGTACGCCGAGGCGACGACCCGCACGCCCGCCGCTTCCAGCTCGCGCTGGCTGTCCTTCGCGCGGTAATAGGGATTGACGATATCCAGGTCGCCCAGCGCCGTCCTTTTCCCCTGCCTTGCCAGCCAGAGGGCGTAATTGACGGCGATGTTGGTTTTGCCGCTGCCGTAATGCCCGGCGAACAGGGTCACGCGTTTTGCCTCCATGCCCTTCCCCCTTTACAGCTTGTTGCGCTGGATCTTGCCGCTGGTGGTCTTGGGCAGGCTGTCGCGGAACACGACGATGCGCGGGTATTTATACGGCGCGGTATGCGTCTTGACGTAATCCTGGATCTCCTTTTTGAGCTCCTCGGTGGGCTCGGTGCCGCGCGTCAGCACGATGCTGGCCTTGACCACCTGGCCGCGCACGGGATCGGGCTCGGGCGAGACGCCGCATTCCAGCACATAGGGCAATTCCATGATCACGTTTTCGATCTCGAAGGGGCCGATGCGGTAGCCGCTGCTCTTGATCACGTCGTCGATGCGGCTTACGTACCAGTAATAGCCGTCCTCATCCTTGTAGGCCACATCGCCCGTATGGTACAGGCCGTTCCTGAACGCCGCGGCGGTGTTTTCGGGATCGCGGTAATATTCCATGACCAGGCCGTTGGGATGGCATTTGCCCACGCGGATGCAGATTTCGCCCGCCGTGCCGATGGGCACAGGCTTGCCGTCGGGATCGAAGATGTCGATATCGTAGCTGGCGACCGGCTTGCCCATGGAGCCGAGCTTGGGCGTCATGCCCACGGTGTTGGCCACCAGCACCGTGCCCTCGGACTGGCCGAAGCCCTCCATGATGGACAGGCCCGTCGCCTCCTGGAATTTGCGGAACACCTCGGGGTTGAGCGCCTCGCCCGCCGTGGTCATGTGCTTGACGCTGGACAGGTCGTACTTCATGATATCCTCGCGGATCATCATGCGCAGCATGGTGGGCGGCGCGCAGAAGGTGGTGATGCCGTACTTGCCGAACATGGGCAGGATCTGGTCGGCGTGGAAGCGGTCGAAATCATAGATGAACAGCGGCGCTTCGCACAGCCACTGGCCGTAGAGCTTGCCCCACATCGACTTGGCCCAGCCGGTATCCGATATGGAGAAGTGCAGGCCGTTGGGATCGACCTGGTGCCAATAGCGGGCGGTGACGAAATGCCCCAGCGGATACTTGAAGGAATGGACGGCGATCTTGGGATAGCCGGAGGTGCCGGAGGTGAAGAACATGAGCATCGGATCGTCGCCGCAGGCGGCGTCCGCGGGCCGGTCGAAATGGCTGGTGAACACCTTGTATTCGGTGTCGAAGGGCTTCCAGCCGTCCTTCTCGCCGTTCACGACCACCCGGAGCACGGGCTCGCCGTACTGGGCGATGGCCTTGTCGGCTTCCTCGGTCACCGCGCCATCGGCCGTGCAGATCATGGCGGCGACGCCCGCGGCCTTGAGACGGTAGGCGATATCCTTTTCCAGCAGCTGGTTGGGCGCCAGGATCACCACCGCGCCCAACTTATGCAGGGCGTTGATAATGAACCAGAACTGATAATGGCGCTTGAGGATCAGCATCACCTTGTCGCCCTTTTTGATGCCGATGGACTTGAAATAGTTGGCCGCGCGACCGCTCTCGCGCTTGACCTGATCGAAGGTGAAGCGGCGCTCGGTCTTGTCTTGCGCGATATGCAGGAAGGCCAGCTTGTCCGGCTCCTTGCGGGCGATGGCGTCCACCACGTCGAAGGCGAAATTGAAGGTATCGTCGTTCTTGTACACGATGCCCTTGAGCGCGCCGTGCTCGTCCTCCACGGGATCGATGAAATTCTCATATACGCGGCGCTGGCTGTCGGCGCGGCGCTCGCCGCTGAGCGCGGGCGCCTGGCCGCCGCGGTGCGCGATATATTCGGTGGGATTGAGCACGACGGCGTAAAATTCGCAGCTCTCCCCGCCCACGGCGATCATGCCGTGCGGCGTGCTGGAATCGTAATAGATCGTGTCGCCGGGGCCCAGAATCTCGCTGTGCGTTCCCACCTGCACCTTGAGGTGGCCGCTGATCACAAGGTCGAACTCCTGGCCCTCGTGCGTGGTCAGCGGAATGTCCTGACGCTGCGCGGCCTCGTCGTACTCCGCCACGGTATACAGCGGCTCCGCGATGCGGTCCTTGTAGGAGCCCGCCATATTATAGTAGGTCATGCCGTGGGCCTTCTCGATGCGCTGGCCCTCGCCCGCGCGCGTCAGCGCGTAGGTGGTCAGCGTGGGGCTGCTGCCCTCGATCAGGTCGGTCACGTCCACGCCGAAGGCCAGGGCACAGCGGTACAGGAAAGCGAAGTTCAGGTCGTGCTCGCCCGATTCGCAGGCCAGGTATTCCGCGGCGGTGACGCCGGTTTTTTCGGCCATCTGAGCCGGGCTCAGTCCCTCCACCAGCCGCAGCTCGCGGATGCGCGACGCCATTTCGCGGATCGTCAGATCCAGTCCGGTAATCTCTGCCATATCGGCTCCTCTCCTGGGACGGAATAAAAAAACCGTCCCAAAGAATGAAGTTTCTTTGAGACGGGAAAAATCATCCCGCGGTACCACTCAAATTGCGCTCTCGCGCCGCTCACGCTCCGATAAGCGTTATGCCTTTACGCGGCAGGACGGGAAAGGTCTACTTGCGGGAAGCCCGCTTTCTTCTTTCCGACTCGGAAGCTACGTGCGCCCGGCGCGTTCAAACGGCTTGCACCACCCGCCGTCTCTCTGCGTGAACGGATTGCCTGCGCCCTCTTCGTCACAGTCTTTACCGTGGATTATACCACCGATCTCAAAGAAATGCTGTTTTTCTTTTGTATTATCGTCTCATTTCACGGATCATCAGATATTCGTTGCGGAAGGCGCCGTCCCGCAGCCGGAAGGCATTGGGATGCACGCCCACGATGCGAAAGCCCGATTTTTCGTACAGCCGCCGCGCGCGGTCGTTTCCCTCCATGAATTCCAGCTCCATCTGCGTGATCTGCGGCATGGATTCCGCAATGGCGATCAGCTCCCGGAACATGCGCGTGCCGATGCCAAGGTTCCAGTAATCCTTCAGAAGCGCGATAGCCACCACCGCGCGGTGACGGGCCTTCATATTCGGCAGCGCCGCGATATCGCAGTTTCCCACTACCTTGCCGTCCACCAGGCACATCAGCATGGCGTCGGTGGGCGAGGCGTTCTTCCACTCGAAGAAGGCCTTTTCCTTTTCGTAGGTGTACTTTCCGCACTCCTCGGGGTACCGCAGGATAAACTCGGTTTCCTCCGCGCTTTTCACCAGATAATCCAGCGTGCCGGGGATGTCCTCTTCCCGGGGAGAGCGCAGCAGCGCTTTCCTTCCGTCCTTCAGATCAAACCATATATCCTGAACGACCATCGTTTCCTCCTTATTTACAGCAGGCTGCGCTGGATCTTGCCGCTGATGGTCTTGGGCAGACTGTCGCGGAACACGACCACGCGGGGATATTTGTACGGCGCGGTATGCGTCTTGACGTAATTCTGGATCTCCTTTTTGAGCTCTTCCGTGCCCTCGGTGCCGCGCGTCAGCACGATGCTGGCCTTGACCACCTGGCCGCGCACGGGATCGGGCACGGCGTTGACGCCGCATTCCAGCACGTAGGGCAGCTCCATGATGACGTTTTCGATCTCGAAGGGCCCGATGCGGTAGCCGCTGCTCTTGATCACGTCGTCCACGCGGCCCACGTACCACAGATAGCCGTCCTCATCGCGCCAGGCGGTATCGCCGGTATGGTACATGCCGTCGTGCCACGCCTGCCGCGTATGCTCGGGATCGTTGTAATAGCCCTTGAACAGGCCGCAGGGCACGCCCTTATCGGTGCGGATCACGATCTCGCCGGTCTCGCCCACTTCGACCGGATTGCCGTTCTCGTCCACCACGTCCACGTCGTAGAGCGGGCTGGGCTTGCCCATCGCGCCGGGCCGGGGCTTCATGCCCGCGAAGGTGGCAACGCTCAGCGTGGTTTCGGTCTGGCCGAAGCCCTCCATGATGGAAAGGCCGGTGTTCTCGCGGAAGATGCGGTGCACTTCGGGGTTGAGCGCCTCGCCCGCCGTGGTGATATTGCTGATGCTGGTCAGGTCGTAGCGGCTCAGGTCCTCGCGGATCAGCAGGCGCAACATGGTGGGCGGCGCGCAGAAGGTGGTGATGTGGTATTTCTCGAACATCGGCAGGATGGCGTGGGCGTCGAAGCGGTCGAAATCATAGACGAACACCGCGCCTTCGCACAGCCACTGGCCGTAGAACTTGCCCCACAGCGCCTTGCCCCAGCCGGTATCCGAAATGGTGAAATGCAGCCCGTCCCGCTCGCACTGGTGCCAGTAGCGGGCGGTCAGGTAATGGCCCAGGGCGTATTTGTAGGAATGCTCGGCGATCTTGGGATAGCCGGTCGTGCCGCTGGTGAAGAACATCAGCGCCGGATCGTCGCCGCAGGGCGAATCCTCCCTGCGGTCGAAATGGCTGCTGAACATGCTGTACTCGCTGTCGAAATCATGCCAGCCTTCCCGCTGGCCGCCCACCAGGACGCACGTTTTGACGGTGGGGCTGGTCTTCATCGCCTCTTCCACGTATTCCGCCGCCTTGCCCTTGGCGGTGCATACGATGGCCGAAACGCCGGCGGCGTTGAAGCGGTATTCGTAATCGTGGCACAGCAGCTGATCGGTGGCCGGGATGGGGATCGCGCCGATCTTGTGCAGCGCGAGCATGCTGAACCAGAACTGATAATGCCTGCGCAGCACCAGCATGACCCGGTCGCCGCGCCTGATGCCCAGGGATTTGAAATAGTTGGCGGTCTGGCCGCTGGCGCGCTTGATCTCGCCGAAGGTGAAGCGGCGCTCGGTCATATCCTCGCTGATATGCAGCATGGCGAGCTTGTCGGGATAAGTCCGGCCGATGGCGTCGACGGTATCGAAGGCGAAGTTGTATTTGTCCTCGTCGGTAAAGGCGATCGACACCGGCGTGCCGTGCTCGTCCTCCTGCACCTGCACGAACTTTTCGGCCAGCAGCTTTTCGGTGGTGCGCGCGCGGACGATGGTGCGGCTGAGCTCCTGCTCGTCGTTCTTTTCGCCCGCAAGCACCATGGCAAGGAAGGTGCAGGCCGCGCCGTCCACGGCGATCATGCCGTGCGGCGTGCCGGAATCGTACAGGATCGAATCCCCCGGTCCCAGAATCTCCACGTGCCTGCCGACCTGCACCTTGAGGCTGCCGGACAGGATATAGTCGAACTCCTGGCCACCGTGCACGTCCGTATGGATGGGCTTGTGCTGCTGCTCCTCGTCATACTCGTAGCGAACGAGGTAAGGCTCGCCCAGCTTGCCGCTGAAGCGCGGCGCGAGGTCGCGGATCAGGATGCCGTCGTCGTCCACCGCGGTCTGGCCCTCTCCCCCGCGCGTGACCTGGTAGTGCCGCAGCATGGGCGCGCGGCCTTCCAGCAGCTCGGCCATATCCACGTCGAAGGCCAGCGCGCAGTTATGGATGAAAGAGAAGGGCAGATCCTGGTTTCCCTGCTCATAATACACATACTCTTCCGTCCGCAGCCCGGTGCGCCGCGCGGCTTCCTCCACGCTCATGCCCAGTACGGTCCGCAGCTCGCGTATGCGCTCGGCCACCTCGGACAGGTGTTTTTCCATCGTGCTAACCATAGGTGCTTTCTCCTTTTCCGGGACAAGCGAAAGCCCGTCCCAATCTGCATTGAGACGGGCGTTGACCCGCGGTACCACTCAATTTGCGCATCTGCATGCGCCCCTCACGCTCCAACAAGCGTTTTGCCCTGACGCGGCATTCACGGAACGGACTACGGAAAGCTCCCTTCACCCGTTCAGCTCGGAAGTGATGTGCGCCGGCCCTTTTCACCTGCTTGCACCAACCGCAGGCTCTCTGTGGAAAAGCATCGCCTTTGCCGTCTTCGTCATCGCCTTTGCTATTCACTTGTGCCCTATCATATCACGAACATTCCCGCGCGTCAAGCAAAAATATTCCGTTTTTTATTCGTTATCTGCTTACCCGGTAGATGCCACACTTCAGATACTGGGTTTCCGGCAGGGCGGGCAGGATGGGGTGGTCGCGGCCCTGGGTGCGGAACTCGACCTGCATCAGCTGGGTGTGGGTATCGTTCGCGGCTTCCAGCACCACCTTGCTGAACATGGGCGGCAGGATATGCTGCGAGCAGGAGCAGGTGACGAGGTATCCCCCGTCCCGCAGCAGCTTCATGGCCCGCAGGTTGATCTCCTTGTATCCGCGCAGGGCGGGCTCCACCGCGTTCCGGGTTTTGGTAAAGGCCGGGGGATCGAGGATGACGACGTCGTATTTTTCCCCGGCGGCCTGCTTGTCCTTGAGAAAGTCAAAAGCGTTGGCGGTCTCGAACCGCACGTTATCCAGGCCGTTGAGCCGCTCGTTCTCGGCGGCGCACTGGCAGGCGTACTCCGATATATCGACGCCCGTGACCTCCTTCGCGCCGTAATGCCCCGCGTGCAGGGCGAAGCTGCCGGTATGCGTAAAGCAGTCCAGCACCTTCTGATCCCTGACGAAGGGCGCGATGGCCGCGCGGTTCTCCTTCTGATCCAGGAAAAAGCCGGTTTTCTGGCCGTTCTTCACATCCACCAGGAAGCGCACGCCGTTTTCGGCGATTTCCACCCGGTCGGGCACTTCGCCGTACAGCAGGCCCGTTTTCTGCTCCAGGCCCTCCAGCTCGCGCACGGGCACGTCGTCCCGCTGATAAACGCCCAGCGGACGCATTTCCTCCACCAGCGCGTCCAGGATGACCTGCCGGTATTTTTCCATGCCCAGGCACAGGCACTGCATGGACAGCACGCCGCCGAAGCTGTCCACGATCAGCGCGGGCAAACCGTCGCTTTCGGCGAAAATCAGCCGGCAGCTGTTCAGATCGGCAAAGGCGCGGCGATACGCGACCGCCCGCTGCACCCGGCGGCGGAAGAAATCGCCGTCCACGCGCTCGTCGCGGAAGGTAACGAACCGCAGCGCGATCTGCGACTGTGGATTGTAAAACGCGCAGCCCAGCATGCGTCCCCGCGCGCTTTTGACCGATACCACGTCGCCCGGCTGCGCCTGACCGGACACCCGGTCGATATCGCTGCGGAACACCCAGGGATTGCCCTGCAGGACGCGCTGTTCCCTGCCGCCTCTCAGATACGCGATCGCCATACCCACACCTCTGTTCTTCAAAAATCGGTTTTATTATAGCACAGGTTCCGCTCCGCTGTACAGCGCGGCGCATAGCGGCGCGTTTTCGGGGAATCCTGATAACGAGAGTGCGTTTCTTGATTCGGAGGCGACAGCCATGCAGTATCGTACCGACCTCGCCGTGGAGCGCGTGCTGGAGCAGGGCAGCGCGCCGGGCGTAAGCATGCAAAGCATCCGCCTGCGCGGCTTTACCCGCACAGAGGTGCATATCGAAAGCGAGGAAGCATCGCGCCGCCTTCAGAAGCCGCCGGGGCGGTATTTCACGTTTGAGACCGAGCCCATCCACACGCTGGAGCAGGCGCAGCGGCAGCAGCTTTCGGCCTGCATCGCCGAAACGGTGCGGGGCCTGCTTCCGCCCTTCGGCGACGTGCTGGCCGTCGGACTCGGCAACCGGCACATCACCTCCGACGCGCTGGGCAGCCGGGTGATCGAAAGCGTGCTGGTCACGCGGCACCTGACAGGCGCCATGCCCGAGCCGCTGCGGGGCCGCCTGCGGGGCGTGAGCGCGCTCGCGCCGGGCGTGCTGGGCGTCACCGGCATGGAAACAGCCGATCTTGTGCGCGGCGCGGTGGAGCAGACGCGTCCCGCCGCCGTGATCGCCGTCGACGCCCTCAGCGCGCGGGAATGCGGGCATATCGGAACGGCCATCCAGATCGCCGACACCGGCATACAGCCCGGAAGCGGCGTCGGCAACCACAGGACCGGCCTGACGCGGCAGACGCTGGGCGTGCCGGTGATCGCCGTTGGGGTGCCGACCGTGGTATACAGCACGGTGATCGTCCGGGACGCGCTGACGCTGCTGCTCGATTCCATGCCCGAGGAACAGGGCGATCACGCGGCGGCCGCCGAAGCGCTGGCGGGCAGGCTGACCCGGCAGCGGCTGGGCGAAATGGTGGTCACGCCACGGGAAATCGACCAGATGGTGGGCGAACTGGGACAGGTGCTGGCCATGGGGCTCAATCTGGCGCTGCAGCCGAAGCTGTCGCAGCAGGAAATCGCGGCACTGATGAATGAAGGCATGTGATCGCGCATATATATAATGCAGTCTGTTTCCGGAGGCGGCTTTGATGAAAAGGATAGGTTTTACGGCGTTGCTCTTGCTTTTTCTGCTGGCGCTGAACCGTGCCGGAGCGGAAAGCGGCTCGCTTTTTTCCGCCCCGCTTCTTACGGAAACCTCCGCGCCCTCGCCCCGGGAGACGGCCGCTCCCGACCTTGTCGGGGGATTCACGCTGGAGGTGGTCTCCTCTTCCCCGGCTCCCGGGAGCAGGCAGTCGCGGTTCCGCGTGCTGATCTATCATACCCACACCTATGAAGCCTATACCGCCACCGAAAGCATGCCCTATACCGCGACCGAAAAATGGCGAACGGCCAACGAGGAGCGCAACGTGGTCGCCGTGGGCGCATACCTGGCTGAACTGCTGACGAGCGCCGGGATCGAGGCCGTTCACGACGCCACCGCCTTTGAGCCGCCCAAGCTGTCCACCGCGTACGCGCGCTCGCTGGAAATGCTCAGAAAGCGCCTGGAAGCCGGGGAAAGCTACGACCTGTATATCGACCTGCACCGCGACGCGTACAGCAAAAACAACGGGCCCAACACCGTGGAAAAGGACGGCGTGCAGATGGCCCGCCTGCTGATGCTGGTGGGCAAAGGCACGGGCCAGACCGGCGCGGGCTATGACGAAAAGCCGGATTGGGAGAGCAACCGGAGCGTCGCCCAGGCGCTGAGCAACCGCCTGAATTTGCAGTGCGACGGCCTGTGCCGCGGCGTGGCGCTCAAGAACGGGCGCTACAACCAGCACGTCGCCCCCTGCTGCGTGCTGATCGAAGCGGGCAACAATTACAACACGCTGGAAGAAGCGCTGGCCGCGATGCCGGCCCTCGCCAACGCCATCTGCGCGCTGGCGGACGGACAGATCGAATAACCCCCGCCGGCCGCCATGAGCGCCCGGCGCTTTTTTTCAGCCAGAAAAAGCATTGCGCGGGCTGTTATTTCTGTTGTATAATAAATTGTGTACTGATGTGGAGGTAGCGCGATGCGAAAACGTTTGTTATGCCTGATCCTGGCGCTGCTGTTGCCCTGCGCGGCGCTGGCGGATTATACGATGGCGGGCTATGACGATTCCAGCACCAACCGCGACTGGAATACGAACCTGTTTTTCCGGCGGATGGAGGAAAAAACAGGCGTTCATTTTACCTACCGGCAATATACGAAGGCCGCCGAATGGCAGAAGGCGAAAGCCGGCATGCAGCCGGGCGACGCCGACCTGCCGGACGTGCTGTTCAAGGCCGATCTGCGGGATGAGGAATGCATCCAGCTGCTGGACAGCGGCGTGCTGATCGATTTGAAGCCCTATATCAGCCAGTATTGCCCCAACCTGTACGCGCTGATGCAGAATAATCCCGAAATTGAGGAAGCCATCACGCTGCCGGACGGGCGCATCGCCGCGCTGCCCTCCGTTTGCGAACAGCCCGTGCAGAACTGCGTGTGGCTGAACAAGGAATGGTTAAACGCGCTCGGCCTGCAGATGCCCGCGACCGCCGACGAGCTGACCGAAGTGCTTCGGGCCTTCAAGCAGCGCGATCCCAACCGCAACGGCAAAAGCGACGAGATCCCGCTGGCGTTTCTGGGCGCTTTCGACCTGAAATTCCTGGGTCACGCCTTCGGCCTGACCGCCAACGACTATAACGTGCGCGAAGTGGACGGACAGGCGCAGTTCGTTCCGCTGCAGCCCGCCTTCCGGCCCTTCGTGGAATGGCTGCGCGCGCTGTTCAGCGAAGGCCTGCTTGATCCGCAGGGCTTCGTCACCAGCGATTCCCTGCGCCTCGTGCAGAAGGATACCGAAACGAAACGGTACGGCGGCATGATCACCACGCTGCCTACCACCTTCCTGCCCTCCTCCTGGGCCGGGGATTACGCCGTTCTGCCGCCCATGCAGTATGAGGGCGAAACCGTTTACCGCAGCTTTATCGGGCCCGTGATCAGGGGGACCTTCGCCGTCACCAGCGCCTGCAAGGACGTCGCCGCGGTGCTTTCGTGGGTGGATCAGTTCTATACCGAGGAAGTCTATATTCTCTCCAGCGTCGGCGCCGAAAACGTGGATTACGTCATCGACGGCGACGGCACCTGGCGCATGACCTCCGCCACTCAGAACAACAGCTTCTTCAGCGCCGAAGCCCTGCTTTCCTCGGGGTCCTCTTACCCCTGCTACGCATCGGAAGAGTTCCAGCGCCGCTACCACGACCATACGGTGGCGCAGCTTTCCGACGAAATAGAAACAGTCTGCGCCGTCGCCCGGCGTCCCTTCCCCTACTTTACGCTGACCGAGGAGCAGTCCGCCCGGATCGCCCCGCTGCAAAGCGCGATCGGCCGGCTGGTGGACGAATCCATCGGGCGCTGGGTAACGGGCGAGACCGCGATCAGCGACGAGAGCTTCGCCGCCTTCGAGCAGCAGCTCAAAGACGCCGGACTGGACGAGTTTATGGCCTTCTGGCAGAATATACTGGAGGAGAGGAACAAATGATGAAAACCGCGAGCGATTTGATGCGTACCCTGAAATCCGAAGAAGGCATGAAACGCCTGGGACAGCTGTACGGCTGCCAGAACGGCAAGGTAGCGCAGCAGCTGGAACGGTATATGCTGCTGCTGAAACGGCATCAGGATCTGTTCGGGCGCGAAGAAGCGCCCATGGTCGTCAGCGCGCCCGGGCGCACCGAGCTGTGCGGCAACCATACCGACCACAATAACGGCCTGGTCATGGCGGCGGCCGTCAACCTGGATACCGTGGCCGCGGTGAACAGGCGAAACGATATGCTGGTCAACCTGAACAGCGAAGGCTTCCCGCCGGTGCATATCGATCTGAGCGATCTGACCATGGTTCCCGAAGAGCAGGGCAAGCCCGCCTCCATCATCCGCGGGATCGCCAACCGCCTGCATGAAATGGGCCTCGTGATCGGCGGCTTTGACGCGAGCGCGACCTCCAACGTGCTCAGCGGCAGCGGCCTTTCCTCTTCCGCCGCCTTTGAAGTGCTGATCGTGGCGATCTTCGACGCCCTGTACAACGGCATGCAGGTGGACGCCATTAAACGCGCCGAGATCTCGCAGTACGCCGAAAACGTCTACTTCGGCAAGCCCAGCGGCCTGATGGATCAGATGGCGTCCTCCGTGGGCGGCCTGGTCGCGATCGATTTCAAGGATCAGCCGCAAGTCACGCCCATGCAGATGGACCTGAGCGGATATTCCCTGGTGGTCGTCAATACCGGCGGCGCCCACGACGACCTGACCGAGGATTACGCCGCCGTGCGCCGCGAAATGCACGCCGTGGCCCGCTGCTTCGGCGAGGAAGTCCTTCGCCGCGTGCGGCCCGAGCAGCTTTGGGGCGATATGGCCCGCGTGCGCGCCGAAGCCGGCGACCGGGCCGTGCTGCGCGCCTACCATTATTTCAACGAAAACGACCGCGTGCGCGAGCTGATCAAGGCCGTGAAAGCCAACGACGTGGAAAGCTTCAAGCGCATCCTGATCGAATCGGGCCGCAGCAGCTGGATGTATCTGCAGAATCTCTATGCCAATCCGGCTCACCAGCAGCTGGGCGTGGCCCTGAGCATGGCCGAATATCTGCTGCATGGCTGCGGCGCGTGGCGCGTGCACGGCGGCGGATTTGCCGGAACGACGCTGAACCTGGTGCCTCAGGAACAGGAAGAGCGCTTCGTCAGCCATATGAACGCCGTGTTCGGCGATCATGCCTGCCATGTTCTGAACATCCGCAAGGAAGGCGCGGCGATCGTATTTTAAGGATACAAACGGCAGGCGCTTCACAGCCCTGCCTTTTTTTATGGGAGTTTGCGATATGACGACAGTAACGGCGCTCACGCGCGAGGACACGCAGGCCCTGGGCAAACGGCTTTCCGCCGGTTTGCGGCCGGGCGACGTGATCCTGCTCAGCGGACGCATGGGCGCGGGGAAAAGCGAATTTGCCCGCGGCGTGGCCCGGGGGCTTGGGATCGTTTCCGCCGTGCCCAGCCCCTCCTTCACCATCCTGAACGCGTACGACGAGGGCAGGCTGCCCCTTTATCATTTCGACTGGTACCGCATCGGGGATGAAAGCGAGCTCACCGATATGGGATTGGATGAATACATCGGCGGGGACGGCGTCTGCCTGATCGAATGGCACGAGCGCGCCGAAGACCTGCTGCCCGAAACGGCGCTGGAGGTGCTTTTATCGCCCCAGGAGGACGGCAGCCGCATCATTACCCTGATACCGCACGGAGATTGGGAGGCGCAGCACAAATGATTCTGCTGGCAATGGATACATCCGGTCCGGTGGCGGGCGTCGCTCTGCTGGAAGACGGGCGCGTTCGCTATGAGGCCGTGGCGCTCAACAAAATGACGCATTCCGAAAGCATCATGCCGATGGTGGAGGAGGCTTTGCTCCGCACAAACCTTACAAAGGAGCAGCTGACGCACCTGGCCGTCACGGTCGGGCCGGGCAGCTTTACCGGCGTGCGCATCGGCGTTACGGCGGTCAAGGCGATGAGCCACGCGCTGGGCATTCCCTGCATCGGCGTGGACGCGTTGGAGGCCACGGCCTTCGGCATCGAAAACAGGGACGAGATCGTCTGCCCCATCCAGGACGCCCGCGTGCAGCAGGTGTACGGCGCGGCGTTCCGGGCCGGGTACCGGCTGATGGACGACTGCGCGGCTAGGCTGGAAGAATACCTGAAAATGATCGCGCCTCTGGGCGAACGCTTCCTGTTTACCGGCGACGGGGTGATCCCCTGCCGTGAGCAGATCATGGCCGTCATGGGCGAAAGAGCGCGCTTTGCCGCTGCGCACAGCGCTTACCTGCGCCCGGCCGCGGTAGCCTGCGTCGCCGCCAGGGACGCGGAAAAAGCCGTGGATTACCTGACGTTGCAGCCCATGTACCTCCGCGCGCCGCAGGCAGAGCGCGAGCGGGCCAGGCGGGAGGGCAAAAATGGCTGAGTATACGATCCGCCGCATGACCGTGGACGACGTGGACGCGGTGCACGCCATCGAGGCGGACACATTCGCCACGCCCTGGAGCCGGCAGAGCTTTTATGAGGAAATGACCCGCAACGCCTGCGCGCGCTATCTGGTGGCCGAGCTGCCGGAAGCAGGCATCGTCGGCTTCGCCGGCGTGTGGATCGTGATCGATGAAGGGCATATCACCAACATCGCGGTCAGAAAGGAGTACCGCGGGCAGGGCATCGGGCGCGCGCTGACATCCGCGCTGATGCAGTACGCCGCCAACCTCGGCGTCGTTTACATGACGCTGGAGGTGCGCCGCAGCAACGGGATCGCCCAGCGCGTCTACCTGAGCCACGGGTTTATCCAGGTGGGCGTCCGCAAAAAATATTACGAGGATAACGGCGAGGACGCGCTGTTCATGGTATGCGACCATATGCCGCCGGCTGACCCCGAATTTGAAGAGCCCGAAACGATAAAGGAATAGCTTTCGGGTATAAAAATAAAGAGGGAAATTCCCGAAAAACAAGGAAACTTGTTTCAGGGAATCTTCCCTCTTTTTTCATACTATTCTCAGTATAAAAGATTATCAGATTTGGGATGGATTTTTCGCCCTGGCTAAGCTGAATGGAGGGAGGCGTAGCAGCGCTACGTTGAGAAAAGACACCCAAAGATGATAAGATTTTAGATTGAGAATAGTATCAGACGGTTCGCCGCTTTGCGCTTACGCCAGATGCCTGTGCAGCGTATCGCGCACGGCGCCGGGGCCGGTCAGCATTTCGGCGAAGTACGCCTTGACCTTGCCGTCCAGGCCGGCTTCCCTCAGGCTGACGCCGAACAGATCGGCGCGGGTAAGCAGCGCGTCCAGCCTGCCTTCCGCGCTCGCGGGATCGCCCAGGGCGACGCCGGAGAGCGCGGCTTGCAGTTCTTCCAGCAGCGGGTCGGGGCTGACTTCCATCGTTTTGCCTTTATCGTCCACTCCCAGCAGATAGCGCAGCCAGGCGGCAATCGCCAGCGGGATGGCCTCCAGCCGGGAAGCGTCCTTTGCTGCGTCGGCCAGATAGCACTTGATCGTTTCGCCGAAGCGGATCGGAATCTTCTGGCTGGTATCGCAGGCGATGCGCTGCGGGGTATCGGGCATGAAGGGATTGGGCAGGCGCACGTTGACCACGGTATCGATGAATTCCCTGGGATCGATAACGCCGGGATCGGTCACCACGGGCAGGCCCTCCGCATATCCGATCCTGCGGATCAGCGCGGTCAGGTCTTCGTCCTTCATCTCGGCGGAAATGCGCGTATATCCCAGCAGACAGCCGGTGACCGCCAGCGCGGTATGCAGGGGATTGAGGCAGGTGCACACCTTCATGCGCTCCACCTTATTGACGGTTTCGCGCTCCGTAAAGATGAATCCGGCCTTCTCCAGGGCGGGACGTCCGTTGGGGAAATCGTCCTCTATCACGAGGTATTCGCTCTCCTCCGCGTTGACGAAGGGCGCGATATAGGTATGCTTCGCGGTCACCGTCGGCTCCAGGCCCTGCAGGCCGTCCCGGCGCAGCATTTCCTCCACCGACGCGTCGGGCCGCGGGGTGATCTTGTCGATCATCGTCCAGGGGAAGGAAACCCTGCCGCTGTTGACGTACGCGATAAAGCCGGCATCCTTCCAGCCCTCGGCGAAGGCGGTCACGGCCGCCTTCAGCTTGTCGCCGTTGTGGGAGCAGTTGTCCATGCTGACCATTGCGACAGGCGCGCCGCCCGCCCGGTACCGGGCGTACAGCAGGCTTGCCACCTTGCCGATATAGCTCGCCGGCTTTTCCGGGCCGTTGGCAAAATCGGCCTCCGCGGCGGGCGTGATCGCGTAGCCCTTTTCGGTGATGGTGAAGGACGCCATCTGCAGGCCGGGATTGGCGAATATCTCCTTCAGGCGGCTGTATTCGGCCTCGTTTCCGCTGTCCAGGATGCAGCTTTCGGCAATGCTGCCGATCACCGTTTTTTCCACGTTTCCGTCGGCCTTCAGCGTCACCAGCAGTGTGTAGTTGTCGTTTGGGCGATAGCCTTTCTCCACGATTTCATAGTCGTAGCCTTCCACGGCGATCACGCCGGCGGACATATCCCCCGATTCCAGCATGCGCTGCACGGCGCTGCACTGGAAAGCGCGGAAGATATTGCCCGCGCCGAAATGGATCCAGACGGGATTTTTGCGGGTGTTCTCGATCATGGCCGAGCGGTCGAACGCAGGCAGCCTGTACCCCTTCCGTTCCCATTCCGCGCGGTTTGCCAGTCCTTTTTCATTCAGCGCAAGCATTATTTCTTTTCCCCCTTGTCGATCGCTTCCCACAGACCGTTGATGTACGCCGCGCCCAGCGCGCGGTCGTACAGACCGTAGCCCGGGCGGCCCTGCTCGTCCCAGATCATGCGCCCATGATCGGGGCGGATGTAGGTGTCGGGGCAGGTGTCGTAAATGGCCTTCACGATCTCGTACAGGTCCAGATCGCCGGTGGAGCTCAGGTGCGCGGCCTCGCGGAAGTGATGGTGGCCCAGGTACTTGACGTTGCGCACGTGCATCGCGCCGATGCGGTTCATTTCGCCAAAGTGCCGGATGATGGCGGGGATGTCGTTGTCCGGGTTGCTGCCCAGGGAGCCGGTGCACAGACAGAGGGTGTTGGCCGGGCTGTCGTGCAGCTTCACCATCTTGTCGAAGTCCTCCTGGCTGTGGGTGATGCGCGGCAGGCCGAAGATCGGCCAGGCGGGATCGTCGGGATGGCAGGCCATGCGCACGCCCACTTCCTCGCAGACCGGGATCACCGCGTCCAGGAAATACTTGAAGTTCTTTCTGAGGTCGTCCGGGCCGATGTTTTCATACTGCCTGAGCGTGGTTTCCAGCAGCGCCAGGCGCTCGGGCTCCCAGCCGGGCAGGGTGAAGCCGTGGCTGTCTTCGGCAGTCTTGCGCACGATCTCCAGCGGGCCCATTTCGCCCAGGTCCTTTTCGTCGAAGTACAGGCTGTTGCTGCCGTCCTCGGGGATCACGCGGGCCAGGTCGGTGCGCAGCCAGTCGAACACCGGCATGAAGTTGTACACGATCACCTTGACGCCGTGCTTCGCCAGCATGCGGATAGTGGAAATATAGTTGGCGATGTATTCGTCGCGGCTGGGCAGGCCCATCTTGATGTCCTCGTGGACGTTGACCGATTCGATGACTTCGATCTCCAGCCCGGCGTCGTTCACTTCTTTTTTGAGGGCAACAAATTCCTCTTCGGGCCAGTCCACGCCCGCGGGCTTGTCCAGCAATCCCATCAGGCCCGTCATGCCGGGAATCTGCTTTACGTACTTGAGCGGAATGGGGTCGATGGCGCTGCCGTACCAGCGGAAGGTCATTTTCATAGCGATTCTCTCCTTTTCACAAAGCGCGGGCACGCCGCGCATGCAGCGTGCCCGTCATTTTTACGGGATCAGACCAGCGAGCCGGTCAGCTTGGGCAGCCACAGGCTGATAGCGGGAATGAAGGAAATCAGCAGCAGGGCGATCAGCATGCAGATATAGAAGGGCAGCGTTGCCTTGACCACCTTTTCCATCGGGCGCTTTGCCACGGCCGAACCGATGAACAGCACCGCGCCTACGGGCGGCGTCAGCAATCCGATGCCGCAGTTGAGCACGACCATGATGCCGAACTGCACCGCATGAATGCCGACGCTCTGCGCCACGGGCAGCAGGATGGGCGTGGCGATCAGGATGATGGGCGCCATGTCCATGATCATGCCCAGGATCAGCAGAATCAGGTTCAGCAGCAGGACCACGACAACGGGATTGCTGGAAACGCTGGTGATCAGGCCGGCCGCTTTGGCGGGCACGTGCAGGCCCGTCAGGCAATAGCCGAAAGCGGCGGAGGTGGCGATCAGGATCAGCACGATCGACAGCGTTTCCACGCAGCTCCCCAGGCTCTTCCATACGCCCTTCCAGTTCAGTCCCTTGTAGAATCCGATGGTATTGTAAACACCAATCTTTACAATTCGTCAGATCCCGCGTCTTCCCTTTGATGTCTTTATTGAATCACATTTTGGATGAATTGTACAGGGATTGAACCGCCAAGCACATTGCAAAAAACATCATTTTTCTGTATAATGCAGGTATCAGGGTCAGCGTCCGTTTCCGGAACGGAGCCTATCAGCCGGATACGCGCTTTTCCGATCATAAAACGGACGCTTACGCGAAGGAGGCGAACGCATGCGTGCATCCTATCTGACGGAGTTCGAGTTCCGCCAGGAAATGCGGCGGGATGATTTTGAAATTTTTTACCGGCTGGACAGCGCTTCCAGCACCATCGCCCTGCATCAGCATGATTTTTACGAGCTGTACTGCCTGCTCAGCGGGGAGCTGGAATTCATCGTGGAAGGCTGCCGCTATGTGATGAAGCCCGGCATGCTGCTCCTGATCGCTCCGGGCGAAATGCACCGATCGGTATCGCAGGACGCGCAGCAGAAGTTTGAGCGCGTCGTGCTGTGGATGAGCCGGGATTTTGTGCATTCGCTTTCCAGCATCCTGCCGCGCATTGTGCAGACGATCGCGCGCGAGGATCAGGGATGGAACCTGATCGTGCCGGACGACGAAACCTTCAGCGTCCTGCATTCGCTGCTGTTTTCGCTGCTGTATGAAAAAGACCTGGCCGATCCGGACAGCCCGTTTCTCAGCCGGCTGATCGTCATGCAGCTGCTGGTGCATCTGAGCCGTTTCCTGTCTCACGCGCCTTTTTCGAGCCCGGCCAGGCAGGATATACGGTATGAAGCCACCATGAAAGTATACGAGTATGTAAACCAGCATTTTAAGGAAGAGCTTACCGTCGCGCTGCTTGCCGAACAATTTTATATGGATAAAAACACGCTGACCCGGCAGTTCAAGCGCATCATCGGCCTGACGCCCGGCGAGTACATCCGGCGCAAAAGGCTGGAAAACGCGCGGGAGCTGATCCGCAGGGGCGTCGGCGCACAGGAAGCCGGATTCCAGAGCGGTTTCTCCGATTACAGCGCGTTTTACCGGGCTTTCCGTCAGGAATACGGCAGCGCGCCCAGCATCCTGAGCGGACAGAAAGAGAAAACGGAGGAAGCACGCCATGACGCCTGAACGCGAAATCACGATCCCCGTCACGCTGGATGAAAAAACCTTTAATACTATTCTCAGTATAAAAGATTATCAGATTTGGGATGGATTTTTCGCCCTGGCTAAGCTGAATGGAGGGAGGCGTAGCAGCGCTACGTTGACCGACACCCAAAGATGATAAGATTTTAGATTGAGAATAGTATAAACGCTTCGCGCGGTTCGATATGCTCCGGCTGCGGAAAAAATGGGTCAAGCCCGCCCTTTTCGCCCTGATGCTGGCCGCGTTCGGCACGGTGGCGCTTTTGACCCGCAAGCCGCAGTCCGGGCTGATCGCCGCCGTCCTGTACGCGGTAGGCCTGGGGCTTCCGCTGGTCTATTTCGGCATGTTCTTTTCCCAGGTCAACGTGCAGGCCATGCGGCGCAAGCTGGACAAGGGGCGCAGGGTGTACACGGTTTTCCTGACGCGGGATGGCGTGACGGTACAAAACGACCAAAAAAAAGAAGACGCGCTCGTCGTTCCGTGGAAGGAAATGCAGCGGGCGTTTCTGGCGAAAAAATGCATCTATCTGTATGTGAACGCAGCCCGCGCCTTCCTGCTCCCCGAAGGGCAGGCAAGCGCGCCGCAGGAAAAAGTATGGCAATACCTGATCCGCCATATGGGCGACCGGAAATGCACCAGATTATAACCAGATGATAAACAGGAGGCCGATAGCATGAAAGGCATCGTAAAGCGCCGCGAAGACATCGTCCCGACCGTCCTTGGCGGCGGCGTGGAAAGACGCGTCCTGTCCTACAGCGAGCAGCTGATGGCCGTGGAAGTCAGCTTTGAAGCCGGCGCGGTCGGCGCGGCGCATACGCATCCGCATACGCAATGCAGCTATGTGCTGTCCGGCAGGTTCCGCTATTCCGTGGAAGAGGAAAGCGTCGAGCTGCGCCCCGGCGATTCCATCGTGGTTCCGGGCGGTCTGACGCACGGCACCGTCTGCCTCGAAGCCGGCGCGCTGCTGGATATCTTCACGCCGATGCGCGAGGACTTTGTCAGATAGCCGATCGCAGCAGCCTTTCGGCGTTTTCCGAGAGGATCATGCGTTTCTCCTCGTCCGTCAGGGGCAGCGACAGGAAACGCCGAAGCTCGTTTGCCTGATCGCCCCAGGGAGAATCCGTGCCGAAAAGCACGCGTTCGGCCCCGAAAGCGCGGATCAGGCGGACGAACCGTTCCTCGCTCAGCAGCGCGAGCTCTTCGGCTGTACGGTAATGCCCGTCGCCGCTCGGCGTCATGGCCCCGAGAGAAAATGAGGTGTCGATATATGCATTCGCGCCCGCAAGCAGCTGTTCCGCCTGATCCCAGCAGCGCCAGCCGCCCATGTGCGCCAGCACCAGCCTGACCGGGCCGACGCTTTTGAGCGCGCGCGCAATCATTCTCGGGGACGCATGCTCCACGCCGGGAAAGCCAACGTCCAGACCTGCGTGTATCAGCACGGTCAGCCCCAGCGCGCCGGCGGCTTCCAGGATGCGCAGGAAGCGCGGATCGTCAAAATCCACGCCCTGATAGACCGGATGCAGCTTGATTCCGCGAAGGCCCGCGCCGGCGATCCGCCCGAGCTCCCGCGCCGCGCCCTGATAATCCGGGTGCATGCAGCCAAAGGAAAAAACGCCCGTCTCCCCCGCCCGCTCGTTCAGCCGGACAGAGGCGTCGTTTATATGCTCCACCTGCCGGGGGCTTGTAGCCACAGGCAACACGACAGAGGCCGATATTCCGGCCTCTGTCATGCTTTTTATCAGTCCGCTTACCGTACCGTCAGAAAACGGGCGCGTATGCGACGCCGCCTGCAGTTTGCCGATCGCGGAAGCGGCTATATGATCGGGGAACGTGTGCGTATGAAAATCGATGACCCGCATCATTTGTCGTCTGCCAGGGCTTCGCGCTGGCGCACGGTAACGTACTTGTCGTAGCAGGAGAACGCGCTGTCCACCTTGGCCTTATCGGGCGCTTTGGTGATCACGCTGATCACGGGCACGATCACCAGGCCCAGCAGCATGCAGAACGCGCCAGCGTTGATGGGCGACTGCAGAAGCCCGAGCTTCACGCTGAACACGCCCAGATTGGACAGCATATCCACGGTCATAAAGATGCTGGAAAAGAGGATGTTGATCCAGCAGGCGACTTTGGTCGTGCGCTTCCAGTACAGGCCGTAGAGGAAAGGCGCGAGGAAAGCGCCGGCCATAGCGCCCCAGCTGACGCCCATGGCCTGGGCGATGAAGGCCACCGGGGAATTGACCTGGATGATGGCGATGATCGCGGAAATGGCGATGAACACGACGATCAGCACGCGCATGGTCAGCAGCTGCCGCTTTTCATCCATCTTTTTGACCACGCGGCCCTTGATCAGGTCGAGCGTCATGGTGGAGGAAGAGGTGAGCACCAGCGAGGACAGCGTGGACATGGAGGCCGAAAGCACCAGGATGATCACGACGGCGATCAGGATCTCGGGCAGGTTGGACAGCATGGCGGGCACGATGGAGTCATAAACGATCGCGCCGCCCGCGTTGTACTGAATGGCGGGATCACCGGTGAACAGCCGGCCGAAGCCGCCCAGGAAATAGCAGCCGCCCGCCACGATGATGGCGAAAACCGTGGAAATGATGGTGCCCTTGTGGATGTCGCCCTCGCTCTTGATGGCGTAGAACTTGCCGACCATCTGCGGCAGGCCCCAGGTGCCCAGGGAGGTCAGGATTACGACGCCGAGCAGGCCGAGCGGATCGGGGCCGAAGAAGGAATTGAAAATGCCGGGGGTTGAGGACACCGCCTCGTCGCTGACCGCGGCAAGACCGTTCAGCGAGCCGATAAAGCCGCCGTTCTTGCCCAGCACCGCGGCGATCACGGCGATGATGCCGACGATCATGATGATGCCCTGGATAAAATCGTTGATGGCGGTCGCCATATATCCGCCCGCGATCACATAAACGGCGGTCAGCACCGACATGGCGAGCACGCACCAGAAATAGGGAATGCCGAAGGCCATTTCAAACAGGCGGCTCAGGCCGTTGTACAGGCTGGCGGTATACGGGATCAGGAATATAAAGATCACGACAGAGGCGATCAGCTTCAATGACTGGGAATCGAAGCGCCGGGCAAAAAATTCCGGCATGGTCGCGCTGGACAGATGCTGGGTCATGATGCGCGTGCGGCGTCCCAGCACCGCCCAGGCCAGCAGCGAGCCGATCACCGCGTTGCCCAGGCCCACCCAAGTGGCGGCAATGCCGAATTTCCAGCCGAACTGGCCCGCGTAACCCACGAAAATAACGGCGGAAAAATATGAAGTGCCGTACGCGAAAGCCGTCAGCCACGGGCCGACAGACCGGCCGCCCAGCACAAAACCGTTCACATCCGTCGCGTTGCGGCGGCAATACAGACCGATGCCGACCATGCTTCCGAAGAACACGAGCAGCATCAGGACTTTGATCAACATAAAAAACCGACTCCTTTCGTACAGCAATGCTTTATTGCTTTACTGCGCTAAAGTATAAAACACCCCATCCCCTTTGTCAAGCGGAATGCGGGAAAAAAGCAATCAAAAAACGAAGCCGCCGTCCGCGGCGTCCGTTCGGGCGGCAAAAGCAGCCGTTCAGGAAAAAAACAGTTGATTTGGCGGCCGTATCTATGCATAATATAATCATTACTTCCTTAAATTGTGGGAACGGAGTGAAGCAGATTGAGCGACAAGATCGATATCCGTCTGGAGATCGATCCTTCCTGCGCGAAACCGGAAGTGATCATCCGCGCCTGCAGGCAGACGGAACTGACGGAAAGAATCATCAGCGCCATCGAGCGCTGCATGGATAACGAGCATCCTCCCGTAGCGGCATACAGGAAGGATACGCTGGTTTTGCTTTCTCCCGGCGACATCGTCCGCGTGTTTACCGAGAACAGAAAGCTGATCATCTGCGCGGATTCCGGCCGGTACGAAGCGAGGCAATCGCTGAGGGAGCTGGAGGAAGGACTGGATAAAGAGCATTTCGTCCGCATCAGCCGCTTTGAGATCGTGAACCTCCGAAAAGTGTCCGGTTTCGATTTCAGCAGCACCGGCACGATCCAGATCATCTTTCGAGACGGAAGCAGAACATGGGTCGCCCGCCGGTATGTGCAGATTATCCAGAAAACCTTAAGGCTTCTCGGCAGCAGCAAGGAGGGTGAGCAGGATGTGTAAGAAAGCGGTGCTGCTTGGATTCATCGGATATGTGATCGGGTGCGTCATCGGCCTGTGCTTTACCCTTCAGTATAAGGATTTCAGCATCGCGACAGCGCTTCCGCATATCGTGCTGGGCGGAATTCCCGGCGCGGTCATCATGAGCTCGACCGTGATCTATGATATTGAAGAGTGGAGCATCCTCCGCGCCACCGCGACCCATTTTCTGTTCGCGATGGGCGTCCTCGTTTTCGCGTGCTTTGCGCTGAAATGGTTTAAGCCCTGGAGCGCGGCCTTCTGGATCATGCTGGCGGCCGAAGTGGTCTGCTATATCCTGATCTGGCTGATCATGTATTCCGCGTATAAAGCGAAGGTCCGCAAGCTCAATATGCTGCTAAAGGAAGGCGAACCGGAAGAAAAGAAATGACCGGTAATACTATTCTCAGTATAAAAGATTATCAGATTTGGGATGGATTTTTCGCCCTGGCTAAGCTGAATGGAGGGAGGCGTAGCAGCGCTACGTTGAC